>CAZFIQ010000075.1:0-2385 GCA_964519185.1 uncultured Patulibacter sp.
GAGCTGTGCGGGTTGGTCACGATGTCGCCGGAGACGATCGGGTCCTCGGTGAACTCGAGGATGCCCTTCATCGGGCCCTCGGCGGCGGCCTTGAGCGCGGCGTTGATCTCCTCGACAGTCGTCTCGCGGGCGGCCTCGAAGGTCAGGTCGACGACCGAGCCGGTCGGCACAGGTGCGCGGACGGCGAAGCCGGACAGCTTGCCGTTGAGCTCCGGCAGCACCAGGCCGACGGCCTTGGCGGCCCCGGTCGACGCCGGGATCAGGTTGGTCGCGGCGGCGCGGGCGCGACGCAGGTCGCTGTGCGGCGCGTCGAGCAGGCGCTGGTCGCCGGTGTAGGCGTGGATCGTCGTCATCAGGCCGTGCTTGATGCCGACCGTGTCGTTCGCCACCTTGGCGAACGGCGCCAGGCAGTTGGTGGTGCAGGAGGCGTTCGAGACGACGTGGTGGTTGGCCTTGTCGTAGGCGTCGTCGTTGACGCCCAGGACCAGGGTGACGTCCTCGTTCTTGGCCGGAGCCGAGATGATGACCTTCTTGACGTCGCCGACCAGGTGGGCCTTGGCCTTCTCGGCGTCGGTGAAGAAACCGGTCGACTCGACGACGACCTCGGCACCGACCGACGCCCAGTCGATGTCGGCGGGGTCGCGCTCGGCGAAGACCTTGATCTCCTGGCCGTCGACCAGCAGGCCGCTGTCGGTCGCCTCGACGGTGCCCGGGTACGGCCCGAGGATCGAGTCGTACTTGATCAGGTGGGCGAGGGTCTTCGGATCGGTCAGGTCGTTGACCGCCACCAGCTCGATGTCGGCGTTGGCGGCCTTCGCGGCCCGGAAGACGTTGCGGCCGATGCGGCCGAACCCATTGATGCCGACACGTACGGTCATGAAGCCGTCCTTCTGATCCTTCGAGGGTGCAGAAACGAGAAGACCCGGCAAACCAGTCATCTCCAAGGCGACGGAAAGCGCGGGCGGTGCCGCGAAGGGTACCGGAGCACCGGGTTATGGCGCCGTGCGATAGGCCACCTACACCACCCGCGCCCTACACGGTCCTGGTCACGAATCGCCCCCCACGGGGCCGCGGCCGAACGCTTGTCGACCTGTGCCGAACTCCTCGACAGAAGTCGACACCACCGCGCCGGGAAGCCCGCCTCAGCCCACCGACCGATGCAGGTGGGCGAACAGCTCGCGCGCGACCTTGCCGGGCAGGCCGGGGGTCGCCTCCAGCTGCTCGCGGGTGGCGGCGAGCACCGCGTCGGGCGATCCGAAGTGGCGGATCAGCTGCTGGCGGCGGGCGGGGCCGATCCCCGGCAGCTCGTCGAGCACCGACCCGGTCAGCGCCTTGTCGCGGCGCCCGCGATGGTGGGTGATCGCGAACCGGTGGGCCTCGTCGCGGGCCCGCTGCAGCAGCTGCAGGCCCGGTGTCTCGTGACCCAGGACGATCGGCGCGCTGCGCCCGGGGACGAAGACCTCCTCGATCCGCTTGGCCAGCGAGACGACGGCGACCCCGCGCTCGACGAAGCCCTCGAGGGCGGCCATCCCGGCCGACAGCTGCCCCTTCCCCCCGTCGATCACCAGCAGGTCGGGCAACGCCGCGAACGACGCGTCGCGACCCGGCTCGTGCAGCGGCTTCTCCTGCTGGCGCGTCCACTGCGCGACCCGCCGCCGCAGCACCTCGTTCATGCTCCGGAAGTCGTCCGGGGTCCCGGGATCGAGGTCGCGGATCACGAACCGCCGGTAGTGCTCCTTCGCGGCCACCCCGCCCTCCATCACGACCATCGACGCGACCGTCTCGCGGCCCATCAGGTGCGAGATGTCGTAGCACTCGACCCGCACCGGCAGCCGGTCCAGCCCGAGCGCCTGCTGCAGGTCGGTCAGCGCCTCGACCCGCTGCTCGCGGCTGCGCTCGGCCTTCAGCCGCTCCTGGCCGAGCGCCAGCTCGGCGTTGCGCATCGCCATCTCCAGCAGCTTGCGGCGGTCGCCCCGCTGCGGCGTCGCGACCTCGACCCTCGTGCCGCGGATCTCGCCGAGCGCCGCCGCGATCGCCTCGTGCTCGGTGACCCCATCCGGCACCAGCACGGCGGGCGGCACGACCGCCCCGGCGTAGTAGCGGAGCACGAACTGCTCCAGGACCTCCGCGCGGATCGCGTCGGCCGTGGCCGATCCATCGGTGTCCTCCGACCGGCCGGCAGGCTCCGACGCCGACGCGGCCGCCACCTGCTCCGCGACCCGGCCGGTCGCCTCCCCCGCCACGCCGGTCAGGTAGAACGACTGGCGGTCGGTCAGCGCGCCGTCGCGGACCTGGAAGACCTGGGCGTTGGCGTCGTCGCCGTCGACCGTGATCGCGATCGCGTCGAGCGACCCGATGCTGTCGCTGATCACCCGCTGGCGCTCG
>CAZFIQ010000075.1:2395-6943 GCA_964519185.1 uncultured Patulibacter sp.
TGGGCCGCGGCCGCGTCGACCATCTGGTCCTCGATCTGCTGCTCGATCTCGGCGTAGCGGCCGGAGAGGAACGCAACCACGCCGTCGATCGCGTCGCGGTACTCCTGGCGGCTGACGTAGCCGACGCAGGGAGCGGTGCAGCGGTCGATGTGGAAGTCCAGGCACGGCGATCCGGAGCTGCGGCCCGGCTCGCGCCCCTGGCAGGTGCGGAACTGGAACAGCCGGCCGAGCAGGTCGAGCGTCGCCCGCACCCGCTTGGCGTTGGAGTACGGCCCGAAGTACCGGCGGCCCGGCTGGTGACGCTCGCGGGTGCTGTAGACGCGGGGGTACGGCTCGCCGAGCGTGACGCAGATGTAGGGGTACGACTTGTCGTCGCGCAGCCGGATGTTGAACCGCGGCTGGTACTGCTTGATGAACCCGTTCTCGACCAGCAGCGCCTCGGTCTCGCTGCCGACCAGGACGAACTCGATCTCCTCGATCACGTCGACCAGCTCGACCGCCCCGCGGGTCACCGGATTGGTGAAGTGGTTGGCGACCCGCTTGCGGATCGACTTGGCCTTGCCGACGTAGAGTACCTCGTCGTCGGCGCCCCGGAAGACGTAGACCCCGGGACCGTCCGGCAGGGCCTTCCGCTGCGCGGCCAGCCGCTGCTTGCGGCTCTGGGGAGCGGACGAAGCCATCTCCCCGAGGATAGGAGGTCGCCGAGGCCGGCCGCTCGCGACGTCCGATGGTCGCACCCGAAGCGCTACCTCGGCAGCCGTGGTCGGCGAGATCGCGTTCCGTGTGGTCCCCGCGACGCCGATCGCCGTCTCGCCACGCCAGCTCGCCGAGCGCGCGATCGACGAGGCCCGCCGCCCCGCGTATCGTCCCGGCCATGCCGCTGCTGCCGCCGCTCGTCTCCCCGTCGGACCTGGCCGCCGTGCTCGACGATCCGCGGCTCCGCGTCTTCGACACGACGGTTGTCCTCGACCGGCCGACCGGTGGCGGGCCGTACACGCCGGTCAGCCGTCGCGATCGCTACCGGGAGGGTCACGTTCCGCGGGCCGCGTTCGCCGACCTGGTCGGCGACCTGGTCGACCCCGACGCGCGGTTCCCGTTCGCGCTGCCGACGCCGGAGCGGTTCACCGAGCGCGCCGGAGCGCTGGGGATCGGCGCCGGCGTCCACGTCGTCGCGTACGCCCAGGAGTCGCCGATGTGGGCGACCCGGCTGTGGTGGCTGCTGCGGTACTTCGGCTTCGACGCGGTCAGCGTGCTCGACGGCGGCATCGACGCCTGGACCGCCGCCGGCCTCCCGGTCGAGCCGGGCGAGGCGACCCACCCGGCGGCGACCTTCGTGCCGCGGGTCCGACCCGAGCTGCTGGCGACCCGCGCGGACGTCGAGGCGATCGTCGCCGAGGGCGGCGGCTGCCTGCTCAACGCGCTGCCGCCGCGGGTCTTCCGCGGCGAGGGGCCGTCGTCCTACAGCCGTCCCGGGCGGATCCCGGGCAGCGTCAACGTGCCGTCCGCCGCGCTGCTCGACGAGGCCGGCGCCGGGTTCCGGCCGGTCGACGAGATCGCGCGGGCGCTGGAGGCCGGCAGCGTGCCCGCCGACCAGCCGCTGGTCGCCTACTGCGGCGGCGGGATCTCCGCGACCGTCGACCTGTTCGCGCTGAGCCTGGTCGGCCGCGACGACGCCCGGCTCTACGATGGCTCGCTGACCGAGTGGACGGCCGACCCGGCGCTCCCGGTCGAGGTCGACTGACGCCCTCGTTTCACCGAGGCGACGGTGTCACGAAGAGCGTTGCGACAAAGGTGCAACCATCCGCTCGACGATGGTCACCTGGTCGCTCGACGAGTCGGAGAGCAGACCGGTGTCGGTCGATGCGAACACGTTCTGAGCCAGAACGGTCGCGATCGCAGACCGTACCTCGGGCTCGGGTGATGCAACCACGATCCGGTTAAACGTCCGGAGCGCAGCTGACTTGTTCCGGGCAACTTCCTCCATGTGACGCTGGGCGCGAAACTGGAGCGACGCGACGCGCGCGACGAACACCAGCATGCCCAGGACGACAATGTTGACGCTGACGTGGGTGACGATCTCCGATGTGCTGGCTCTCGCGCCCGCGGAATTCAAGGCGAACAGCACGATCACGGCGGCGATAACGCCAATGACCGTTGACGCCAGAGCCGTCAGCCACGCCCGGCCGTGCACCTGATGTTGATCCGCACGCGCCTCGTACTCAGCCGCAAGCTCAACCGCACCGGATGCTCCAAGCGCCTCGCGTTGTGCCTCGACGACCGGCGCCATGGACTTGAGGTCGGCCTTCAGCGCTTCGGCTTCCTCTCGGCGGCGCTGGTCTTGAAGCTCCTGCAACGTTTGACGTGCCCTCTCACGCTCAGCCTGGGCTCTTTCGAGCGAGACATCAAGGGCGTCGCGTGTTCCCTCACGTCCAGCTTTTTCTCGACGTAGGATTCCGAGTCTCTCGGCGCGCCGCTCTTCCGCGACGCCCAAATCGAGGCGGGCTTGCCTCACGGATTCGACTGCGGCCTTTGGCGTCTGCCCGAACTGCGTCTCCTGGAACTCAGCTTCTGCTTCAGCCCGAGCAAGTGCCGTCTTACTAACGTCCACAGCTTCGTGCGCCGTCTCAACCTCGGCGTCGATGATCCGAAGGTCCTTCACGAGTTCGAGACGCCGTGTCTCGAGATCGCTCACAGCCTCGTCCGCACTCTTCAGATCCGCTAGGAGACCTGCAAGTCGATGCTCCTGCTTACCGCGTAGAACTTCTGTCTCCGCTCCGGATTGCGTGGCGTTCACTCGCGTTACCCTACCGAGGTCGGATACACTGCACACGCTTGGGGCGATCCCGCCCGGCCTATTCGACCAACCGGATCGCCAGGCCGACCCCGTCGTCGTCGTAGCCCCGCATCAGCGCGACGATCCGGGCGACGTAGCGCTGGGTCTCGGGGTACGGCGGGACGCAGTGGCAGGCTCCGACCCGGCCCTCGCCCGCGTTGTAGGCGGCCAGCGCCAGCGGGACCGAGCCGAAGCGGCGCAGCAGCCGTGCCATCAGCTGCGCCTGCGCGGGGATCGCCTGGGCTGGATCGAACGGATCGCGCAGCCCGACGGCCGCCGCCGTGCCGGGCATGAACTGCGCGATCCCCTGGGCGCCCGCCGACGACACCACCCGGGGGTCGAAGTCCGACTCCGCCTTCAGCTGGGCCGCGAGCATCGCCGCCGAGACCCGGAAGCGGATGCTCGCCGCGCGGACCAGATCGCGGTAGCGCGCGGGCACCCACGGCGGGATCGTGCTGCCGGTGACCGGTGCCGCCGGGTTGCGCCCCTGCTCGGCGACGTGGGCGGACGCCGTCTGGCGCACGAAGCCGGCGTGCCACGGTTCCCATGCGTACCGGATCCGAAAGCCGAAGCGCTCCGCGTTCGCCGCGAGCCACCCGTACGCCGACGCCGGCCCCAGGTCCAGCTCCGTCCCCAGCCGGTGCAGACTGGTGCCCGGGCGGGCGACCCACTTCGGGTCCGGATGGGCCGCGAACAGCCGCGCCTGCTCCGCGTTCGAGCGGTACCCGCTGACCACCGTCAGCGGGTGGCCGGCGGTGGTCGCCGCCGCGTTCATGCGGTCGAACGCCAGCGCCACGTCCGGTCGCATCGGACGGCCCTGCCGGATCGCCAGCGGTCCCGCGTACTCGTCGCCGGTCGCGACCGCCACGGCGTCGGGGACCACCGCGACCTCCGCCGTCGCGGTGACCGGGTCCAACCGCACCCCGGCCCGCCGCGGGCTCACCTCCGCCCGGACCCGCACGCGGGTCGGGACGCCCCGCTCCGGGCCGCCCGGGAAGTCGACCACGACGCTTCCGGCGCCGTTCGCGCGGGCCGACGTCCGGGCCGCGGAGACCGCCTGCGCCCGCACCGCCGCCGGTTCGGCCCCGGACGTCCACCCCGCGACGGCCGCCCCGCCCCCGCCCGCCGCCCGCAGCTGCGCCGCCGCGGCCAGCGCGGCGACGTCGACCGCCCGCTGCTGCTCCTCGCGGTCCCCGGACGCGAGCGCCAGCGCCCCGAGCGCCCCGGCCAGCAGCAGCGCGAGCAGCAAGCCGAGCAGGACCACCAGCAGCGCCTGCCCGGCCTCGCCGTCCGCCGGCTCCGACCGGTCGTCCGGCCCGTCCCCGACCCAGCGCACCAACACCGGCGACGTCCAGCCCGCCCCCAGCAGCAGGCGGGCGACGCCGCCGGTCGGCCGCGGGACCCGTTCGACCGCCACCCCGTGCCGACGCAACGCGCGGCGGCACGCCGTGACGTCGACCGGAGGACCGTCGGCGCGCACCGTCCGTTCCCGCTCCAACAGGCCGAGGAAGCGGTCGCCCCAGGCCCCGGACAGCACGCAGACGACGCGCTCCTCCGTCAGTCCGGCCCGCAGCCGCTCGATTGCGGCGACGGCCTGCGCCTCGTCGCCGGGGAGCTCCAGCCGCACGCTGCTCCCAGCGGCCACCGGGTCGAAGCCCAGCGCCCGCACCCGCGCGGCGGACCGCCGCGCCCGCGGCGTCGCCCACGGGGCTGGC
>CAZFIQ010000075.1:6953-12153 GCA_964519185.1 uncultured Patulibacter sp.
CGCCGCGGCGACTCCGCGGCGGCGGTGCCCCCGAGCCCCGCCCCGCCGACCGCGGCCGGGCCACCCCACGATGCGACGACCGGCACCTCCGCTCGGGCGGTCCCGGCGGCGACCGCGGCCCCGGCGGTCGCGGCTCGCTCCGGAACCGCCAGCACCACGGCGAACCGGCCGTCGTCGGCACCGCGATCCGCTCGCGTGTCCCCGCCACTCCGGCCGATCACGGTCCGACCTCCGGCGGCAGCCGAACGGTGCGCTCGGCGTCGAACGCCGCGACCAGGGTGCGCGGTCCCTCGGCGCGTACGCGGACGGTCACCCGACGGCCACGCCGCTCCACCTGCAGGCGTTCGCGGGCGATTCCCGGAGCGGCCTCGCGCGCGGCGGCCAGCGGGTCCCGGCCGACGAGCGCGGCAACGGCTCCGGCGTGGCTGGCCAGGCCCGCCAGCTCGCGGGCGCGGTACGCCTGCAGCGCCAGCACCAGCGCCGTCACCAGTACCACCACGAGTGGGGCCAGCGCGACCAGCTCGACCGACGCCTGCCCGCGGCTCGATGACCCGAGCGTCCCGCGATCGCCCCCGCTCATCGCTGCCCCTCGAAGCGAGCGGCACCGGCGATCGTGCCGAGCCGTACCGGCAGCACGGACGGCACCGGCAGGCGGACGGTCAGCACGTCGCCGTCGCGGCGGATCCGGGCGCGGTCGCCGCCGACCGGCGCCGCGCGCCGCACCGCCCGCTCGACGTCACCGCCGACCGCGTGGGCGCGGGCCCCGGCGCGGGCGGCCACGGTCGCCGACCAGGCGGCGTAGCCGGCCAGGACGGCCTGCAGCAGCGCCAGCAGGATCAGGATCAGCAACGGCAGCAGGGCGACCAGCTCGACGGACGCCTGCCCACGGTCGGAGGATCGGGACATACCTCACGGTCCCCCAGAACCAACCATCCAAGCTAGGCCCGATCAGCGACGAACGTGCAAACCAACCGTGCCGGCCTTGACCGCACGGCGACCCGTCGTGCTACTCGCCTCGGACGCCGGGAGCGTCCTCGTCCTGCTCAATCATTTCGATGGCACGCCCAACGATCACATGGTCGTCGATCACGTCATCCACGGTGAACGCCGTCTCGTGCCCCGCTCGCCGCACGCGCACGCGCCGATGCGCCCCCCGATGGGGAGCCTCGCTTACCCAGACATCCACCGGCTCGCCTTCCGTAACCGCGACCATGTGACGGTCACGCAAGGCCTGTTGACGCGCGCTCCTGAACTCGGCATCGAGCAGATGCTGGGACCTCGCGGTGCCGGTCAGCGCCACGAACTCGCGCAGCTCGCCGAGCGTTTTGCGCTGGCTTGCGCTCAGCTCGCCCAGGAGCGAGACGATCTGCGCCAGGGTCTGATCCCCCGAGTTGCCCGTTCGCAGTGCTTCGAGGTTGATGGCTGCGGCGATCGGCGAGTCGACGGCGCCGCCTAGTCCCGCCTCGACGTGCCCCTTGATCGCCTCGCGAGCCTCTGCCGCCTTCTTCAGATTCGTGTCGCTGTAGGGGATCGTCCGCATCTGCTGCAGGTCGAAGGGCAGCGCCTTGAGCTGATCCTCGTGCGTGATCAGCACCACAGGCAGCCGGGCAGCGTGCCGAGCCGCAAGCTCATAGAAGACGTTGGGATTCAGATCCGTGAGGTCGGCCACTGCCACCCGAGCGTTGAGCACGTGATCGATCACATCCAGCGTGATCTGGCCGGGCCTCGAGATGTCGTCTGCACGCACGACCTCGAGGCCCATGCCGAGCTCGTCGATCGCGGGCTTGACGATGAAGTCGCGTACGCCATCGGCGCGCTCGCGCGTGGCGCTTCCCTCCTCTCCGATCGGGGAGATCAGGAAGCACTCGTGCGCGTGATCGACGGAGACCATGCCAGAACGCTATACACATTCAAAACGCATGCGTTCCTGGTACGTCACCGACGGGCCGCGGACACCCGCGAATCGTCACGCCAGTCCGCCCGCGCCTACACGACTTCGCGGAAGCGCTGCCAGACCGCGTAGAGCATCGCGATCGGGGCGCCGAGCAGGACGATCCAGAGCAGCGTGCCGGGGCCGCTGCCGACCATCCCGGGGCGGGCCGCGAACGCGACCACGATCAGGCCGATCGCACCGTAGAGCAGCAGCCGGTGGGCGTCGCCCAGCAGCTCGATCCGACCGCGGCCCTCGCGGTACAGCCGGACGCCGATCAGCACGAAGGTCGCCCAGATCAGGGCCGACAGCGCCTGCCAGACCGCGTCGCTGCTGCGGCCCCCGGACGGGATCGCCCAGACGACCGCGGCGATCGCCACGACGATCAGGGTGGTGCGCACGCCCTTGCTCACCCGCTCAGCCTAGCGCGAGCGGGCCGGCGCATCGCGCGACCGGCGTGATCAGGAGGACGAGCCGGCGAACAGCGCCGCCAGCGCCTCGTCGGTCAGGACCGACGGGACGAAGAGGTCGTCGTCGTCCGGCGCCAGGTCCGGGGTCGGCGCCTTCTCCGGCGTCGTCGGCACGTCGTCGCCGTCGATCCGCTCCGGCGCGAACCGGTAGCCGACGCCGAAGTGGGTGTGGATGTAGCGCCAGTCCGGCGACGCCTTGTCGAGCTTCTGCCGCAGCTTCCGCACGAACACGTCGACCGAGCGGTCGCCGCGGGCCATCGCGTAGCCCCAGACGCGCTGGTAGATCTCCTCGCGCTCCAGCACACGACCCTCGGCCGCGGCGAGCAGGTCGATCAGCTCGAACTCGCGCTTGGTCAGCTCGGCCGAGCGACCGGCCACGAAGACCTGGAACTGATCGGCGTGGATCTCCAGCTCGCCGGTCTTGCGCGGCCCGCTCTCGACCGGCGCCTCCGAGCGCTGGTGGCGGCGCGCCACCGCCTCGATCCGGGCCATCAGCTCGTCGGGGTGGCACGGCTTGGTGACCCAGTCGTCCGCCCCCATCTGCAGGCCGCGGACCCGTTGGCCGACGCTCGATCGCCCGGTGCAGACGATGATCCCCAGAGCGGGCATCCGCTCGGCGATCGTCTGCAGGTACTCCCCCGCGCGCGGCCCGAGGATCGCCAGGTCGAGCACCAGGACGTTCAGGCGCATCGCCACCAGATCCTCGACCGGGACCGGGCTGGCGAGCACGCGCTGCTGCCATCCCGACCGCTCGAAGCGCTTCCCCAGGACCTGCAGGAAGCCGCTGTCGGTGTCGATCACCGCCACCCGCATGGTGCGGGGGCGGGACGACGACCCGGAGGCGGACGCCGCGTTCAGGGCAAAAGCTGGTCCCTGCATCACGGTTCAGTCTAGGGATCCCCGTCGGACCCCGCGACCCGTGACGCGAACGAACACAGCAATTTCACAACTGTCGGCAGGATTCATCGGTCATCCGTCGAAGAATCGGCCCGGACCTCCGGATCGCGCTTCAGGGCGCGGTCCTTGAACTCCGGCAGGATCCCCTCGACGACGAAGGCGACCTGCTCGCCGATGTCAACGGCGTTGTCGCCGACCCGCTCGAACGCGCGGGCGACCATCGTCATCGTCATCAGCCATTCGCGGGTGTCAATGTCGTCGCCCAGGTCGATCGCCAACCGGAAGATCTCGCGGTTGAGGACGTTCAGCTCCTGGTCCCGGACCACCAGGTCGTAGGACAGCGAGACATCGCGCAGCGCCAGGCACTGACGGGCCTGGACGACCTGGTCCCGGGCGAGCGTGCCCATCCGCAGGATCGGCTTGAGCACCTCGTCCTTGCGCGGCGGGTCGTTGCCGGTCAGCGGGATCAGCTTGGCGATGTTCACGCACTGGTCGCCGATCCGCTCGAAGTGCTTGGCGATGTGCAGCATGCTGGCGACCAGCCGCAGGTCGCCGGCGACCGGCGCCTGCAGCGCGAACAGCGAGAGCACGCCCTGGTTGACGTACAGGTAGCTGCCGTCGATCCGCTCGTCGTCGGCGATCACGAAGGTCCCGAGCTCGACGTCCTGATGCTCGAGGGCCTCGGTGACCCGCTCGATCTGGCGGATCACCAGGTCCAGGGCCGCCAGCGTCGCGCGCTCGAGGTCGGCCATCTCCTCGCGGTAGTTGGAGCGTGTGGTCACCACCCACCTACCCTACCCCGGACAGCGGAGCGCGACCGCGCTCAGCCGAACCGACCGCTGACGTAGTCCTCGGTGGCCTTGTTCGCCGGGTTGGAGAAGATCTTCTCCGTCGTGTCCATCTCGACGAGATGCCCCGGCAGGCCGGTGCCGTCGACGTTGAAGAACGCCGTGTAGTCGCTGGCCCGGCTGGCCTGCTGCATGTTGTGGGTCACGATCACGATCGTGTAGTTCTCCCGCAGCTCGCGGACCAGGTCCTCGATCGCCAGCGTCGAGATCGGGTCCAGCGCCGATGCCGGCTCGTCCATCAGCAGGATCTCGGGCTCGACGGCGATCGCCCGGGCGATGCAGAGCCGCTGCTGCTGCCCGCCGGAGATGCTCTGGCCCGGGCGGTCGAGACGGTCCTTGACCTCCTCCCAGAGGTGGGCGCCGCGCAGCGAGCGCTCGACGATGTCGTCCATGTCGGCCTTCTTCATCCGCCGGCCGTTCAGCTTGACGCCCGCCACGACGTTGTCGTAGATCGACATCGTCGGGAACGGGTTGGGGCTCTGGAAGACCATCCCGATCTCACGCCGGACCGCGACGGGATCGACGTTGGGCGCGTAGATGTCCTGGCCATCGACGACGACGCTGCCGTCGACGCGGGCGCCCGGGATCACCTCGTGCATGCGGTTGAGCGACCGCAGGAAGGTCGACTTGCCGCAGCCCGACGATCCGATGAAGGCCGTGACCTTGTTCGGCTCGATCTTCATGCTGATGCTCTTCACCGCATGGAAGCTGCCGTAGTACAGGTCCAGGTCGGTGACGTCGATGGTCTTGGCCCGCACCGGAGGCGGCGCGAGGGTGGCGCTCTGCGAGGACATCAGCGGATCTCCGTGCCGAATCGGCGGTAGATGATGCGGGCGACGACGTTGAGCAGCATGACGATGAGGATCAGCGTCAAGGCCGCGGCCCAGGCGCGATCGATGAACGCGGCCTTGTCGATGCCCGGGAACTTGTACTGGTTGAACGCGTAGACGGGGAGGCTGTTCATCCGCCCGTCGAACGGGTCGGTGTTGGTGCTCGCCAGGACCCCGGTGGTGATCAGCAGCGGCGCGGTCTCGCCCATGACGCGGGCGATCGAG
>CAZFIQ010000076.1:0-11976 GCA_964519185.1 uncultured Patulibacter sp.
CCCGCCGCGACCACGCCGCCCGCCGGGCGGAGATCGACGCGGCGGGCGCGCTCGGCGGCGGGCGTGTCCGGCCCGTACTTCGTCAGCAGCTTCTCGCGCTTGCGCGGGTGCAGGTTGGCGCGGATCACGTCCCCGTCGTAGTGGGCGAGCACGCGGTGGTCCATCGTCCGGCGCCAGACCGGCGGGACCACGGCCAGCAGGATCATCGTCGCGTAGCCGGAGACCAGCTGCGGCGCGTCGTCGAAGTGACGCAGCGCCTGGTACCGGCGGGTCGGGTGCGCGTGGTGGTCGCTGTGGCGCTGCAGGTGGTAGAGGAAGACGTTGGACGCGACGTTGTTGCTGTTCCAGCTGTGGTCGGGCCGGCAGCGCTCGTAGCGACCGTCCTCGCGCTTCTCGCGGACCAGTCCGTAGTGCTCCAGGTAGTTGACGACCTCCAGCAGCGAGAAGCCGAAGATCGCCTGCAGCAGCAGGAACGGAGCGACCACCCAGCCGAAGATCGCGATCAGCACGCCGAACAGCACCACGGTCATCAGCCAGGCGCTGAGCACGTCGTTCTTGATCGACCAGGTCCGTCCGCCGACGCGGTCCAGCCGCGCCTTCTCGAGGTGCCAGGCGGAGAGGAAGCTGCCGCGGACGGTGCGCGGCCAGAACGCCCAGAAGCTCTCCCCCAGCCGTGAGCTGGCCGGATCCTCCGGCGTCGCGACGCGCACGTGGTGCCCGCGGTTGTGCTCGATGAAGAAGTGCCCGTAGCCGGTCTGGGCGAGCGCGATCCGGCTCAGCCAGCGCTCGGACGACGCCCGCTTGTGGCCGAGCTCGTGCGCGGTGTTGATCGCGATCCCGCTGACGCAGCCGATCGTGATCGCCAGGCCGATGTTGGCCACCAGGCCGAGGTCGCCGTTGGCCCACATCCAGCAGGCGAGGACCAGCGATCCGTACTGCAGCGGCAGGTAGGCGTAGGTGCACCAGCGGTAGTAGCGGTCCTGCTCCAGCCAGGCCAGCACGCGGTCCGGCGGGTTCTCCGCGTCGGTGCCGATGATCGCGTCGAGCGCGGGCATCAGGGCGAAGACCAAGATCGGCCCGAGCCACCAGAAGACGCCGGCCCCGGTCGCCTCGTACAGGCCCCAGGCGACGAACGGCGACGCCGGGATGAACAGCCCCAGCAGCCACGCGTAGCGCTTGCTGTCGGTCCAGGTCGGGGCGTTGACCTCCCCGTCCTCGTGGTGGTGATGGTGCTCGTGCCCGTGGGAAGGCAGGTCGCCGGCGGTGGCCGTGCTCATCGTGATCCCGCTCCTTGCTGTACAAACGAGCCCGACTTGTCGAGCAGTTGGACAGAACGTAGCGGACCTGTAAAGCGGTTGCAAGTTGTTCCTACGGAACCGTAGCCGAGCGCCCTACGCACGCGTAGGGCGAGTCCGACCCCGATCCGCCGCCTTCCGCCCCGACCACCCGGACCGGCCGCCGTGACCCGCACCCAAAGAACCGCGCCCGGCCTGGCGTTCTGCACGAAATTCACCAAACGCCGGTACCCGCGTTTAACCGGCGGATCGTCCCAGCGAATCCGGTAGCGTCACGCGGGTGCTGCTGTCGCCGCCCGCTCGCCCATCGCTGCCCGCCCGCCTCCGGCGGACCTCGTTCGCCGCCGCCTTCGCGGTTGGCGCCGCACTGACCCTCGGGCTCGCGCCAGCCGCGGATGCGGCCCTGACACTGAGCAAGGAGGCGCCGGCGAACGTCCTGTTCGGCAATCAGTCCGCCGTCTCCCTGCGCGTGACGAACGCCACCCCGGGTCCCTACGGGTACAACTTGACGTTCCGGGACGTCCTGCCGCCCGGCGTCAGCTATGTGAACAACAGCGGCAGCTTCGGCGGAACGACCGTCCAGCCGCGGGTGATCGACAACGCACCGGGACCGGGCCAGACGACCCTGATCTTCGAGAACGTCTCCGACATCAGCGTCGACTCGAGCGAGGCGCTCGGCTACCGCGTCTCCCATTCGACCGGCGTGTTCGGCATCGGCTCGAGCTACGTCAACACCGCGACGGCGTACGCGGACGCGAACCCGCGGGTCGTTCCCGACTTCGAGAAGAACGGCGTCGCGAAGCCCTCGGCGACCGGCATGGTCTCGAACACCGGTCAGGCGTCGACCCAGATCAGCGCGATCCAGATCACCAAGTCGGAGCCCAGCTCCGAAGGCGAGCTGATGCGCGGCCTCCACGACCATCAGACCGTCTACACCCTGCGGGTTACCAACAACGGTATCCACCCCACCACCGACATCTCGGTTGATGACTACCTGCCGGCCGGCCTCGAGTTCCTGGGTTGCGGCACCGTCGACAACACGACCTCGGCGCCGACCAACCCCGGTTCCGCCGAGGAGTACCCCGGGTCCGGCGCGATCGACGCGCCGGGCAACGCCCCCGGGCAGCTGGACGCCGCGCGCTGCCTGACGCCGACGCTGGTCGAGACGATCCGCACCGACGAGGGCGCTCCGCAGCCGGCCACGCTCGACGCCGACGCGGTCTACACCCGCGTCCGTTGGACCGGCCTGGGGCAGCTCGCGCCCAACGAGACGATCGAGATCCAGTACGTCGCCGCGATCCCGCTCCGCGAGAACACCGACGCCTGGAGCGGCGACGAGCCCGACGACGACGGGCCCCAGACCGCCAACCTGGACAACAACTCCGGCCCCGAGACGACCGACGAGCAGCCGCTGACCAACCACGCGTTCGCCGAGGGCACCTACCGCGGCGACGATCCGGACCCGCTGCTCCACCTGCCGGTGTCCGACGCGACCACGCTGACGCGTACCGCCGAGGACCTGGCGGTCGCGAAGTCGGTCGATCCCGCCGAGATCGCCCAACAGGGCATCAGCGAATGGACCCTGCGGTTCCGGACCTCCGAGTACCGGCGCGTCACCGGCGGCGCCGTCACCGACACGCTGCCCAACGGCCTCTGCCCGCTCGGCAGCGTGAACTACGAGGACCCGGCGGGCGGACCCGCGAACGCCGAGTGCGACCCCACGGGCAGCGATGCCCCCTCGCTCGACTACCGGTCGACGACGGAGAACGCCGACGGCAGCTGGACGATCGGCTGGGCGCTCCCCGATCTGGCTCCCAACGCCGACTACGAGCTCACCTTCCCGACCCGCACGCGGCGCTTCTACCAGCAGGGCTTCACCGACGATCCGGGCAACCCGGTCCGCGCCGGCGACAGCTGGACCAACAGCGTCCTCGTGAGCGGCGACGACCAGCGGATCTGCATCGACGGCGACGTCGACTGCACCGCCGATCCCGAGGTCCGGATCGACGGCGACGGCCTCGACTCGCGGACCGTGACCGACGTCTCGTCGGCGTCGCAGAGCTCCGGCGGGATCGAGATCGACAAGACGGTGCTGGACCAGACCGCGATCGGTGCCCCGATCCCGGTCGACTGCGCCGCGGCCCAGACCACGGATCCGGACGCCTACATCGACGCGCCGACGGTCCCGCGGTACGGCGCCGGAGACCGGGTCTGCTGGCGCTTGCGCGTCGACTTCTCGGCCTCGGTCGACACCGGTACCCCGGTGATCCGCGACTTCATCCCCGAGGGCATGGCCTACGAGGCCGGATCGGCCGTCCGCACCGGCCGCGACACGCTCGGCGCCGTGACGGTCGACGACAGCGGTGCGGCCGACCGCGTGCTCAGCTGGTCGCTCTCCGACGTCGACACGTCCGACCAGGTCTTCGAGTGGACCTTCGCAACGATCGTCAGCGCCGACGTCTTCGACGAGGACGAGGAGGCCGAGGACCCGGACGAGGAGCCCAAGCCGACGGTCACCGGCAACCTGATGAAGCTGTCCTACAACAACACGGCCGGCCGCAGCTTCTCGCTGCGCGACCGCGTCGAGGCGGAGATGGTCAAGCCGGTCGTCGGCCTGGTCAAGGACGTCACCAGCGTGTCGCCCGCCGGCGGATCGACGATCGCCGACGGCAACGCGACCAACGTGCCGGTCGGCTCGACGGTCACCTACCGCGTGCGGCTGGGCAACACGGGCGGCGACGCCGCCCGGCGAACCGTCGTCTGGGACGACCTGCCCGCCGGCGTCACCTGCGCCGACGTCCCCGCCCCGGCGATCAGCGACGGCGGGACCTGCGCCGCACCCCCGCTGCTTCCGGGCCGCGGACGGATCGTCTGGGACGCCGCCGACGCGATCACGGTGCCGGCCGCCGGCACCAAGGACCTGACCTACACGGTGATCGTGCCGCAGGGCCGGCCGCCGGCGGCGTCGCTGACCAACGTCGCGGGCGTCGTGCAGTACGAGCGGGACACCAACCGCGGCGGGGCCGAGACCTTCGTCCCCGCGAGCAACATCGATCCGTCCCGCGAGCCCGCCGCCAACGCACCGCGGGCCGACGACCCCGCGTCGATCCGCCTGCGCGACGTGGTCCTGGCCAAGACCCGGGTCTCCACCAGCGTCGACGAGACCGGCAACGACCTGCCCAGCCAGGCCACGATCGGCGAGACGGTCCTCTACCGGATCCAGGTCACGGTCCCCGCGGGCACGACGCTGTTCGGCACGCCGACCGTGACCGACGACGTGATCCCCCAGATGGAGCTGCTGGCCAGCCCCGCCCCGACCGTGAGCCAGGCCGGCGGCACCCCGGTCACGCTGACGCCCAGCGTCGACCCGGCGACCAACCGCCTGACCGTGGCCTTCCCCGGTGTCTACGCCAACACCGCCGCGACCAGCGCGGTGTTCTCCGTCGAGTTCGTGACGCGCGTTCGCGACGTCACGACCCCGGTCGACGCCAACCGCCGAGGGCAGACGCTGGGCAACGCCGCGTCGTTCCGCTGGCTGCCGGCCCCCGGCGCGCCCACGCCGGACGAGAAGACCGCGAACGCGGAGACCGTCACGATCGTCGAGCCGAACCTGACCGTCGGCAAGCTCGCGGCCCTGACGTCCAACCTGAGCCTGCAGACGAGCACCGTCTCCGCCGGCGACGCCGTGCGCTATAGCGTGTTCGTTCGCAACGCCGCCGGCACCAACGTCGCGCCGAGCCACGACACCGTGACCGTTGACACCGTGCCCGTCGGGATCACGCCGCGGAAGACCGACGGCCTGCCGGTCACGGCGACCAACGATCAGGTCGGGATCGCCGGCTTCCCCGCCGGCACGTGGAACGCCGTGGCCCGCACGATCACCTGGTCGCACGGCACACTCCTGCCCGGCGCCGACCCGAACCTGATCTACGAGGCCGACGTCGACTCCCCCGCGCCGGCCGGCCTGGTCCTGACGAACAGCGTCACCGTGACCGGCTCCAGCCTGACGGGCAGCGACCCGAACGAGCGGACCGCCGGTTCGGCGTTCAACACCGGCTACACCACGACGGCCACCCGGCCCGTCACCGTGCTCGGCGGTGCGCTGACCAAGACCGGGGTCTCGCCGCGGGCGACCGTCGGCGACGTGATCGACTACACCGTCGAGTACACGCTGCCGCCGAACGTCGCGTTCTTCGACCTGACCTTCGTCGACACGCTGCCCGACGGCGTCGAGTACGTCGCCGGCAGCGCCCAGACCAGCTGCGTCGGTACCCCCGCCTGCACGCTGACCGGGACCGCGGCCTCCCCCGCCTTCCGCAGCGAGACCCGCAGCCTCGTCAACGGCACGCAGCGCGTCGCGTGGCTGCTCGACGACGTCGCCGACGCCCCCGACGCCCGCACGATCCGGCTGACCTACCAGGGCCGGATCGTGGGTTCGTACGTCGCGCCCGGGGCCGGCGCGGTCGACGCCGGCGACGTCCTGACCAACGGCGTCAGCGTCTTCTACAACGCGACCAACGACGGTCCGCCCCCCGCGGGCTTCCCCGACACGTCCGGCTACGACCAGACCACCGGTCCCGCCACCAGCGACACGACGGTCACCGAGCCGCGGATCACGCTCGACAAGCACGTCAGCGGGATCCCGGTCGGCGACGACGTCGACCG
Organism: uncultured Patulibacter sp.; assembly: GCA_964519185.1. Classification (GTDB taxonomy): domain Bacteria; phylum Actinomycetota; class Thermoleophilia; order Solirubrobacterales; family Solirubrobacteraceae; genus Patulibacter. The sequence continues at coordinate 5,961 of CAZFIQ010000076.1, forward strand.
CCGCACCACCCAGCCCGGCGAGGACTACAGCTACACGCTGACGGTGACCAACACCGGAACCTCGCCGGCCTACGACGTCGACGTGACCGACACGCCGGGGTCCAAGCTGACCAACGTGGTCGCGACCGCCGCCGGGGTCTCCCCCGCGGGCACCGCGACGGTGGTCGACGGTGACGGCGACGACGGAACGCTGGCCTGGACGATCCCCGGTCCGCTGGCGCCCGGCGACACGGTCACGCTGACCTACACCGCCGACCTGGCCGACTCGTCGCTGCTCTCCGCCGACGAGACCGTGGTCAATACCGCCACCGTCCCCTCGTACTGGAACGCCGACGAGGTGGACCGCACGGCCGAGCCCGGCGCGTACCGCGAGTACACGACCGACCCGCCGACCGACACGGTCACGCTGGACGTCCGACTGCCGAAGGTCTCCGTCCAGAAGACGACCGGCGTGAGCGACGGGGCCGGCGGCTTCCTCGAGGCCGCCGACGCCGAGGTCGGCGAGTCGTTCCCGTGGCGGGTCGTGATCACCAACCCGTCGCCGTCGTCGACGGCCCACGACGTGGAGGTCGTCGACATCCTGCCCGCGGGCTGGAGCTACGACGCCGGCTCGGCCGCCTTCGCGCCGGTCCCGGCCGTCCCCGGGTTCGACCCCGAGCCGACGATCACCACGGCCGGCGGTCGCGTCAACCTGGCCTGGGCGAACGTCGGCGACATCGCCCCGGACGGCCAGGTCGTCCTGACCTTCACCGCGACCCCCGACCTGGACTCGCGGCCGAACGCCAACCCCCAGCGCAACGTGGCCGCCGCGGCGGGCCGCGATAGCGACGGCCAGGGCGGCAGCGCCGACGGCCCGTACGCCGACGACGACGAGGCGGACGCCAACCTGCGGCTGCCGACGCTGACCGTCGCCAAGACGCCGGACGGCGTCGCTCCGGCCGGGGTCGTCCCCGCCGGCACGACCCCCAGCTACACGATCGTGGTCCGCAACACGAGCACCACCGCCCCCGCGCGTGACGTGATCGTGACCGACGTCCTCCGGGCGCACCAGAGCTACGCGGCGAACGCCGCCACCGCGTCCCCCAGCACCGGCTTCAGCGAGCAGTCGCGGGTCGTCGACGCCGGCGACCCCGCCGATCCCGCCGACGACACGACGACGATCGGCTGGCGGATCGCCCAGATCCCCGCCAACGGCCAGGTGACGATCACCGTCCCCGTGACGATCGCCGCGGGCCTGGCGTCCGGGACCACGGTCCGCAACGACGTCAGCGTCGTCTCGCGCGAGGTCACCGACCCGGTCACCGACGAGGGCTCGTTCGTCACGACGGTCTCGTCCGACGTCGGCGTCGAGAAGACGATCACCGCTCCGAGCGGCAGCCTCGTCCCCGGCCAGACGGTGACCTACGAGATCGTCGCCACCAACCACGGACCGTCGGTCGCCACCGGCGTCGTCGTCACCGACCCGCTGCCGGACGAGCTGACGCTCACCGCATCGCCGTCCGGATGCTCGCTCGAGCGCGGCACGATCAGCTGCGCGGTGGGCACCCTCGGCGTCGACCAGTCGCGGACCTTCACGGTCACCGCGACGATCGACCCGGACGCCACCGGCGCGGTGTCCAACACCGCGTACGTCAGCAGCACCTCGCCCGACCCCAACGATACGAACGACGAGTCTCCGGTCTCCCGCAGCCTGTCGCCGCTGGCGGACCTGGTCGTGACCAAGACGACCTCGGCCGCGTCGGTCCACCAGGGTGACGAGTTCAGCTACGAGATCACGGTCCGCAACGACGGTCCGTCGGATGCGGTCGACGTGACGCTGAGCGATCCGCTGCCCGCCCCGGGCGTGGTCCTGGTCGGCGCCACCACCGACACCGGCAGCTGCACGCCGAACCTGCTGACCAACACCGTCAGCTGCACGCTCGGCACGCTGCCGCCCAACCCCGGTCCCACGCCGGACCCGGCCAAGACCGCCACGATCACGGTGACCGCCCGGGCCGTCGGCGTCGGCACGTTCGACAACACCGCCACCGCCGCCACCCCGACGGCCCAGTCGTCCACCACCAACGACAGCGCCGAGGACGACGTCACGGTGCTGCCGGTCGCCAACGTCGGGATCGAGAAGACCGCGCCGGCCACGGTCGCGGCCAACGGCACGCTGACCTACGCGCTGCGGCTGTTCAACGACGGTCCGTCCGCGGCGACCAACGTGGTGGTCGAGGACCAGCTGCCCGACGGCGTGGTCTTCGTCTCCGCGTCGCCGGGCTGCACCGAGGACGCGGGAACGGTGACCTGCACCCGTGCCACGCTGCCGGTCGGCAGCGGCGACCCGGCCGATGACCCGGTGATCCAGATCACCGTCCAGGTCCCGTGGGCGCTGGCCGACCAGACGCTGAGCAACACCGCCACGATCGACGCCGACGAGCTCGACCGCACCCCGACCGACGACTCCTCGACGGTGCCGACCACCGTCGGACCGGCGGTCAACCTGCGGACGACCAAGACGGCGCCGACGCTGCCGGTCCCCCAGTCCGTGCCGTTCGAGTACGCGGTCACCGTGACCAACGACGGTCCGTCGACCGCGGTCGGCGCGACGCTCAGCGACCCGATGCCGGCCGGGATCACGGCGCTCCAGGCGACGTCCGACGTCGGCACCTGCACCGTCGACAGCGCGCCGAGCCGCGTCGCCTGCCAGTTCGGCGACCTGCCGAAGGACACCACCGCGACGGTCACGATCACCGCCCGCGGCGACCTCCCCGGCGCGCCGCTCAACACCGCGACGGCGGCCAGCACCACCCCGGAGATCGATCCGGCCGACAACGAGGCGACCGACGACGTCGAGATCCTCGCTGCGGCCGACGTCGGGATCGTCAAGACCGCCCCGGCCCAGACCGACGGCGACGGTCCGCTGACCTACCGGCTGGAGATCACCAACCACGGGCCCTCCGACGCGACCGGCGTGACCGTCACCGACCCGCTGCCCGCGGGCGTCGACCTGGTCTCCGCCGACGGCGGCTGCACGCTGACCGGCCGGACCGTGACCTGCGACGTCGGTGACCTGGCGGTCGGTGACACCGTCGTCCGCGAGATCGTCGTCCAGGTGCCGTTCGCGCTCGGCGGCGAGACGCTGACGAACATCGCGTCGGTCACCGTCGACCAGGTCGACCTGGATCCGGACAACGACAGCTCGCAGGCGCAGACGATCGTCGGCGACGTCGCGGACCTGGTCGTCGCCAAGACCGCGGGCGGCGCGGTCGCCGGTGGCCAGGCGACCTGGACCGTGACGGTCCGCAACGACGGGCCGACCGCAGCGCAGGACGTCGTCCTGCGCGACCTGCTGCCGCCCGGCACCGACTACCGGTCGGCGCAGCCGAGCGCGGGCAGCTGCACCGGCAGCGGCCGCGAGGTCGTCTGCGCGCTCGGAACGATGGCCGTCGGCGGCAGCGTCCAGATCACGGTCGTGGCCGACGTCGCCGCGCACATCGCCGGCCAGCAGCTGCGCAACGTCGCGACGGTCTCCAGCGCCACCCCGGACTCCGACCCGACCAACGACACGGCCCACGCCGACGTCGTCGTCTCCCCCGCCCCGCCGACCAGCCCGGACCTGCGCGTGACGAAGGTCGCGAGCACCACGACGCCGCAGCTCGGCCGTCCGCTGACCTACCGGATCGAGGTCACCAACGTCGGCGGCGTGACCGCCGACGCGGTCCGCCTGACCGACACGATGAACCGCAACGCGCGGACCACGCGGGCGACGCCCGCGCAGGGCACCTGCACGATCGACGGCACCACGACGACCTGTGAGCTCGGCGCGATCGCGCCGGGGCAGACGGTGCCGCTGGAGGTGCGGGTGACGCCGCAGACCGAGGGCGCGCTGCGCAACACCGTCAGCGTCCAGGCGGCCGGCCAGGCGGAGATCCGGATCGACAACAACGAGGCGGTCGCCAACGTCCGCGTCAGCACGACCCGGACCACGGTGTCGCTGCGCAAGCGGGCGTCGCGTCGCGAGATCCGCGGCGGCAACCGGGTCACGTTCACGATCACCGCCAAGATGGGCCGGCACGCCGGCAGCAACGTCCGGATCTGCGACCGGCTGCCGAAGGGCCTGACCTTCGTCCGGGCCACCGGCGCGCGGTTCTCCCGCGGACAGGCCTGCTGGACGGTGCCCTACATGGCGGCCGGATCGACCAAGCGGTTCCGGATCGTCGCCCGCGCCGAGCGCTCCGACCAGCCGCGCTCGATCCGCAACACCGCGGTGGTGCGGGCCCGCAACGTGGCGCGGCGGACCGCGTCGACGACGATCCGCGTGACCCCGGCGCTGGCCGCGCCGGCGGGCGGCGTGACCGGCTGATCACACGCCGCATGGGGCGCGTCGTCCGACGACGCGCCCCGCGCTGCACGCCACTGGGCCATGCAGTACGCGGCGCGCTATGAGGGCCCCGCCCTGCACACCCCTAGGGCGTGCAGCCGACGACCCGCCAACCGCGCTCCGTGCGGCCCGGTCGGGGGCGCTGCAGTGGCAGGCGCGGAGGCTCAGTCGACGCGCTCGCGCGCGATCTTCGGCTTGCGGCCCTTGAGCGTGGTGCCGCGCAGCGCGCCGATCACCTCGTCGACGGCGCCCTCGGGCACCTCGACCAGCGAGAACCGCTCGTGGATCTGGATCGACCCGATGTCGCGGCCGCTCAGCGACGACTCGCCGGTGATCGCGCCGACCAGGTCCTGCGGGCGGATCCGTGCGGACCGGCCGGCCGCCACGAAGACCCGCGACGTCGGACCGCTGGGCCCCCGGCCGCCGCCCCCCGGACGTGGCCCCGACGGGCGATCGCGCCGCTCGCGACGATCACCGCGATCGTTCCGGTCACGGTCGCGGCCGCGCGGGTCGCGCGGCTCGGGGATGTCCGGCTCGTCGTCCGGGTACGTGCCACTGGCCTCGTGGGCCAGCTTGACCGCCGCCGCCGCGATGTCCATCACGTCGAACTCGTCGGCCAGCTGCTCGACGACCGTACGGAGCCCCGCGAAGTCGTCCTCCAGCAGCGCCTCGCGCAGGTTGGCGCGGGTCAGCTCGAGCCGGCGCGCACGCAGGTCGGCGACCGTCGGCACCCGCTCGTGGGCGATCGGCTGGGAGGTCAGCCGCTCGATGTTCTTGAGCATCCGGTGCTCGCGCGGCTGGGCGAAGGTGATCGCCACGCCCTCCCGGCCCGCGCGACCGACGCGACCGATCCGGTGGACGTAGGTCTCCGGCGCGGACGGCACGTCGTAGTTGATGACGTGGGTCAGGGTGTCGACGTCGAGCCCGCGGGCCGCCACGTCGGTCGCCACCAGCAGCTCGGTGGTCCCGGCCTTCAGCCGCGAGATCACCCGGCTGCGCTGGTTCTGGTCCATCCCGCCGTGCAGCGCCTCGGCCCGGTAGCCCCGGCCGTTCAACGTGGTGGTGACCTCGTCGACCTCGGCCCGGGTCCGGCAGAAGACGATCGCCGCCTTCGGGTCCTCCTGGTCGAGCACCCGGGTCAGGGCCGCCGGCTTGTGGGCGCGCGCCACCACGTAGGCGCTCTGGCGGACCTTCGGCGCGTCGCCGACCGCCGGCTGCTCGCGCTCCAGCTGGATCCGCACCGCGTCGCGCTGGTGGCGCCGCGCGAGCTTGTCGATCCGGTGCGGCATCGTCGCGGAGAAGAGCACCGTCTGGCGCGACTCGGGGGTGCTCGTGAGGATCGACTCGATGTCCTCCTGGAAGCCCATGTCGAACATCTCGTCGGCCTCGTCGAGGACCAGCACCTGGAGCTGGCTGAGGTCGAGCGACTTGCGCGAGATCAGGTCCATCGCCCGGCCCGGCGTGGCGACGACCACGTCGACGCCACGGGCGAGCACCTTCAGCTGACGAACGATCGGCGTGCCGCCGTAGACCGGCAGCACCCGCACCCCCAGCTCGCGGCCGTAGCTGTGCATCGCCTCGGAGACCTGCATCGCCAGCTCGCGGGTCGGCACCAGGACCAGCCCGACGGGGTGGCGGTCGCGCCGGTCG
>CAZFIQ010000077.1:0-11874 GCA_964519185.1 uncultured Patulibacter sp.
GAGTGGGTCTCCAACCGCTTCGGCAAGCGGCTCTACGAGCACTTCTTCAAGACCTACACCGAGAAGGTCTGGGGTCGTCCGGCCAGCGAGATGACCGCCGACTGGGCCGCCCAGCGGATCAAGGGCCTGTCGTTCATGACCGCGGCCAAGGACGCCTTCTTCCCGTCGAAGAACGGCGACATCAAGACGCTGATCACCGAGTTCGACTACCCCCGCTACGGCCCGGGCCAGATGTGGGAGAAGATGACCGACGCGATCTCCGAGCGCGGCGGCGTGATCGAGATGGAGGCTCCGATCGAGCGGATGAAGCTCGAGGGCAACCGGATCACCGAGGTCACGGTCAACGGCGAGACGATCACCGACTTCGGCAACATCGTCTCCTCGCTGCCGCTGCGCAACCTGCTGCGGATGACCGAGGGCGCGCCGGAGCACGTCGTGGCCGCCGCCGAGGCGCTGCGCTACCGCGACTTCCTCACGGTCTCGCTGATCATCGACGGCGAGGACCTCTTCCCGGACAACTGGATCTACATCCACGAGCCCGGCGTGATCGTGGGCCGGATCCAGAACTTCCGCTCGTGGAGCCCCTGGATGGTGCCCGACGAGACCAAGGCCTGCGTCGGGATGGAGTACTTCTGCTTCGAGGGCGACGAGCTCTGGACCGCGAACGACGAGGACCTGGTCGCGCTCGCCACCCGGGAGCTGGAGGAGATCGGCCTCTCCAAGCCCGGTCAGGTCGTCAAGGGCTACGTCGTGCGCGTGCCGAAGGCCTACCCGGACTACGTCGACGGCTACGCCGAGAACGTCCAGATCATCAAGCACTGGATCGCCGGGATCGAGAACTTCCAGCAGGTCGGCCGCAACGGCCTGCACCGCTACAACAACTCCGACCACTCGATGCTCACGTCGATGCGCGCGGTCGACAACCTCTACGGCCAGGACCACGACCTCTGGGAGGTCAACGCCGAGGACGAGTACCTGGAGGAGGGCGAGACCAAGCAGAGCCCGTACCCGTACCGCGCCGGCGCGACGCCGAGCGGCGAGGTCGGGCAGCACGACGAGGTCGCGGTCAAGACCAGCGACGGCGTCGGCGGGCGCTGAGGCCGCCCGCGGCGGGTCGGGCCCGACCCGCCGCACGGGGCGATACGCTGAGCCGTCGTGTCGGCGCCTCGCGAGATCCAGCTCCACGACACCGCGTCCGGTGGGCTGCGGCCGCTGCGTCCCGAGGGGACCGCGGTCGCCGACGGGAGCACCGCCCCGCACGTCCGGATCTACTCCTGCGGCCCGACGGTCTACAACCGGATCCACGTCGGCAACGCGCGGCCGTTCATCGTCTACGCGCTGCTCAGGCGGTTCCTGCTCGGCCAGGGCTACGCGGTCACGCTGGTCAGCAACCTGACCGACGTCAACGACAAGATCTACGCGGCGGCGAGCGCGGCCGGCGTCGGCTCGGCGGAGCTGGCGGTCACGATGGGCGACCACTACCGGGCCGACACCGATCGGCTCGGGCTCGGCCGTCCGGACCTGGAGCCGCTCGCCACCACCTCGATGCCGGCGATCGTCGCCCTGATCGAGGACCTGATCGCCGCCGACGCGGCCTACGAGGCGGAGGGCGACGTCTACTTCCGCGTCCGCGCCGACGACCGCTACGGCTCGCTGTCGCGCCGCGACGTCGACCAGATGGACCAGGGGGAGGGCGACGATGCGCTCCTCCAGCGCAAGCAGGACCCGCTCGACTTCGCGCTCTGGAAGGCGACCAAGCCCGGCGAGGACGTCGCCTGGGACAGCCCCTGGGGCCGCGGTCGCCCGGGCTGGCACATCGAGTGCTCGGCGATGGCCGAGGAGGCGCTCGGCGTCGGCTTCGAGATCCACGGCGGCGGCAACGACCTGGTCTTCCCGCACCACGAGAACGAGGCGGCCCAGACCCGCTGCGCCCGCGGGCGGGAGCTGGCCGCGATCTGGATGCACAGCGGGATGATCGAGCTGCGCGGCGCCAAGATGTCGAAGTCGGTCGGCAACATCACGCCGCTGCACGAGGCGCTCGACGAGATCGGCCGCGACGCCCTGCTGCTGCTCTTCGCCTCGGCGCACTACCGTCAGCCGTTGAACTGGGCCGACGACTCGATCGAGCAGGCGCGGGCCGGCGTGCGGCGGCTACGGGAGGTCGGGCGGCGGCTGGAGGCCGGACGGGTCGCGCCGCCCGCGGAGTCCCCCGGCGAGCGGCGGGTCGTGCCGCCGACCGGGGATGCGGGCCTGGACGCACTCGCTCAGGCGTTCTCCGAGGCGCTGCGCGACGACTTCAACACCGCCGCCGCGCTCGGGCACCTGTGGCAGTGGGTGCGCGGCGCCAACGCGATGCTCGACGCCGGGACCTTCACCGCCGACGACACCCAGCTGCGCACGATGCTCGACGTGCTCGGCCTGCGCGACCTGCTCGACGCCGATACCGTCGAGGGCCCCGACGCCGCGGCCCTCGAGCTGCTGGCCGCCCGCCAGGTCGCCCGTGAGGCCAGGGACTGGGCCCGCGCCGACGAGCTGCGCGATGCGCTCGCGGCGGCCGGCTGGACCGTGCGCGACGGGGCCGGCGGCGCAGAGCTCGTACGAACCGAAGGCACCGCATGACCCCCAAGCCGAACGGCGGTGGCGGTCGCCGCCCCCGCCAGGACCGTCCGTCGGGTTCGGGCGCCAACCGCTCCCGTCGCGGCTCCGGCGACATCGACGACGTCCGCGCCCGCGACCAGCGTCGGGCGGAGAACGTCCACGGCGGCAAGTCGGCGCGTGACGCGCGCCGCGCCGAGGGCGGCCGCAAGGGAAACAAGCCGCGTGACCCGGGCACGCCGGACCCGCGCGGCGAGGGCTGGTGGGGCGACCGGCGCGGTCCCGAGTACTGGAAGGCCAAGAAGCTGGCCGCGAAGGGCAAGGGCCCGGACCCGGACGCCGGTCCGCGCGACGGGCGGCCGGCCGGCCGCTCCGGCGGGCGAACCGACGCGGGCGCGCGCGCCCCGGGCGGCCGCGGGCGCGGCGACGGTCGCGACCGGGGCTCCCGGGGCGGGGGAGCCGAGCGGGCCGAGCGTCCCGAGGTTCCGGCGCCTGCGCTGCCCGGCGACTTCCGGCACGACGGCCAGCTGCTCTACGGACGCAACGCGGTCCACGAGGCGCTGCGCGCCGGCCGGCGCGAGGTCCGCGGGATCTGGGCGACGGCGCCGACGATCGAGGCCGAGGAGTGGCTCGCCGACGGGGACCCGCAGACGGTCAGCGGCGACGAGCTGACGGCGCTGGCCGGCAGCCCGGACCACCAGGGCGTGGTCGCCGCCGTCGACGCGTACCCGTACGTCGAGCTCGCCCAGCTGCTGGCCGAGCCCGATCCGCTGATCGTGGCGCTCGACGAGGTCCAGGATCCGCAGAACCTCGGTGCGCTGGCGCGGACCGCTGAGTGCGTGGGCGCGACCGGGCTGGTGATCTGCCGCCACCGGGCGGCCGAGGTCACCCCGTCGGCGGCGAAGGCGTCGGCCGGTGCGGTTGAGCACCTGCCGATCGCCCAGGTCCGCAACCTCGCCGACGCGCTGGGCGAGGCCAAGCAGGCGGGTTGCTGGATCTACGGAGCGGCCGGTGGGGGCGACGCGGTCGCCTACGACCAGCCGGACTACTCCGGCGGCGTGGTGCTGGTGATGGGCGCCGAGGGTACCGGTCTGCGCGACCGGGTTACGGCAACCTGCGACGCCCTCGTCGCGCTGCCGCTGCGCGGCCGGATCGACAGCCTCAACGTGGGGGCGGCCGGGGCGGCGCTGCTGTACGCGATCTTGCAGCAGCGAGATCGTCTTGACAGCGCGACATAACTTTGGCATTCTCACCCGCGTCATCACCGTCGACCTAAGGTCGAGACCGGGCCCTTGGCCGGCGGGGACGACAGGGAACACTGTTTTTGACTCATAGCGCCGGGGGAGGCGCGCGCTACGGGACTGATTGTCCGCTGGGAGGCGGGCAAGAAAGGCATCTCGTGGCACAACTCAAGATTGCCCCTAACGCTCAACGTCAGGTTGAGGATGGGTTCCTTCTCGCTCGAGCCAAGCGAGGGGATGACGTGGCGACGTCGCGGTTGATCCAGCGGTACCAGGGGTTCGTCCGGATGAAGGCATCTTCCTTCTTCCTGAACGGCGGCGACCGCGACGATCTGATCCAGTACGGCCTGATGGGGCTCTACGAGGCGATCCGCGACTACCGGACCGACCGCGAGTCGAGTTTCCGCAACTTCGCCGAGCTCTGCATCACGCGGCGGATGATCACCGCGATCAAGGCGGACAACCGGCACAAGGCCAAGCTGCTCAACGACGCGGTCTCGCTGTCGGCGCCGCCGCCCGGCGCGGCCGAGGGCGAGAGCACGATGCACGACGTGATCGCCGGCCCGCAGAAGCACGACCCAGCCCGCCTCGCGGTCGACCGCGACGAGCTGCGAGCGCTGGTGACCCAGGTCCCGGAGCTGCTCAGCGACCTCGAGTCGCGGGTGCTCGCGCTCTACCTGCGCGGCCGCACCTACGAGGAGATCGCCGAGCGTCTCGGGTCGGACACCAAGCGCGTCGACAACGCGCTGCAGCGGGTCAAGCGCAAGATCGGCGAGTTCCTGCGCGAGCGCGAGCGGCCGACCCTGCGGGTCGTCGCCGGCTGACCGCCGCCGTCGCCATGGGCCTGACCCCGCCCTTCCCCGTCAGCACCGTTCCCGCTCTCCGCTCCGGCGACGTGCCACTCGCCGTGGCGGTGGAGCAGGTGGTGCTCGGCGTGGTCGCGCTGGTGGTCGTGGCCCTGATCGTCACCGGCTGGACCGCCGGCCGCGCCCGGGCCCGCGCCCGCTACGCGCGGACGATGGCGTCGCTCGACGCCGCCGAGCGCGCGATCGCCGCGCGCGCGCAGCGCCGGCGCGCCGGCGGCGACGACTGATCGCGCTCCGACGCCAACGCCCGTCCCCGAGTGTCGGCGCGGTGTTCTCCCTGGCTCGCTGGATCTGGGGAACGACGTCCTGCGGCGGACTCCTTACTGACCTTACCGTCCTTCGCGGTAAGACGGGTAAGTTGCGGTAAGGTCCGTCAGGATGGACCCGTTCGACAACCCCTTCCGACCGGGAGCAGGAACCCCGCCGCCTGCGCTCGTCGGACGTGACGATCTGATCGACCGGTTCGGGGTAGCACTCCGTCGGGCCGTTGCCGGGCGCCCGGGAAAGAGCGTGATGCCGATCGGGTTGCGTGGGGTCGGTAAGACGGTGCTGCTCAATCGCTTCCACGAGATCGCCCAGGACGATGGACTCCGGGTCGCATTCATCGAGGCGCCCGAGTCGGATGACTTCAAGCGACTGCTTGCGGCGAAACTGCGCACGACCCTCCTGGAGCTCGACCGCGGGTCGGTCTCGCGGAAGGTCAAGGAAGCGCTCGGAGTTCTCAAGTCTTTCTCGTACACGTTGCCCGACGGCTCGGGATCGTTCTCGATCGATGTGGGGGCCATCCCGGGGAGAGCAGACTCGGGCTCACTGGCGGAGGATCTCACCGACTTGCTTGTCGCCGTCGGCGAAGCTGCACGAGACCGGCAGAACGGCTTGCTCCTCGCCATCGACGAGGTGCAGTACCTGACGGCAGCGGAGCTCGGGGGTTTGATCAGCGCCATCCATCGCACGGTGCAGCTGAATCTCCCGGTGATGCTGGTCGGCGCTGGGCTGCCCCAGCTCCCGGGCCTCGCCGGGAACGCGAAGTCGTACGCCGAGCGCCTCTTCGACTTCCCGCAGATCGGCTCGCTGGAGGATGAAGACGGGCGAGCTGTTCTCGTCCTGCCGGCTGCGGCCGCCGGAATCTCGTTCGAAGCCGCCGCGCTGGACGAGCTGATGACCGTTACCCGTGGGTACCCGTACTTCCTGCAGGAGTGGGGCTACCACGTCTGGAACGCCGCGGTCGACGGGCCGATCACGCTCGACGATGTGCGCGCGGCGGCGCCGGCGGTCCAGCAGCAGCTCGATGAGAACTTCTTCTTGGTGCGCATGGACCGGATGACCCCGGCCGAGAAGAAGTACCTCCACGCGATGGCCAAGCTCGGCCCGGGGCCGCACCGTTCCGGCGACATCGCCGCTGAGCTTGGCGTCAAGGTCGAGAGCGTGGCGCCCCGCCGTTCGGGGCTCATCACCAAGGGCATGGTCTACAGCCCTGCGCACGGAGATACGGCGTTCACGGTCCCGCTGTTCGACGAGTACCTGCGTCGAAGCGCCCCGCGCTGAGGCCGCCTACCGCCCGCGCGGGACGGCGGCCGCCCACAGTGCCGGCGCTCGGATTCGAACCGAGGACCTTCCGCTTACAAGGCGGGTGCTCTACCGACTGAGCTACACCGGCCGGGCCGCGTGGGGCGCATCGCTCGGGCAGCCCGGAACGACGCACCGGGGAGGCTACCGGTCGCCGCATCGTCCGTACGTCCCGCCGGGGGGTGCACGCGGGCGGCGGCTGTAACCTCCGCCCGCGCGCGGGGTGTCTAGCTGCTGATGGCGCACGATCTGCAGACCCCGCCTGCTCCGCCGCTGGCGGAGCGGGTCTCCCCCGGGGATCCGGCCGCCGCTCCGTCTCGCCCGGCTCCGGGCGGGCGGCGGGAGCGGCCCGACCTCGACCGCGACGAGCGGCAGGCGCTCCACGACCGCGCCGTCGGGCGCGGCGTCAACCCCGTCGTGTACTGGGTCGTCCGGGCGTTCTTCCAGCCGTTCTTCCACCTCTACTTCCGGCTGCGTCGGATCGGCATGGAGCACGTCCCCAAGCAGGGCGCGGTGATCTTCGCCGCCAACCACCGGAGCTTCCTCGACCCGTTCGTGATCGGGGCCCTGAGCCGCCGCCCGCTCTACTTCGTGGCGAAGAAGGAGCTCTTCCGCAAGCCGCTGCAGCGCTGGTTCCTGAACAGCCTGGGCGCCTTCCCGATCGACCGCGGCAACGCCGACGGCGACGCGATGGGGACCGCCCGGGCGATCCTCGAGCGCGGCGACTGCGTGGTGATCTTCCCCGAGGGCACGCGGACGCGGCCCGGCGGGATCGGCGAGCCCAAGCGCGGCGTCGGTCGGCTGGCGCTCGAGACCGGCGTCCCCGTCGTGCCCGTCGCGGTTCACGGCACCACCCACATCCGCACCTCCTGGCGGATCCGTCCGCACCGCGTCACCGTGCGCGCCGGCCGGCCGTTGCGGTTCCCCCAGGTCGACGAGCCGACCTCCGACCTGGCCCGCGCCGTGACGGCGCGGATCTGGCCGTGCGTCGAGCTGCAGTGGAACGCACTCGGCGGCCACGTCGGCGAGCGGGGGATCGGGGTCGACCGGTCGCTGCTCGACGTCTCGCTGGCCCCCGACGGCGGCCTGCACGGGGCCGCGACCGGGTCCGATGCCCACGACCGGGAGGCGCGGTAGGCGTCAGCGACGAGCGACGGACGAGCCGCCGTCCGGTTGCGCCGCGGGCGCGACGGATAGGCTGCTCCACGTGGACAAGGCAGAGCTCGACGAACGGTTCTCGGAGCTCTACCGTTCCCATCTGCGTGACGTCTACTCCTTCGCGTACTACCGGGTCGGCAACCACCACGACGCGGAGGACCTCACCGAGCAGACGTTCCTGCAGGCCTACCGGCACTTCGAGCGCGCCCTGAGCGAATCGGACGGCCGGCCGCTGCGCCCCTGGTTGATCCGGATCGCGCACAACCTGGCGGCCAACCTGTTCCGCGATCGCTCGCGTCGCCCGCAGATGTCGATCGACGACGACGCGACGACGACCGAGCTGCGCGCGACGCACACCACCGAGGACCTGGTGGAGGAGCGTGACGAGCTGCGCCGGATCCTCGATGCCGTGGAGGACCTGCCCGACGACCGCCGTGAGGCACTGATCATGCGCTTCGCGCTCGACATGGACAACCGCGAGATCGCTCGGGCGATGGGCCGCTCGGACGGAGCGACCAAGGTGCTGATCCACCGCGCGATCAAGCAGCTCGAGGGGATCGTCGCGAACACGCCGACGCGGAGGGCGGGCTCGTGACGAACGGACCGGAGAACGGGATCGACGTCGAGGCGCTGCTGCGCCGGGCGATGGCCCCGATCGAGCCGCCGGAGCGGCTGGGAACGCGCTTCGAGGAGACCCTCCAGACGCTCAGCGAGATGGCGGCGGACGAGCTGGAGTCGTGGGAGCTCGCGGCGATGCGCGATCCCCGCAACTGGGTTCGGCCGGCCGTCGCGGTCGCCGTCGGCGGCGCCGCGGGCACGGGCCTGGCGGTGCTCCGCTGGCGGCAGGTCAGCCGCCAGCGCCGGGGGGCGCCCCGGGCGTCGGCGCTCGACCGCGCGGCCGAGGACGCGGTGCGGGTCGTGCGCCGCGGCCTGGACCGCGTCTACCGGCGATGACGGCCGGGCCGGCCGGGGTCACCGCCGATCCGCCACCGCCGCCCTCGCCGTCGGGCGCCTGCTAGCTTCCGCGCGATGCCGACCTGCTACCGCCATCCCTCGCGCGAGACGGGGGTGGCGTGCTCGAGTTGCGGCCGGCCGATCTGCCCGGACTGCATGACCTCGACCCCGGTCGGGATGCGCTGCCCGGAGTGCGCGAAGGAGCGGACCAAGGTGGTCACCGCCCAAGCGCTGCGCAACGGCAACCCGGCGGTCGTCACCCAGGCGCTGATCGCGATCTGCGTGGTGGTCTTCCTGGCCGGCGGCAACTTCGGCCTGACCGGCGGCGGAAGCGGCTCGTGGCTCTACCGTGAAGGCGCGCTCTGGGCGCCCGCGATCGAGATCAACCACGAGTACTGGCGGCTGGTGACGAGCGGCTTCCTCCACTCGAGCCTGCTGCACATCGGCTTCAACATGCTGCTGCTGTACTTCCTCGGCTCCGAGATCGAGCGCGAGATCGGATCGACGCGCTTCGGCCTGGTCTACCTGACGGGGTTGCTCGGGGGATCGCTGGGCGCGCTGATCCAGACCACGTCGGCCCCGACGGTCGGCGCCTCGGGCGCGGTCTTCGGGCTGATGGGCTTCCTGATCGTCGAGATGCGGCGTCGCGGGATCAACCCGCTGCAGAGCCAGATCGGCTTGTTGCTGCTGATCAACGTCGTGCTGTCGCTGCGGCCGGGGTCCAACATCAGCTTCGGCGGGCACCTCGGCGGCCTGCTGTTCGGCGCGCTCGCCGCCGTGGCGCTGGCGGAGGGGGCGCGTCGGGGCCCGCGCTGGCTTGGTCCCGCGCTCTGCGGGGGGCTCTGCGTCGTTGCCGTCGTCGGCGCGGTCGTGATGGCCGGGCAGCCCGGCCTGACCGACTGATCGGATCGGGCCCGGCGGGCGTCGGCGACGGCCGGGCGGGTGACGCCACGCGGGCCGTCCGGCCGAAACGTCACCCCGGCCTGACGTTTCCCGCGGAGCGTCACTCGGGTACACCCGCGCGTACAATGTCCATTCGGGTCAGCGGAGTGGCCGATTCGAGCGGATACGCGCCATATTTCGGGGAACCTTCACGAAAATCCCGCGAAACGTCAGCGGATGCGCGACGATGGACAGCGTCCGAGCCGATCCTGGTGCGGCTGGACGGGACACCGATGCGTCGCCCGGGACGGCGCCGCATCACAACATCCGGGAGGAGCGCTCGCGCTCCGACCATCACACACACGCACGAATGGCCCCGAGCGGCCTGGCCGCTCGGGGCCATTTGTTCGGGGCGCGCCGTAGTGCGCCCCGGAGGTGGTTCGAGCGCCCTAGCGGCGCCAGTCGAGGAAACCCTCGCCGGACTTGCGGCCGAGCTTGCCCTCGGCGACCAGCGCCTTCAACGGCTCGGGAACGTCCGCTCCGATCACCTCGCCGATCGCCTGCGACACGTCGAGCCCGACGAAGTCGAGCAGCGCGAACGGACCCATCGGCTGGCCGGCGCCGAGCTGCATGCAGGTGTCGATGTCCTTGGCGGACAGGCCGCTCTGCTCCTTCAGGTTCACGGCCTCGAAGAGGAACGGGAAGAGCAGCTTGTTGACGACGAACCCGGGCATGTCGGGCATCTCGATCGCGGTCTTGCCCCAGGCCTCGGCCAGGTCGCGGGAGCGCTGCTTCGTCGACTCGGACGCCGAGCCCGGGAAGATCAGCTCGATCAGCTCCATCTTCGTGACCGGGTTGAAGACGTGGAGCCCGACGAACCGCTCCGGCACGCCCGACCCCGCGGCCAGCTCTTCGATCGACAGCGACGACGTGGTGGTCGCGAGGATCGCGTCGTCGGCCGCGTGGGCGAGCAGCTGGGCGAAGACGCCGACCTTGGTCGCGGGGTCCTCGGAGACCGCCTCGATCACGTAGGTCGCGCGGCCGAGCTCCTGGGCGTCGGTGGTCACCGTCACGCCGGACACGTCGACCTCGAGCTTGCCCGCCTGCTTGTCGATCGACGCGCGGGCGCGGTCGGCGCTCGCCTCGGAGCGCGCGAGCAGGATGACGTCGGACGTGCGGGCGGCGGTGACGGCGATCCCGCAGGCGATGGTGCCGGAGCCGGCGACGGCGACTGTTTCGGTCATGGGTTTCCCAGGGTCGAGGACGCGAACACGAAGGCGTCAGCCTACCCAGAGTCGGAAGCCCCACGCCGGCTCGTATCCTCCGGCCCCGACGGGCCGAATCGGCGTACGCGCTGGTATGCCGAATCCCCGCCCTGGTATGCAAGTTCGCGGGCGGGGACCGGGGTTGGCGGAAGCGACGGTCAGCCGTCCGCGGCCAGGCGGAAGCCCCGCTCGGCGGGACGCAACGTCAGCGGCGACCGGGGCAGCTCGTCGGGCAGCTCGACGCGGTTGAAGACGCCGGGTGCCAGGTCGTTGGGGCCGTGCGGATGGAACAGCGCGGCCAGCAGCTGCGCCTGGCCACGGCCGGGTCCGAGCTCGTACTGGCCCCCGGCGTAGGTGCCGATGCCGCGCTGGTCGCACGCGGCGTAGACCGCGGAGAGTTCGGCGATGGTGCCGATCCGCGACGGCTTGACGTTGATGACCTTCGGCGGCGCGAACGGCAGGGTGTCGAGGTCGCCGACCGACTGCAGCGGCAGGTCCCACGTCAGCCGGGCCGCGTGCGGTGCCAGCAGCCGCTCGGTCTCCGGCGTGATCCCGGCGTCCTCGATGTACGCGTCGGGCAGCCCGTCGAGCACGCGCTGGTAGGTCGCGGGATCGGCCGGGGTGTCGACGGTGGTGCCTCGGTACCAGCCCTTCAGGTCGACCACCGAGACGGCGCCGGTCGCGGCGATCGCGGCGATCGCCTCCGGGCTCCAGGCCGTGCCCAGGTCGAGCTTGAAGCGGAGGCCGGGCGATCGGGCCTGGATCGCGGCGATCCCCTCGACCGTCGGCGGGTCGCCGACCCCACGGCTGGTCGCGAACGTCAACGGCGCGACCGGACGGTCGACGGCGGCCGACAGGCTCAGGCCGCTCTGGCGCAGCGCCAGGTCGAGCGCGGCCGACTCGAACGCCCAGCGACGGTAGTTGCCGTCGACGGCGTGGGGGAAGCCGTCCGGGGAGAGGGGCCCCCCGTCGAGCGCCGCGCAGAACGTGCGCAGAGTCCACTCGCCGCGCAGGTCCAGCAGGCCGCCCCAGGCCTGGAACTGCGGATGTTCCAGCGGGTCGTAGTTGACGTCCTCGCCGACGCCGTCGTGCCCGCCGCCGGACAGTCGGACCACGGTCGTGCGGCGGGTGAAGTTCGGCGT
Organism: uncultured Patulibacter sp.; assembly: GCA_964519185.1. Taxonomy (GTDB): domain Bacteria; phylum Actinomycetota; class Thermoleophilia; order Solirubrobacterales; family Solirubrobacteraceae; genus Patulibacter. The sequence continues at coordinate 11,670 of CAZFIQ010000077.1, forward strand.
CTCCTGCTCGAGCGGCTCGCGCGCGACGGCGTCGATCCGCAGCGGCAGGTCGCGGACGGCGTCCCAGAGGGCGGGACCGGGGGTGGGCGGCGGAGCGGCGGGCAGCATCGGGGCCTTTCTGGCGCCGATCGGCGCCGGGGGGTCGGGGCCTTAGGACCTGTTTCAGAATCAGTGGTTGGCCGTGGTGGTCGATGACCGAGCAGGG
>CAZFIQ010000078.1:0-7166 GCA_964519185.1 uncultured Patulibacter sp.
GTAGATCGAGTAGAAGTGCTTGGCGCGGCCGGAGATCTCGGCCTCGATCCCGACCGACGAGAGCTCGCTGCGCAGGTACTCGCCGGCCTTGGCGACGTAGACCTCCCGCTCGCCGCGCTGCTGGTTGACCAGGCCCTTGATCTCCTGGTACTTGCGCGGGTGGAGGGTGCCGAAGGCCAGGTCCTCGAGCTCCCACTTGATCGCGTGGATACCGAGCCGGTGAGCGATCGGCGCGTAGACCTCGAGCGTCTCCTTGGCGATCTCCAGCTGCTTGGGCCGCTTGTGGGCCGCCAGCGTGCGGGCGTTGTGCAGACGGTCGGCGAGCTTGATCAGGATGACGCGCACGTCCTGCGCCATCGCGACGACCATCTTGCGGTAGTTCTCGGCCTGGGCCTCGTCCCGCGAGGTGAACTGGATCCCGTCGAGCTTGGTGACGCCGTCGACCAGCAGCCGCACCGTGGCCCCGTAGCGGGTCTCGATCTCCTCCAGCTCGGCGGCGGTGTCCTCGACGGTGTCGTGGAGCAGCGCCGCGGCGACAGCCTCCGTGTCGAGCCGCATGCCGGCGCAGATCTTGGCGACTTCGACCGGGTGGGCGATGAACGGCTCGCCGGACTTGCGCCGCTGGTCGCGGTGGTGCAGGCAGGAGAAGTGGAAGGCGTCGTCGATCACCGCCAGGTCGATCCGCTCGCGCCCGTCGTCGCCGGAGGCGTGCTCCTGGATCACCGCGTGCAGGTCGGCGCGCAGCGACAGCTCCTCGCCGGTCAGGTCGGCGGAGCTGGCGTCGTCGGGAACCGGCGCGTCGGTCGCGGCAGGCGCGTCGGGGCCGACGACCACGCCGAGCCGCTCGCGCGAGCGCTCGTCGGTGACGGCGATCGCGTTCTGCGTGCCGTCCTCCTCGGACGGCGCGGTCACGGCAGCGGCACCGTGGTCGGGATGCGGCTGCGGCTCAGCCATGCGACCCGCTCCCGGCAACGCGCACTCCAGGCCCGGTGACTCGGCCCGTCGTCCAGCGGACGGACCGCTCCGTCGCCGATCGCGACGATCCGCTCGGCGCGGCCGACGACCACGGCGCCGGACTCCTCCAGCACGCGGAGCACCAGTCCGGACCACCAGCCGCACCAGTCGTCGGCGCAGAGCGCCGCGACCGGGGTCGGGCCGTGGGCCCGGAGCCGGCGGTACAGCTGCTCCGCGGCCGGGCGGAGTTCGTGCTCGCGACGTAGCGCATCCATGCTGAATCGTAGCTCAGGGTCCCCCCACGCCCGCCAGCAGCGGGCGCCGTCCAGCAGCTCGAGGGCGGCCAGCTGCGCGGGATCCGACGGCGGGTCGAGCGCGACCAGGTGCTGCGTGCCGTCGAGCGAGCGTGGGGTCCGGGCGACGCTCCACCAGTCGGTCAGCGCGAAGCCACCGATCACCGTCGCCAGCTGCCCGGCCCGTCGCTGCGCGTCCGCGGCCACCACGGTCACCGGCTCGCCGGTCGCCACCAGCGCGGCGATCGTGGCGGCGGCGCCGGCCGCCGACCGGTCGCCGAAGCGTCCGGGGTCGAACGGAAGGTCGAGCGGGGACGACGGGAACGGCTCCGGCGCGTCGAGGATCGACAGCACGGTGTCGGCCGCGTCGCCGTCGAGGCGGTCGATCGGGACGGGCTGCGGCAGCGCCAGCTCGCGTACCCGCAGCCGCGGAGTGACCTGTCCGCGGAAGGCGTGCCGCTCGAGCACGTAGGTGCCGACCAACGGCAGCTGGGCCGGATCGATGCGTCGGTCGTCCGGCAGCGGCAGGCTGCTGCGCCCGAAGGCGACGGCCGAGATCCGAGTCGCCCCGGAGCGGACCTCGAACGCCAGGTGGTTGCCGCTGCTGCCGAGCGGCCGCACCGCGTCGGGGCGTCCGGCGGGGATCAGCAGCACCGGCTCGGGGTTGCCCTCGCCGAACGGTCCGAGCTGCTGCAGCTCCTGCGCCAGCTGCATCCCGAGCTGCGCGCCGCCGACGACCGCGTCGACCCGCTCGACCGGCGCCAGCGCGTCGGCGTCCAGGTGGGCGTCGGCGTAGGCCCGCAGGGCCTCGCGGAACGCCGCGATCGCGTCGACCCGCAACGCGACGCCGGCGGCGGCGCGATGCCCGCCATGCCGGAGCAGGTGGTCGCTGCAGGCGTCGAGCCCGGCCAGCAGGTCGAAGCCCGGGACGGAGCGCGCGGAGCCCTTGGCCTCGTCGCCGTCGACGCCCAGCAGCACCGCCGGCCGGCCGAACCGCTCGACCACCCGCGACGCGACGATCCCGACGACGCCAGGGTGCCAGTCGTCGCCGACCAGCACGTAGGCCGCCTGCACGCCCTGGGCGGTGGCCTGGGCGATTGCGTCGTCGAGGATCCGCCGCTCGACCTCGCGACGGTCCATGTTGGCCTGGTCGAGCCGGCCCGCCAGCCGCCGGGCCTCGTCGGGATCCCCGGTCAGCAGCAGCGAGACGCCGACGTCGGCGTGGCCGATCCGGCCCGCGGCGTTGATCCGCGGCGCCAGCCGGAAGGCCACCGCCGTCGCGTCGATGTCGGCGGGCGACGTCGCGGTCACGTCCAGCAGCGCCCGCAGCCCCGGCCGGCGCGAGTCGGCGATCGCCCGCAGGCCGCGGCGCACGATGCTGCGGTTCTCGCCGGTCAGCGGCACGACGTCGGCGATCGTCGCGAGCGCGACGATGTCCAGGTCCAGGTCGGCGTCGGCGGGGTCGGCGCCGGCGGCGCCCAGGATCGCCCCGGCGAACCTCCAGGCGACGCCGGCACCGCAGAGCTGCGGGCACGGGTAGCGACCGTCGCCCGGGTGGACGATCGGCACGTCCGGCAGCGTGCCGTCGGCGCGTGGTCGGTGGTGGTCGGTGATCACCAGGTCGAGTCCGAGCTCTCTGGCGAGCCGCGCCTCCTCGACCGCGGTGATCCCGCAGTCGACGGTGATCACCAGGCCGATCCCGTCGGCGGCGAGCCGGCGTACCGTGTGCTCGGCCAGGCCGTAGCCGTCGTCGACCCGGTGGGGCAGGAACCAGCTGGCGTCGGCGCCGAGCTGCCGGAGCGCCCGGATCAGGGTCGCGGTCGCGCAGACCCCGTCGCAGTCGTAGTCGCCGTGGACCACGATCCGCGACCCGGCGCGCACGTGCCGGACGACCAGCTCGGCCGCCTCGGCCAGGCCGGCGAACGCGTCGAGCGGGTGCTGCTCGTCGGCGGCCAGGAAGCGGCGGGCGGCGTCCGGATCGTCGAGGCCACGACGCACGAGGACCTCGGCGACGGTCGTCCCGACGCCGAGCTCGTCCTGCAGGCGCTCGACCGCATCCGCGGGAGCGGGTGGGATCTCGAAGCGCACGTCCACCCGCCTAACCGTACGTCGTGCCCCGGACGGGAGGCACGACGTCCCGGCGATCGCGGTCGCTACACGCGGGGCGTGGCGGCGACGGCGGCGGCCGCCTCGGCCTCCGCGCGCTCCTCGAGGCGAGCCCCGACGACGTACTGGATGGCCAGCGCGATGAACGTGCCCGGGATACCGAGCAGCAGCGTCACGAGGTCGGTCTCGTCCCGGCTCGGCACGGAGAAGCCGCTGAGCACGAAGCCGCCGATGATGCCGCCGATCGCGGACACCAGGAAGGCGCCGATGATGCCACCGGCGAACTTGTCGGGAACGAAGACCGTGAAGTGCCAGATGGCCAACGCGATCATGACCCAGGTCAGGACGGCCATGGGATCAGTCCTCCGTGGTGTGGTTCGGGGTACGGCGGGCGACGGACGACATCAGCGCCGCTTCCCGGGTCGGCGGGACTTCCCGCGGCCGTTGGACTCGTCGCGGAAGCCGACCTCCTCCGGGGACAGGTCGGGAGCGCGCTCGACCGGGCCGGACGGATCCGGCGCGGCGGACTCGGCCGCGGCGGCCTGCTCGGCCGCGGCCGCCTCGGCTTCCTCGCGCTGACGCTTGGTCTGCTTGGTCGGACGCTGGGGCTTCGGCGCGCCCATCCCGGTGTTCAGACCCGAGCCGGACGTCGCCGACGCGGCCGCGTCGCTGGCGTCGATCCCGAGGTCGTCGACCATCTCCTGGAACTCGTCCTTGCTGACCTGGGCCCCCGGGGCGTCGGACGCGGTGACGCGCGAGCTCTTGCGCTTCTTGCCCGTCGCGTCCAGGTCGACCTCGGTCGTGTTGCTGTCCGGGTACGGCGGCAGCACGCCCCCGTGCATCGCCTCCAGGCGCTTGCGTCGCGCCCGGAACTGCGGCGCCCGCTCGAGGGCCTCCGTCAGCACCGGGGCGGCGATGAAGACCGAGGAGTAGGCACCGGAGACCGTGCCGATCAGCATCGCGAGCGCGAAGTCCTTCAGCGTGTCGCCGCCGAACAGGAGCAGCGCGAGCACCGGCAGCGCCGTCGAGAACGACGTCACCAACGACCGGCCGAGGACCTCGCTCATCGCGCGGTTGACGACCTGGCTGATCGCGGCCGACGGCAATCGCTTGATGTTCTCGCGGACACGGTCGAACACGATGATCGTGTCGTAGAGCGAGTAGCCGATGATCGTCAGCAGGGCGGCCACCGTCGACGCCGAGACCTCGGCCCCGGTCGCCGCGTAGATGCCGGCCGTGATCAACAGGTCGTGGATCACCGCGACCAGGATCGGGGACATGAATCTGAGCCCGAACCGGAACCAGATCACGAACGCGATCAGCGCGAACGAGACGATGATCGCGATGATCGCGGAGTTCGCCACGGTCTTGCCGAAGGTCGGCCCGACGGTGTTGGTGTCCAGCTCCGACGGGTTGACGCCGAGCTCGGACTGGAGCTGCTGCGCGACGCGACGCTCCTGCTGCGTCGACAGCGCCTCGGTCGAGATCTGGAAGCTCTGGCCGCTCTGACCGGGCAGGCGGACTTCCTGGATCTTCGCGTTGGCCAGGCCGACGGGGCGCAGCGCGTCGCGGACGTCCGCGACCGACGAGTTCTCGGGCGCGGTCATCTTGATCTGCGTGCCCGACTCGAAGTCGATGCTGAAGTTGATGCCCTTGCCCGCGATCGCAACCGCGCCGAGCGCCAGCACCACGCCGGAGGCCGCGAAGAACCACCGGGCGTAGCCCATGAAGTCGAAGCGGTGCCAGATCGGGTTGCGCTTGCGGGCACCCAGCAGCGTCGGGTTGCGGAAGATCCGCGTGCGGGCCATCGTGCCGAGGATCGCCCGGGTCAGGAGGACCGCGGTCAGCAGCGACAGGATCACGCCGATGCCGAGCGTGAAGGCGAAGCCCTTGACGCCGGCCGTGGCGACCATGAAGAGCACGAACGCCACCAGGAACGTGATCACGCTGCCGTCGATGATCGCGCTGAGGCCCTTGCGGTAGCCGTCCTTGATCGAGCGTTGGATCGATCTCCCGGCTTGGAGCTCGTCCTTGAATCTCTCGAAGATCACGACGTTGGCGTCGGCGGCCACGGCGATCGTGAGGATCAGGCCGGCGATGCCCGGCAGCGTCATCACGATCGGGATGGTCTTGACGATCGCCAGGAAGAAGATCGTGTACGCGACCAGGCCGATCACGGAGATCACGCCGAGCACGCGGTAGAAGAGGACCAGGAACAGCGCGACGACGATGAAGCCGGCGACGCCCGCGACCAGGCCCTGGTCGAGCGCCTCCTGACCGAGCGTGGCGGAGACCTGCTGCTGCGAGATGATCGCCAGCTCGAGCGGCAGCGATCCGGACTTGAGCAGGTCGGCCAGCGCCTGGGCGCTCTTGGTGGTGAAGCTGCCGGCACCGCCGATCTGCGATCCCGTGTTACCGCTGATGCCCTCGGGGTACGCCTCGAAGTCGATGTACGGCGACGAGATCAGGTTGTTGTCGAGCGCGATCGCGAAGTGGTTGGCGCAGCGCTGCATCCGCATCTGCTGGGTCTCGCCCTGCTGGAAGATGCAGTTGTCGGCGCCCCGCTGCGAGATGCCGCGGGTGACGTCCTTCCAGATGTCCTTGCCGCGGTCGCTGAACTCGAAGACGACGACCGGATCCCGGCGCGGGCCGGACGTGTCGACGCTGGCGGCCGGGTTCTTGATGTCCTGGCCGCTCAGGGCGGGCCGGTCGCGAACCAGGAAGTACTTGTCGCCGACCGGGATAGCCTCGCCGTCGGAGTTGATCTCCTGCTCGGCGCGGAGCACGCGGTAGCCCTCGGGCACCGTCAGGACCTCGACGTCGTCCGAGCGCGGCTCGCCGTCGGGACCGAGGTAGCGCTCCAGGTCCTTGTCCTGCTGCAGCGCGTCGAGCGCGTTGAACGGGCCGCCGAGGACCTGCTCCTCCTTGTTGTCGACCAGGTAGAACTGCTCGCCGACCGCGGGCGGGAAGTCCGGATCGACGTTGCGCTCCAGCTTGGCGCCGCGCGTGACCGCCTCGTACTGGGTGATCGCGGCCTGGCTGCGGGCGCTGGCGGCCTGCGAGCCGCCGGTCACCGCCGGGTCGGTCGGGACGGGCTCGCCGTCCGGGCCGATGACGTTCGTCTCCCAGTCGTAGAACGCCAGCTGGGCCGTCGTGCCGACCCGGTTGCGGGCCTCGTCCGGGTTGTCGATCGACGGCAGCGAGACGTCGATCTGATCCGCGCCGGAGCGCTGGATCTCCGCCTCGCCGACGCCGTACTGGTTGATGCGATCCTGCATCACGTCCATCGTGCGCTGGATCGCGTCGTCCGTCAGCTGCTCGCCGCGGGTCGGGCTGACCTGGTAGATCAGCTGGACACCGCCCTGTAGGTCGAGGCCGAGCTTCGTCGGCTTCGTCGCGATGACGACGCCAGAGGCGATCACCAGCAGGGCGACGAAGAGAAGAACGAGGTAATTGCGGCGTCGTTCGGTCATGGCGCGGACGCAAGCGTACCCGTCGACACCGATGTCTGAGCCGCGCCTGCCAAAACTTATCCCGCCCATAGACACGAGCGTGGCCGCGGGCCCCGGAGGCCCGCGGCCGTTCCGTGCCTATCCGTCGACCGGAAGCGGCAGGCCGAGGTGCTCGAAGGCCCGCCGGGTCACGATCCGCCCGCGGGGAGTGCGCTGAACCAGGCCCTGCTGGAGCAGGTAGGGCTCGTAGACGTCCTCGATCGTGTCGGCCTCCTCGCCGACCGCGGCGGAGAGCGTCGCCAGGCCGACCGGGCCGCCGCCGAACATCGTGCAGATCGACCGGAGGATCTCGCGGTCGAGG
>CAZFIQ010000078.1:7176-9708 GCA_964519185.1 uncultured Patulibacter sp.
AGTCGCGGACCCGGCGCAGCAGCCGGTTGGCGACGCGCGGCGTGCCGCGGGCCCGCAGCGCCACCAGCTCGGCGCCGCCGTCGTCGATTCGCATGTCGAGCAGCGACGCGGAGCGCCGGACGATCGCCATCAGCTCGTCGCGGTCGTACGGCTCGAGCCGGTGCTGCAGGCCGAACCGATCGCGCATCGGACGCGTCAGCAGCCCGGCCCGGGTGGTCGCGCCGATGAGGGTGAACGGCGGCAGGTCGAGCGTGACGACCCGGGCCCCCGCGCCCTGGCCGAGGGTGACCGGCAGCTGACGGTCCTCCATCGCCGGATAGAGCGTCTCCTCGAGCGCTCGGGGCAGGCGGTGCAGCTCGTCGATGAAGAACACGCTGCCGGGCACCAGCGCGGTCAGGAACGAGGCGACGTCGGCCTTGCGCTCCAGCGACGGCCCGGCGGTGGCGACGAATCCGACGCCCAGCTCGTCGGCGATGATCCGCGCCAGCGACGTCTTGCCGAGCCCGGGCGGCCCGGCGAGCAGTACGTGGTCGAGCCCCTCCCCCCGCTGCTGGGCCGCGTCGATCGCGATCCGCAGCTGGTCGCGCACGTGCTCCTGGCCGACGAACTCGTCGAGGCTGCGCGGTCGCAGCGCCGGTTCGTCGACGGCCTCGTCGGCGGTGGCGACCGGGTCGGGCAGGCGGCCGACGTCGTCGGGCGGATCGTCGGGCGTGCGGATCCCGTGACCGAACGGCGGCCGCGCGGGATCGGGCGCGGCGGCGCTCATCCGCGGGACCGTCGCAGCACGTCGCCGATGATCTCGGCCGCGGTCTCGCCCTCGGCCACGGCCAGCAGCCGGTCGACCTCCGTGTCGGGCATGCCCAGGCCGAGCAGACCGTCGCGGGCCTCGTCGCGGGCGGTCACCGTGACGACGGACCGCGCGGCGTCGCCGGTTCCGCCGGCCGGGCCACCGTGACCCGCGAGCTTCTCGCGCAGCTCGCTGACGATCCGCTCCGCGGTGCGCTTGCCGACGCCGGGCGCGCGCTGGAGGCTCTTGGCGTCGCCCGCGGCGATGCTGGTCGCGACTTCGTCCGGGGTCCCGGCCGAGAGGATCGCGAGCGCCAGCTTGGGGCCGACGGCCTGGACGCCGAGCAGCAGGTGGAAGAGGTCCCGCTCCGGCTCGCTGGCGAAGCCGTAGAGCGTCATCGCGTCCTCGCGGACGGCCATGTGGCAGCGCAGCTCGACCTCGTGCCCGACCGGCGGCAGCTCGGAGAGGGTGGTGATCGAGCAGCCCAGCAGGTACCCGACCCCGCCCGGGGTCAGCAGCACGACCCCGTCGGGCCGGCGCTCGTAGACGGTGCCGCGGACGAGCGCGATCACGGGGCGACGGCGAGCGCGAGGCTCATCGGAACGTGGTTGACGTGGCAGATCGCCGCCGCCAGCGCGTCGGCGGCGTGGTCGGGTCGCGGCGGCTCCGTCAGCCGCAGCAGCAGCTGGACCATCCGCTGGACCTGCGCCTTGTCGGCGCCGCCGCTGCCGCAGACCGCGCCCTTGATCTGCTGGGGGGTGTAGTCGGTGCAGGCGATGCCGCGCTCGGCGGCGGCCAGCAGCACGACCCCACGGGCCTGCCCGACCGCGAGCGCGCTGGTCGTGTTGCGGCCGAAGAACAGCGATTCCATCGCCACGGCGACCGGGGCGTAGTGGTCGAGCAGCTCGCCGACCGTGCGGTGGATCTCCAGCAGCCGCGCGGCCAGGTCCTGCTGCGGTCGGGTCGCGATCACCCCGCCGTCGAGGGCCGCGAGCTCGCCACCCCGGCGGGCGACGACCCCGAAGCCGGTGTTGGCCAAGCCCGGATCGATTCCGACGACGGTCACCACGCGTTCATTCTCCGTTCCCGGCCCGGCCCCTGCCCGGCACGCGAACGTATGATCGCATCGCGTCCCGACGGGACCGCTACGGTCCCGTCGCGGCCCGCGACGGCGCTCAGCCGAAGACCCGCTCGAGGACGTCGTCGTCGACGTCGAAGTTGGCGTGGACCTCGCCGATGTCGTCGTTGTCGTCGAGCACGTCGATCAGCTTCGCCAGCGTCGTCGCCTGATCCTCGCTGATCGGGGTCCGCACCTGCGGGCGGTACTCCTGCTCGGCCCGCTCGTAGGCGATGCCGGCGGCGTCGAGGCTCTCGCGCACGGCGGTCAGCAGCGCAGGGTCGGTGATGATCTCGAAGACGCCGCCGTCCTCCTCGATGTCGTCGGCGCCGGCGTCGATCGCGACCATCAGTGCGTCCTCGTCGTGCTTCTCGCCGTCGACGGCGATCACGCCCTTCTTGTCGAAGAGATACGACACCGATCCCGGCTCCCCGAGGCTGCCGCCGTACTTGCTGAACGCGTGGCGGACGTCAGCCCCGGTGCGGTTGCGGTTGTCGGTCAGCGCTTCGACCAGCAACGCGACGCCGCCGGGCCCGTAGCCCTCGTACATCACGTTCTCGAAGCTGGCCGCGTCGGCCCCCGCCCCGGTCCCCTTGTCGATCGCCCGCTGGATGTTGTCCTTGGGCAT
>CAZFIQ010000078.1:9718-10353 GCA_964519185.1 uncultured Patulibacter sp.
GGCCTTCTGGACGGCCAGGGCGAGCGCGGGGTTGCCGACGATGTCACCGCCGCCCTCCTTGGCGGCGATCGTGATGTGCCGGCTGAGCTTCGTGAAGAGCTTGCCGCGGCGCGAGTCGACGACCGCCTTCTTGTGCTTGATGCTCGCCCATTTGCTGTGCCCGGCCATGACCGCCAGGGTACCGCGTTGGTGGTTTCCGCCCAGGCGGGACGCGTCCCGCCCGGGCGTCCGGGCTCAGCTCGGCAGCGCCGCCGGGTGACGCCGGTACCAGTCGAGGGTGCGGGCGATGCCCTCCTCGAGCCCGATCGCGGGCTGCCAGCCGGTCCGCTCCCGCAGGCGCGTCGAGTCGACGTACTGGCGGTCGATCTCGCCCGCCGGCGTGCCGGTTCCCCGCACGTCGAGCTCCAGGTCGACCCCGCTGACCCGGATCACCGCGTCGAGGACCTCGCGCACGCTGTAGGGCCGGTCGCCGCCGGCGTTGAAGACCTCGCCGCGCGCGATCGGTCCGCCGTCCGCGGCCCGGGCGCCGTCTCCGTCTCCGTCGAGCGCGTCGCAGATCGCCAGGTACGCGTCGACGGCGTCCTCGACGTAGAGGAAGTCGCGCTCGGGCGAGCCGTCCGAGCGGACGACCGGGC
>CAZFIQ010000078.1:10363-11624 GCA_964519185.1 uncultured Patulibacter sp.
GCCGGCCGCGCAGCACCGCCGCGATCGCCTCCGGCAGCAGCCGCGAGCGGTTGAGGTCTCCCCCGCCGTAGATGTTCGCCAGCCGGGTGACGGCGACCGGGACGCCGAACGACGGCCAGTAGCTGCGGGCGATCAGGTCGGTGCAGGCCTTCGACACGTCGTACGGAAAGCGCGGCTGGAGCGGCAGCTCCTCGCGGTAGGGCAGCGTCGCGTGGGCCCCGTAGGCCTTGTCGGAGGCCGCGACCACGGTCCGTTCGACGCCGTGCTCGCGGCACGCCTCCATCAGCAGCCAGGTCCCGCGGACGTTGGTCTCGAACGTCGCCAGCGGCGAGCGGTTGGCGGTGCCGACGATCGTCTGGGCCGCCAGGTGGAAGACCGTGTCGCACTCGTGCTCGCCGATCGCCCGGCCGAGCAGGCCCGGCGTCAGCAGGTCGCCGTGGACGACGGTGCAGCGCTGCTCCAGGCCGTCGAGCCGCAGCAGCGTGGCCGGCAGGTCGTCGCGCCGGAGCACGGTGACGTGCGCGCCCCGATCGAGCAGTGCCCGCACCAGCCAGCCCCCGAGCATCCCGTAGGCCCCGGTGACGAACACCGAGCGGCCGGCCATCGCGGCGCCGAAGGCGCTCATCGCACGGAGCTCCCGGTCGACGCGGCCGGCGCCCACGGCGCCCGGCCGGCGTCCCACAGCTCGTTGAGCCGTCGCGCGTCCTTGTACGTGTCCATGCAGGCCCAGAACCCCTCGTGTGGTGCGCAGTGCAGCCGGCGCTCGGCCGCGAGCCGCTCGAACGGCCGGCGCTCGAGCGCGTCGCCGTCGGTCAGCACGTCGAAGACGTCCGGCGAGAACAGCATGAACCCGCCGTTGACCCAGTCGTTCGAGCGCGGCTTCTCCCGGAAGCCGCGGACCGCGCCGTCGGGGGCGACGTCGACGACGCCGAACGGCAGCTCGGGCCGCACCACGGTGATCGTCGCGGTGGTCTGCGCGGTCACGTGGCGGGCCTGCAGGCGGTCGAGGTCGACGTCGGCCACGCCGTCCGCGTAGGTCACGTGGAAGGCCTCCCCCGCGAGCCGCTCCCGCAGCCGCAGGATGCGGCCGCCGGTCTCCGTGTCGGCACCGGTGTCGACGGTCTCGACGGTCACGCCGTCCGGCCAGGCGATCGTCGCGGCGGCAGCGGCCAGCCGCTCCGCCCGGTGGCCCGCCGCGAGCAGGAAGCGGCGGCGCCCCTGCGCGGCGTACAGCTCGACCACGTGCTGGACGATCGGCCGG
>CAZFIQ010000079.1:0-11621 GCA_964519185.1 uncultured Patulibacter sp.
ATCGGCCTCGACGACGCGCTGGCCGCGGCCGGCGTGCCGGCGGGCGAGACCGACCTGGCCGAGCTGATCGTCCAGCTCGCCGACGACGAGCCGTCGCACATCCTGGTGCCGGCGATCCACCGCAACCGCGGCGAGATCCGCGAGCTGTTCGCGCGGACGATCGCCGACGAGCGGCTGACCGACGATCCCGCCGCGCTGGCCGAGGCCGCCCGTCGGCACCTGCGCGAGGCGTTCCTGCGGGCCGAGGTCGCGATCAGCGGCGCCAACTTCGCCGTCGCCGAGACCGGTGCCGTCGGCGTCGTCGAGTCCGAGGGCAACGGCCGGATGTGCCTGACCCTGCCGCGCACGTTGATCACGGTGATGGGGATCGAGAAGGTGCTTCCGCGCTGGTCGGACCTGGAGGTGATGCTGCAGCTGCTGCCGCGCTCGTCGACCGCGGAGCGGATGAACCCCTACACCTCGTTCTGGACCGGCGTCCGGCCCGACGACGGTCCCCGGGCGTTCCACCTGGTGCTGCTCGACAACGGCCGCAGCGACGTGCTGGCCGACGAGCCGGCGCGGTCGACGCTGCACTGCATCCGCTGCAGCGCCTGCCTCAACGTCTGCCCGGTCTACAGCCGGACGGGCGGACACGCCTACGGCTCGCCGTACCCCGGGCCGATCGGCGCGATCCTCGCCCCGCAGCTGGCGGACGCCGACCCGGCGACCCGCAGCCTGCCGTACGCCTCGTCGCTCTGCGGCGCCTGCTACGAGGTCTGCCCGGTCAAGATCGACATCCCGTCGGTGCTGGTCCATCTGCGCGAGCAGGTCGTCGAACGGCCCCGCGGCTGGCGTGAGCGGCTCGACCCCGAGCGCGTCGCGATGCGGACCGCCGGCCGGGGCTTCCGCACGCAGCGCGGCTACGAGCGGCTGCAGCGCGCCGGTCGCGCCGCCCTGCGCGCGACCGGTCCGGAGGCCCGGCTGCCGGGGCCGCTCGCCGGCTGGACCGCCGCCCGCGACCTGCCGGCGCCGTCGGCCCAGACCTTCCGCGAGTGGTGGCGCCAACGTCCGGCGGAGCCGCGCGGATGAGCGCCCGCGACGAGGTCCTGGCCCGCGTCCGCGCCGCGCGCGGCGACACCGCGGACGCCGCGTCCGCCCCGGGCGAGCCGCCGTTCGGCGACTACCGGCGCTGCGCGCCGCTGGCGGCCGCGCCGCTGGCCGCCCTGTTCGCCGAGCGCTGCCGGCACTACGGCGCCCGCGTCGTCGCCTGCCCGCCGTCCGGGGTCGCGTCCGCGGTCGCCGCCGCGCTGGCCGCCCGCGACGCCCGCCGGGTCGTCCGGCCCGCCGGCCTGCCCGCGGAGTGGTGCCCGGACGGGATCGCCTGGACCGCCGGCGATCCGGGCGATCCGCGGAGCCTCGACGCCGTCGACGCGGTGCTCACCGGCTGCGCCGTCGCGATCGCCCAGACCGGGACGGTGGTGCTCGACGGCGGGCCCGGCCAGGGCGCGCGGGCCCTGACCCTGCTGCCCGATCACCACGTCTGCGTCGTCGCGGCCGAGCGGCTGGTCCACCTGGTGCCGGAGGCGGTCGCCCGGCTGGCCGAGGCCGCCCACGCCGGCCGGCCGCTGACCTTCGTCTCCGGCAGCTCCGCGACCAGCGACATCGAGCTGGAGCGGGTCGCGGGCGTCCACGGGCCACGCCGGCTCGACGTGGTGCTGGTGACCTCGCCCCGATGACGGCCCAGCGCGGCTGGCTGCCGTACGTCGTGGTGGCGCTCTGCGCGCTGCTCCCGGGCTTCGTCTCGAACATCCCGACGCCGATCTACCGGCTCTACGTGTCCGAGTGGGGCCTGACGCCGTTCGACGTCACCCTGGTCTTCGGCATCTACGTGATCGGCGTCGTGCTGGCACTGCTGTTCCTCGGCGGGATCACCGACGTCGGCGGCCGGCGGCCGGTGCTGCTGGCGTCGATCCCGTTGCTGCTGCTGACGTTGCTGCTGTTCGTGCTCGCCGACGGGATCGCGCTGCTGCTGGTCGCCCGCGTCCTGCAGGGCCTGGTCACCGGGTTGGTCGCCGGCGCCGCGGGCGCCACGCTGGCCGAGCTCCATCCCCGGCGCGACGTCGACGCCGCCGGTCGCTACGCCGGGCTGACGGGGCCGATCGCGATGGCCACCGCGGTCTCCGTGTCGACCCTGCTGGTCGAGCTGGCCCCGCACCCGACCACCGTTCCCTACCTGGTCGCGGTGCTCCCGCTGCTGGTCGTGCTCGTGCTGCTGCGCCGGGTTCCCGAGACGGTCACCGCCGGCGGGCCGGTGCGTCTGCGCGTCCAGCGGGTGTCAGTCCCGCCCGAGGTCCGCCCGGTCTTCGCCACCGCCGCCGCCGGTGGGATCGCCACCTGGGCGGTGGCCGGCCTGTACCTGTCGCTCGGCCCCCAGCTGACGGTGCTCGTCGCCGGCGAGGGCCGTCCCGTGCTGGGCGGCGCCGCGGTCGTCGCCTTCGTGACGTCCGGGCTGATCGGCGAGCGGCTGACGCGGCGCGCGCCGACCCGCCCGCTGATGGTGCTGGGCTGCCTGGGGCTGGCGCTGGGGATCGCCGTCACGGTCGCCGGCGTCCGCTCCGGCGACCCGACGCTGTTCGCCGCGGGGACGGTCGCCGCCGGCGGCTGCTGGCTGCTGCCGTTCGTCGCCGGGATGCGGCGGATCGTCGCGGTCGCCCCGGCCGACCGGCGGGCCGAGACCCTGTCGGCCTTCTTCCTGATCGGGTTCGTCGCGCTCGCGGTACCGGTGGTGATCGTCGGCGCGGCGGTCACCCGCTGGAGCCTGGTGGACGGCCACACCGGCTTCGGGATCGCGGTCAGCGCGCTGCTGCTCGTGGTCGCGGTGCTCGTCGCGCGGTCGGAGGACCGATGATCCCGCTACCGCGCGCCGTCGCCCGCGACCCCCTCGAGCAGGCGGTCGAGGAACGCCACCGCGATCACGTGCTGCGAGACCCGCCACTCGTGCAGCAGGCTGTCGACGCTCTCGATCGCCGGCCGCCCGATCAGCGGCGTCGCCGTCGGCCGCGCGGCGACCAGACGCCGCTGGGCCTCCAGCAGCGGGCGCCGATCGACGCCGCGGCGTCGCAGCAGCTCGAGCTTGTAGAGCAGGCTCGGCCGGAACTCGCGGATCCGGGCCTCCGGGGCGGCGAGCCAGGCGTCGACCTGCTCGCGACCGGCGGGGGTCGACCGCAGCAGCTTGCGGTCCGGCGCGGCGTGCCCCGTGGAGACACCGTCGTCCGCGACCAGGCCCTCGTCGCGCAGGCGCTCGATGATCCGGTAGGCCAGCGGCCGTCGCAGCGACCAGATCCGCCCCAGATCGCCGTCGGCGGCGAACAGCGCCGCGACCGCGTAGCCGTGCGTCGGCTGCTCGTCGACGAGCGTCAGCACGGCCAGCTCGCGGGCCCCCAGGTCGCCCTTGCGGCGCATTCCGCGGAGCATACGCAGAACCTTCCGCCGCTCGCGGCCACCGCCGCGAACAAACGATCCCACGGGCCAACGTCACTAGTCTAAGATTGACTAGTAGCCGTCCGCTCGACGCACCGCCCGGCCCAGCATCCACCACGAGGACGAATCCGTGCACGACATCGCCCCCACCGTTCGCCGCTGGCGCCAGACCGGGGAGGCCGTGGCCCTCGCCTCCGTGGTCGACACCCAGCGCTCCGCGCCACGGCCGATCGGCGCCAAGCTCGCCGTCGCCGCCAGCGGCCCGGTCGTCGGCTCGGTCTCGGGAGGCTGCGTCGAGGCCGACGTCTGCCGGGTCGCCGCCGAGGTGCTCGAGGCCGGCCAGCCGCGGCTGGTCCGCTACGGGATCACGGACGACGAGGCACTCGACGTCGGCCTGCCCTGCGGCGGCGAGATCGAGGTCTTCGTCGAGGCGCCCCCGGCGCCGGTCGTCGACCGCCTGTCCACGCTCCCGGCGGGCGACCGGCTGGTCGCCTTCACCGTGCTCGAGGGCCCGGAGGCCGGCCGCAAGCTGGTGGTGCCGATCGCCCCGCCCGGCGAGATCGTGGGCGACGCGACGCCGACGCTCGCCGAGCGCGTGCCCGAGGTGATCGCCCACGGCCGGTCGCTGGTGCTCGAGCACCAGGAGGTGCGCGTGCTGGCCGACCTGGTCGGCCCGCCGCGTCACCTGGTGGCGTTCGGCGCCTACGACATCGCCGAGCACCTCTGCGCGCTCGCCGGCCGGCTCGGTTGGCGGACCACGGTGGTCGACGCCCGCGACCGCTTCGCCACGCCGGAGCGGCTGCCGTCGGCGGGCGAGATCGTGATCGACTGGCCGCAGGAGGCGATCGACCGGATCGGCCCCGACGCCAGCACCGCGATCGTCGTCCTCACGCACGACCAGAAGTTCGACGTCCCGGCCCTGCGGGCGGCGCTCGCCACCCCGGCCTTCTACGTCGGCGCGCTCGGGTCGCGCAGCAACCAGCGCCGGCGCCGCCCGCGCCTGCTCGAGGCCGGGGTCCCCGAGGACCAGCTCGACCGGATCCACGGTCCGTGCGGGCTCGACCTCGGCGGCGCCGGACCGGCGGAGACGGCGCTCTCGATCATCGGCGAGATCGTCGCGGTCGCCCACGGCCGCGCCGGCGCGCCGCTGGTCGGCGAGCAGGGCCCGCCGATCCACCCGCGCTGAGGGTCGGCCGCCCGGATCCGGGCGGCCGCGCCCCGCGACGGGCCACCGTCGCGCGAGCCGGGCGCCAGAGTTAGGGCCCCCACCTTTTAGGGGCACCTTTGCTACAGTCGAAGACGTGCAGCGCGAGCGCGAGCAGATCCCGACCATCGACGCGATCCCGTCGTGCGGGTTCCGTGCGCGTCGCTGGGCGCGGTTCGAGCGCGACCTCGAGCAGTGGCTGGAGACGCCCGCCGGGCGCTTCGCCCACTGGCGGGCGGCCCAGGCCGTCACCGCCGACCAGCGCCCCGCGCGCTGACGTCGCGCCGCCCTCGGCGCACCTCCCTCCGGCCCCTCCCCTCTGACCCGTGGCGATCCCCGGCGATCCGCCGCGATCGGCATGGCGCCGCGCGTTCCCGGGTACCGACCCTCTAAGGACCTGCTCCCGACCCGCTCGAACGCTTCGAGGGTGCTCGGGTTGGGGTGCCCTTATTTGAAGTTTCTTGCATTAACCGCTACCGTCGAAGCACACCGACCGATCGCAGGAGGCCCCCATGTCCGTCACCCACCACGCCAGCGCCGGAATCCTCTCCGACCAGCACGCCGCCAAGCGCGAGGAGATCGTCGAGCTGCTCACGACGGCCTACTGGATGGAGGTCGAGACCGTCAGCAACTACCTGGCCCAGTCCGCCAACCTCGACGGCATCCGCGCCAAGGAGATCGCCTCCGACCTGCGCGCCGACGTCGACGAAGAGCTCGGCCACGCCAAGCAGTTCGCCGACCGGATCAAGGAGCTCTACGGCACCGTTCCCGGCTCCGCCGACTTCCCGCGCGACGTCGACGCCGGTCTCCAGCCCAACGGCGACCCGACCGACGTGGTCTCCGTGATCAAGGGCGTGATCGACGCCGAGTCCGGGGCGATCGCCCACTACAGCCGGATCATCGAAGCCACCGACGGCGTCGACTGGGCCACGCAGGACATGGTGATCGCGATCCTCCGCGACGAGGAGGGGCACATGCGCACCTACGAGCGGTACCTGGCCGAGTACGCCTGATCGCCCGATCGCGCGCCCGCCGTCGCCCGACCTCACCGGCGCGACGGCGGAGCAACGCCGCGGAGGACCGTCCCCGCGGCGGTCCGCCCTCCCCGCCGACGCGCGACCGACCAGCGGCGGCTCCAGGCTCAGCCGATGCCGGCCTCGCGCAGGCGCTTCAGCCGCCAGCCCAGCACCCGCGGCCGCTTGGCCCGCTGAGCGGCGTCCTCGACCGGGACCAGCCGCTCGGCCAGCGCGATGTAGTCGTTGCCGATCGCCGCCAGCAGCGCGTCGTCCAGGCACCGCACCTGGTTGCGCTCCCAGGTCACGCCCTCGCGGAACGCGCGGTCGATCGCCCCCAGGTCGACGCCGCGCACGACCTCGCGCAGCTGTTCGACCGTCGTCAGCCCGGCCTCGGTCGCGTGGCGGCGGATCCACTCCTCGCTGCCCGTGCCGCGGCTCGGCGCGGCGTCGGGGAAGGTCTCGGCCAGGAACGAGCGCAACGCCCGCGCGGTCAGGCGGCTGCCGCCGGGATCCTCACGGCGACCGGCCTCCGCCGGATCGTCGCCCGGCGGGGTCGCCGGCCGCGACCGCCGGGCCGCCTCGATCGCCCGCGCCTCGGCGGCCGCGGCGTCGTCGATCTCCTGCAGCAGCTCATCGACCATCTCGATCAGCGCGGCCGCGCGATCGAACTTGCGCGAGACGCGGGACCCGGCCGCGCCCTTGTAGCGCGACGCGTGCTCGAGCTCCGCCCAGACGTGCTGGAGCTGCGTGCGCAGCTGGATCTCGACCCGCGGCGCCCGGTAGTCCTTGGGCGGATCGGGCGCCCCCAGCCCCGGCCGCGGATCGACCAGCAGGTGCACGCTCTGGTAGCCGAACTGGCGCGCCGCCCCGTGGTGGGCGCCCTTGTTGCGGACCTCGCCGACGACCAGCGCCTCGTCGTCGGCCAGCGCCTGCTCGACCGCCTCGACCTGCGCCGGCAGGAAGGCGATCACCCGCAGCGCCAGCTGGTCGGTGATCTCGTCGCAGGGGAAGCGGTAGTGCGGGCGCTGCGGGTCGTCGTCTTCCGGCAGCGCGGCCTTCTCCGCGAACGACGCCGCGTCCTTGACCCGCCAGGCCACGTCGGACTGGGCGGGCGGGACGCCGGCCGCGGCGACCACCTCGCGCAGGTGGTCGGCCATCGCCTCGCCCAGCCGCCGCAGGTACGCCTGGTACGACGGGCGCTCGTACGCCAGCCGCGCCAGCCGGGCGTGCTCGATCAGGGCCGGGGACGTCATCGCGCCGTCCAGCCTCGCAGGTGCGCCGGCCGGGTCGCCGGCGCGTGCGATTCGGGTCGGTGTGAGGCCCAGTTCGCACCCGGATCCCCACGCTTCCCGGGGCGCACCGCCCGATCGCGACGGCTGCGTGCGATCGGGGCCACGTGGCCACCCGAATCGCACGCAGCCGCGGCCCGGGGTACGGGCTCACCGCCGACGGGTACCTCCTCTCCGTGACGCTCCCGCCCGACGACCCGCCCGGCGCCGCCGCCCCGACGCGGCCCGGCACGCCGCTCTGCCTGATCACCGGCGCCAGCGGCTTCGTCGGCCGACGGCTGCTGACGGCGCTCGCCGACGAGCCGGTGAGGCTCCGGGCGATGGTCCGCGACCGCCCGGGGTTCGACCCGCCCGCCGACGGCCGCTTCGAGATCGTCGAGGCCGACGCCCAGGACCCGACGTCGCTGCCGCCCGCGGTGCGCGACGTCCAGATCGCCTACTACCTGATCCACTCGATGGACGCCAAGGGCGACACCGCCGCGCACGACCGGCGGTCCGCCCAGGCGTTCGCCACCGCCGCGGCCCGCGCCGGCGTCCGGCGGATCGTCTTCCTGGGCGCGATCGGCTACGACCCCGACGGGAACGCCAGCGAGCACCTGAGCAGCCGCCACGAGGTCGAGGAGCTGCTGGCGCCGGCCGCACCCGAGTTCGTCGCCGTGCGCGCGGCGATGGCGGTCGGCGCGGGCAGCGCGTCGTTCCGCACGCTGGTCCAGATCGTCGACCGGATGCCGGTGCTGGCGATGCCCCGCTGGCGCTCGGCACGCTCGCAGCCGATCGCGATCGACGACCTGGTGCGTTGCCTGGTCGCCGCACGCGACGTGCCGCCCGGGCGCTACGACGTCGCCGGTCCCGACACGCTGACGATCGAGCAGCTGACGGAGCAGATCGCCGCGATCCTCGACAAGCCGCACCACGCGGTGCCGTTCCCGGTCAGCGTCCCGGCGATCGAGGGCGCGGTCGCGGCCGCGGTCACCGACGGCGACCGCGGCCTGATCACCGCGTTGCTGGAGAGCCTGCGCGACGACCCGGTGACCGACGACAACGCGATCGAGCGGGTCTTCGGCGTGACCCCGACGCCGTTCCGCACGGCCGCGGAGGCCGCGATCCCGGAGATCGTCGGCGAAGCGTGAGCGCGGGTGCGTGCGATCGGGGCCACGTGGCCACCCGGATCGCACGCAGCCGTCCGGAGGGTGGCTCAGCGACCCGTCGCGGGCGTCCCGTGCCGCGGCCCGCGCGCCAGGAAGCCCTCGACCGCGGCCCGCAGGTCGTCGGTCTCGAAGAGCGCGCCCGACAGCTCCGGGACGACCGCGTCGGCCGCGGCCAGCCCGTTGTCGCACCACTCGCGGATGATCTGCTTGGTCGCGTCGTGGGCCCGGGTCGGACCGTCGGCCAGCCGCTGAGCCAGCTCGCGCGCCTTGCGGTCGACGTCGGCGTCGTCCCAGACCCGGTTGACGACGTTCCAGCGCTCCAGCGTCTCGGCGTCGAACAGCTCGGCGGTCATCACCAGCTCGCGCGCGCGGCCCGACCCGGCCCGCTCGGCGATCCGCTGCGGACCGCCCATCGACGGCGTCAGCCCGACCACGGTCTCGACCAGGCCGAACTTGGCGCCGCGCCCGGCGACGATCAGGTCGCAGGCCAGCGCCAGCTCGAACGCCGCGGTCAGCGTCAGTCCGTGCGCCGCGAAGACCGTCGGGCAGGGCAGCCGCTCGATCGCCCGCAGCACGGACAGCAGGTCGCGCCACAGCTCGGCGCTCGCCGCCGCCGACAGCCCGTGGAACTCGTGGACGTCGACGCCGGCGGAGACGACGTCGCCCTCCGCCCGGATCAGCAGGCCCCGCGGCGGGTCGGCCTCCAGGTCCGCGGACGCCGCGCGCAGCGCGTCGAACATCGACCGGTCGAAGAGGTTGAGCGGCGGGTTGCTGATCGTCAGGACGGCGAGCGCGCCCTCGCGCTGCAGCTGCATCGGCAGGTCGGACATCGACGGTACCTCCGGTAGCGGACCCGGCCATCATCTCGCGTTCGGTCGCCGGGGCCCGTCCTGCCTCCCCCGCGGACCGACCGCGCCCCGCGGTCACGCCGGCCCGTCGGGGCACGTGCCGCGTCCCGGGCGCGCACGCCTGCTATCGATACGCGACGATGCCGCGCCCCTGGGACGACCTCGACGACCTGGTCCGTACGGTGGAGGCGCACGCGACCCACCTGGGGTCGGCGATCCACGGGCCGAGCCACTGGCGCGCCGTCGGGGCGGTCGCCGCGGAGCTGGCGGGGGCCGCACACGGCCCCGGGGCGCCCGCGGGCGGCGGTAGGCCCGACCCCGAGCTGCTGCTGCTGTTCGCGCTGCTCCACGACGCGATGCGCGAGGACGACGGCCGCGACCTCGACCACGGGCCGCGCGCGGCCCTGCTGCTGGAGCGGCTGCGGGCCGACGACGCGATCCGGATCGACGACGAGCGGGCGGCGGTGCTGGCCGAGGCGCTCCACGACCACACCAACGGCACGCTCTCCGCCGACCCGACGATCGGCACCTGCTGGGACGCCGACCGGCTGCTGATCGGCCGGGTCGGGTTCGTCCCCGACGCGCGCTTCTGCTCGACCGCCGAGGGCCGCCGACGGGCGCTGGCCGGGGAGCTTCCGCCGCTCGACGGCCCCGCCGACTGGGTCACCGTGGCCGAGCGGCTGGGGATCGGGACCTGAGGAGCGGCGATCGCCGGGGGCTGGTCGGTGGCCGCGCACGACGGCCGGACCGCCGACCCCCGCCGTCGTCCGTCGCTGCCGCGGGCGGGCGCGATTCGGCTAGGGTCGGACCCTGCATGTTCGAGGCCGACCTGCACATCGACGCCCTCGACGACGCGTCGGAGTACGGCGCCGACGCCGCCTACTCGATCCGGGCCGTCCAACGCGTCTGCGACCTGCTCGACCTGCTGCAGTCCGACGACGGCAGCACCTCGCTCGCCCGCGCGGCGTCGGTCACCGGCCTGCCCAAGACCTCGGTCTTCCGCTACCTGGCGACGCTCGAGGAGCGGCACTACGTGGAGCGCGACGACCACGGCGACTTCCGGCTCGGCCTGGCGCTGCTGCCGATGCAGGCCCGCCAGCTGGACCGCCTGGCGCGCCGGGTCCGGCCGATCCTCGCGCACGTCCAGAACGCCTTCGACGAGACGGTCAACCTGGGCATGCTCGACGGCACCGCGGTCGTCTACCTGGACGTGCTGGAGAGCCGCCGGGCGATGCGGCTGGCGTCGCGGATCGGCGCCCGCGAGCCGCTCCACGCGGGCGCGATGGGCAAGGTCCTGGCGTCGCGGATGGACACCGAGCGGGTCAAGGCGATCATGCTCCGCCAGGGCATGCCGCGGCTGACCCCGCACACGATCGTCACCCTCCGCGAGTACCTCGAGCACCTGGAGATCGTCCGCGAGGAGGCGTTCGCGATCGACGAGCAGGAGAGCGAGCCGGGCGGGCGCACGGTCGCCGTCGCCGTCGACCGGGTCCGGACCCCGCTGGCCGTCAGCGTCTCCGCGCCCGAGTCGCGGCTGCCGGTCGAGACGATCCCCGACGTCGTCGAGCAGCTGCACGCCGCCGCCGGCCAGATCGCCGCCGAGCTGCTCGACGCCGCGTAGCCCGGGCGTGTGCCCGGCGTCAGACGACGTCGTCCGGCGTCGTGCGGTGGCGCCAGTAGCCGATCGCGTGGAGCGTCTCGGGCGGCAGGCCGCGCTCGTCCCGCAGGTGCTCGCGGACGTCGCGGATCGCCATCGACTCGCCCGCCGCCCAGACCTTGGCCCGGCCCTCCGGCAGCGTGGCGGCGCGGACCGCGTCGACCAGCCGGGTTCCGGTCCCCGCCGGGTCTCCGTCGCGCGACAGCCAGACGACTTCGGCGTCGCAGACCGCCTCGATCGGCTGCCGCTCGTCCGGCCCGGCGACCTCGACGAACGCCAGCGCCCGGTGACCGCGCGGCAGGCGCTCCAGCGTCGCGGCGATCGCCGGCAACGCCGTCTCGTCGCCGACCAGCAGCGACCACGCGGCCTCCGGGTCGGTGACCCAGTGCATCCGCGGACCCGCGATCCCCAGCCGCTGCCCGACGGCGGCCCGGCCGGCCCAGGCGGTCGCGCGCCCGTGGTCGCCGTGGAGCACGAAGTCGACCTCCAGCACCGTGCCGTGGTCGGGGTCGTCGTGGCGCAGCCGGCGCACGGTGTAGTTGCGGGTGTGCTGACCGTCGGCCTCCGGCGGGAAGCGCCAGCCCTCGACCGGCAGCACCACGTCGCGACCCTCGACCGGCCAGATGAAGGTGACGATCTCCCCCGGCTCGTCGCTCGGCATCTCGTCGAGCACCGTCCCCGTGAAGGCGATCCGGACCATCCGTGGGGTCACCGGCGTCACGGCGACGACCTCGACGATCCCGGCGACGAGCGGGAACCGGGCGGCCCGGCGCTGCATCGCCTCGGCGATCTGCTCGGCCGTGCGCGGACGATCGGTCATCGGTGCGGTCCTTCGGTCGGTGGGGTGTCGTCGGTCGGGGCGTCGCCGGTCGGCGGAGCGTGGCCGGCGCTCGTGTGCGGTTCGCCACCGTCGAGGGGGCCAACCGCACGCGAGTGCCGCGGGGAGCCGTCGCCGGGCTCCGCGGACTGGCGCTCAAGGGCTTCATCGTTCGCAAGGAAG
>CAZFIQ010000080.1:0-3260 GCA_964519185.1 uncultured Patulibacter sp.
AGCTCAACGTCGGCGGCAACATGGACTTCTTCAACATGCTCGAGCGCGAGCGCCTGGAGTCGAAGAAGATCTCCAAGACCAACGCCGTGACCTCGGTCGCCGGGGTCAAGCTGCCCGACGAGAACGTCCACGTCGGACCGTCGGACTACGTGCCGTGGCTGACGGACCGCAAGTGGGCGCACATCCGCCTGGAGGGCAAGGCCTTCGGCGAGGTGCCGCTGAACGTCGAGCTGAAGCTCGAGGTCTGGGACTCGCCGAACTCCGCCGGCGTGATCATCGACGCCGCCCGCCTGGTCAAGATCGGCCTCAACAACGGCGTCGCCGGTCAGCTCGACGGTCCGTCGTCGTACCTGATGAAGTCGCCGCAGAACCAGCGTCCCGACGACATCGCGCGTCTGGACACCGAGAAGTTCATCGCAGACAACAAGGGCAAGCAGGCCGGCAGCGGCCCGAAGGTCGCGGCCTAGCGACCCCCGCGCGGTCCGCCCGACCGCGCCCGACCGCCGTCCGCGGCGAACGACGTACCGAGCGGCCCGGGGATTCCCCGGGTCGCTTCGTCGTTGGAGGGGCGGTGCACGCGAATCGCGTTCTCGACGGCCGGGCACGCCGAACGCGCGATCGCGGCCCCTCCGGCCGCGCAGATCGCGTTCTCGCGGCGCGCGGAGCGTCGGGAGCGCAATCGGGGTGGGGTGGGTGGCTGGCCGGCCGACGCACGTGCGGCCTATGCTCCTAGCGTGACCTCCGCCGCCCCCCTGGCGATCGCCCAGGTAACGCCCTACCCGCTCGAGTCGGGGCATCCGGTGACCCGGCACGCGCTGCGCCTGGCCGACGAGCTGGCCGCGCAGGGGCACCGGGTGGTGGTGCTCGGAGCGTCCCGCGATCCGCAGCGCGTCGAGGCGACCCGCCGGCAGCTGGTCGACGCACCGCAGGGCCTGCTGCCCGCGCCCGGCGCCGCGCCCGCGGTGCTGGCGGTCGGCAGCGCGCCGGCCAGCAGTGCCGCCCTGCCGGGGGCCGCCCGCGCACCCGCCCTGGCCGTCGACGTCACGCGCACCGTCGAGGACGTACTGACCACGCTGCCGCTCGACCTGGTCCACGTCCACGAGCCGTTCGGCCCGTCGATCTCGACCGCCGCGCTGCGCCACAGCCGGACGCTCAACGTCGGCACCTTCCACCTGCCCGCCGAGCGGTTCATCGCCGGGATGGGCGGCGGGCCCGCGATCGGCCGCAAGCGCTCCGAGCGGCTGCTCGGCCGGCTCGACGACCGGCTGGCGACCAGCGCCACCACCGCGGCATTGGTCGCCCGCAGCTTCCCACTCAACCGCGGCTACGCCCCGCGGGTGCCGCCACCGGCCGACCTGGACCGCGATCCGGCCCCCCGGACGACGCCCGACGTGCCGACGGGCACCGAAGCCGAGCCGACCCCGCGGCCGCTGCACATCGTGCTGCCGCGCGACGAGGAGCGGGCCGCCCGCCGCACCGCGCTGCGGGCGATCCGCCGGCTCGACCTGGCGCTGCCCTGGCGGGCGACGGTCCAGGTGCCCGACGAGGACGCCGCGCCGGCCGGCCTGCCGAGCATGAGCCCCGAGCGGCGCGAGCGGATCGCCCTGGCCGCGGACGACGAGCTGCCCGCCGACGCCGACGTGGTCCTGCTGGCCTCGGCCGGCGCACGACCCGCGCCGCACGTGCTGGTCGCCGCCCTGGCCCAGGGCGCGGTGCCGGTCGCCAGTCGGATCGACGTCCACGAGGAGCTGACCGACGGCGGCGTCCGCGGCCCGCTGTTCGGCCCGGCCGACGTCGACGTGCTGGTCGCCCAGCTGGAGCGGCTGATCCGCGACCCCGACGCGCTGCGGGCCCACCGCGACGCCAACCGCCGGGCCCCGCTGACGGAGCCGAGCTGGGAGCCCTACGTCGCCTGGACCCTCGACCGCTACGCGGCGACGCTGGCGCGCCGTCACGACCCCGGCCGCTTCGACCCGGCGGTCGTCGCCCGGCTGCGCGAGCGGCCGCTGATCGACGTCGACCTGCACATGCACACCGACCACAGCCACGACTGCGCGACGCCGGTCGAGGTGCTGCTGGACGCGGCCCGCCGGCAGGGCCTGGGCGCGATCGCCGTGACCGACCACAACCTGGTCTCCGGCGCCCACGAGGCCGCCGCCAAGGCCGCCGAG
The DNA here is from genome assembly GCA_964519185.1 of uncultured Patulibacter sp. Classification (GTDB taxonomy): domain Bacteria; phylum Actinomycetota; class Thermoleophilia; order Solirubrobacterales; family Solirubrobacteraceae; genus Patulibacter. The sequence continues at coordinate 2,172 of CAZFIQ010000080.1, forward strand.
TACGGGGTCAAGGTGATCATCGGCGAGGAGGTCAAGACCGCCGATCAGGGCGAGGTGATCGGGCTCTTCATCGAGGAGCGGATCCCCAAGGGCGTGACGCTGCAGGAGGCGATCGCCGACATCCGCCGTCAGGGCGGGCTGGTCTACGTGCCGCACCCGTTCGACCGGATGCACTCGGTCCCCGACTACGAGCACCTGCTCGACGTCGTCGAGGAGATCGACGCGATCGAGATCTTCAACCCGCGGGTGGCGATCGGCTCGTACAACGAGGAGGCCGCGCGGTTCGCCCACAAGTACCGGATGGTCGCCGGGGCCGGGTCGGACAGCCACGTCGCCCAGGGACTCGGATCGGTCCGGGTGCGGATGCCGGACTTCGACGGCCCGGAGGAGTTCCTGGCGTCGCTCGCCCAGGCCGAGATCACGACCAAGCTCGGCACGCTGGTCTACGTCCAGGCGCTGAAGTTCTGGGAGACGAAGGCGACGCCGGCCCCCGCCCGGCGGCTGGTCCGCGAGCGGCGCGTGCGGCGCGCCACGCGCCACTGAGCCGTGGCGCGCGCCCTCCTGCGTCCCTGGACGCTGACCGCGCTGATCGGCGTCGCGTACCTGCTGGTCGCGCCGCCGACGACCGACCTGGCCGCCCAGGTCCACCGCACCGCGCTCGCCGAGCGCGGGATCTGGCTCCTCGACCTCTCGTGGTTCGCCGGGCACCACCTGCCGAGCTACAGCGTGCTGACGCCGCTCGTGGGCGACTGGCTCGGCGTGCTGACCGTCGGGGTCGTGTCGGCGGTGCTCGCGGCCTGGGCGTTCGAGCGGCTGGTCCGCCGGGCGTGGTCCGGGACCGGGGCGACGGTCGCGGCGTGGTGGTTCGCGTTCGGGGTCGGGGCGCTGCTCTTCACCGGGCGGATCACCTTCATCGCCGGGGCCGCGCTGGCGCTGCTGACCCTGCTGGCGCTGCTGATCCGCTCGCCGGCGAGCGCGCGCGTCGCGGCCGCCGTTGGCGCGCTGCTGACCGCGCTGGCCAGCCCGGTCGCCGCGCTGTTCCTGGCGCTGGCCGGCCTGGCCGTCGCGGCCGGACGAGGCGACCGGGCC
>CAZFIQ010000080.1:3270-8932 GCA_964519185.1 uncultured Patulibacter sp.
CTGGCGCTGGCGGTCGCCTTCCCCGGCGGCGGGTCCGAGCCGTTCGTGCTCTCGGCGCTGCTGCCCGCCGTCGTGGCGCTGGCGGTGGCGCTGGCCGTGCTGCCGCGCGACCAGCGCGGGCTGCGGGTCGGCGTCGCGCTCTACCTGGTGGCGATCGTGCTGGCCGGCGTGCTGGCGACCCCGATGGGCGGCAACGCCACCCGCCTGGCGGCGCTGGCCGGCGGTCCGCTGCTGGCGGCCGCCCTCTGGGACCGGCGGCGGTGGGCCGTGGCCCTGCTGGCCCTGCCGCTGCTCTACTGGCAGCTCTACCCGCCCGTCCGCGACGCGACCCAGGCGTGGGGCGACGCGAGCGCCCGCGCGGCCTACTGGGCCCCGGCCGCGCGCACGCTGGGCGGCCTGGTCCGCGAGGCGCCGGGACGGATCGACGTGCCGCCGACCGCCCGCCGAGGCGAGGCCCGCTGGCTGCCGCCCGAGCTGCCCCTGGCCCGCGGCTGGATCCGCCAGCTCGACCGTGCGCGCAACGCGCTGTTCTACGACGACCGCGACCACCGGGCGGCGGCGATCTCCGGCGACGACTACCGCCGCTGGCTGGACGCCAACGCGATCCGCTGGGTGGCGCTGCCGGACGCGCCCCCGGACTACGCGTCGGAACGCGTGGCCGCATTGCTGCGGGCCGGCCGGGTGCCCGGCCTGACGCGGGTCGCCGGAGACCGGCACTGGACCTACTGGCGGGTCGACGAGGCCCAACCGCTGGTCGCTCCGGTCGGCGGGGGCGCGGTCCCGCCGGTGACCGGGCTGGACGCCGCCGCGGTCGACTTCGCAGCGGCGGCGCCGGGGCGCTTCCGGGTGGCGTTGCGCTGGAGCCCATACCTGCGGATCACGGCCGGCGACGGCTGCCTCCACGAGCGACCGGACGGCTGGACCGACGTGACCGTGAACGCGCCCGGTACAGTGTCCGTGGGTTCTGGCCTGTCGGAGCCCGGGTCCCGTTCGCCCTCCGTCGCCTGCGTCCCGTAGCTCCGGAGGCGCCGGGCGAGCCCCCACCCGCTTCCCCGCGCATGCCCGAAGCACTCACCCGCCCCCGCCGATTCCTGCCCAACGGGATCATCGACGCGCTGGTCCAGCTGCTCGTCGTGGTGATCGCGTACAAGCTGTACCAGAACACCCGGGGCATGGTCGACCACCAGATCGGGGCGAGCGTCGCGTTCGCCAACGCCGACTGGATCGTCTCCGTCGAGCGCGCGCTGCACCTGGACATGGAGCACGCCGTCCAGCGGTTCGCCGACAGCGTCCCCGGGCTGCTCGACGCGTCGAGCCTGCTCTACCTGAACGCCCAGTTCTCGGTCACCTTCGGCGCGATGATCTACATCTACATCGTGCACAACGAGGCCTTCGGCTTCGTCCGCAACATGTTCATCATCGCCTGGTCGCTGGCGCTCGTCGGCTACATCGCGCTGCCGACCGCCCCGCCGCGGCTGGTCCCGGGGCTGGACATCTTCGACGCGATCGCGCGGATGACCAACGTCGACCCGACCAACCACAGCACCAGCAACCTCTACAACCCGTACGCCGCGGTCCCGTCGATGCACATCGGCTTCTCGCTGATGGTCGGGATCCCGCTGGCGCGGCTCTGCAAGCGGCGGCCGGCCAAGGTCTTCTGGGCGGTCTACCCGCTCGTCGTGCTGTTCGTCGTGATGGCGACCGGCAACCACTTCTTCCTCGACGCCGTGTTCGGCGCGCTGGTGGTCGCGATCGCCGCCGCCGGCGCGTACCAGCTCGGGCGGTTGCGGCCCGACGCGTGGACGTTCGGGCGGCGGACGGTCACGTCGTAGGACGGACTCGGCGTGCGCACCGTCCGGTCCGCGGGGCAGGACCTCCGCGCGGGCCGCGTGGCCGTCGCGTGCGGCGCCCGGTCGCCGATTCCTTCCCGCCGGCGCGTGCAGCAATCCGTGCTGCATCCGGCAACGCTCGCTGCAACCGCGAGGACGCGCCGCCGAGGCGGTCAAACCAGGCCGCGATGCCCGTGACCGACGACGAGATCCACGAGAAATACCTCGAGCGTGCGATCCGCGAGATCAATGCGCTCAACCGCGACGCGCAGACGCTCGCCGGCGATCTGGGTCTACCGGTCATCGGCTCGGGCCATCCGCAGGCCGACGTGCTGCTGCTCAAGCACCACGCCAGCCACGCCGAGCAGCAGGAGGGGGTCGCCTTCTACGGTCGCTCCGGCCAGGCGCTGCTGAAGAGCTTCGAGCGGCTCGGGATCGACCCGACCACGATCTACGGCACGCTCTGCGTCAAGGTCGTCGACGAGGACGCCGAGCCGGACGACGAGCCCGCCTGGCTCCAGCTGCTGCGCGAGGAGATCGCGATCGTCCAGCCGCGCCTGGTCGTGGTGATGGGCGACGATGCGGTGGACGCGCTCAACCGGACCGGCGTCGCGCTGTCCTCGCCGCTGACCGCCGACCCCGGCGTCCACCAGCCGTTCACCCCGGCTTGCACCGCGATCGTCACGCCGACGATCGACGACGCGCTCGACGACCAGGCCGCCAAGCAGGCGTTCTGGCGGGCGTTCCGCGAGGTCGGCGCCTGGTACGACGCGCTGCCGCCGTACTAGCGCGTCTCAGAGCTCCAGTACGACCTTGCCGAGCTTGCCGCCGGCCGCGAACCGCGCGTAGGCGTCCGCCACGTCGGCGAGCGGGAAGGTCGCGGCCACCGGGACGGTCAGCGCGCCGCGCTCGACCAGCGGCAGCAGCTCGCGCTCGACGGCGCGAGCCGCGGCGGCCTTCTCCTCCAGCGGCCGGGCACGCAGGGTCGAGCCCATCAGTGCGGCGCGCTTGCCCATCAGCGCCAGCAGGTTGATCTCCGCCTTGAAGCCGGCGCCGACGCCGATCACGACGATCCGGCCGCCGATCGCCAGCCGTCGCACGTTGGACGCCAGGTTGGGCGCGCCGACGAGCTCGAGGACCACGTCGAACGCGGCGGGCCCGTCGTCGCCCTCGAGGTCCTCGGGCTCGACGACCTCGTCGGCCCCGAGCGCCGCGACGGCGTCGCGCAGCTCCGGGGCGCGCACGCTGGCGGTCACGTGGGCGCCGATCGCCCGGCCGATCTGGACCGCGGACGTGCCGACGCCCCCCGCCGCGCCGTGGACCAGCAGGCGCTCGCCGGGTCGCAGCCCCGCCTGGGTGATCAGCGCGTCGTGGGCGGTGGTCGCGGTCTCGCTGAAGCCGCCCGCCTGGACCCAGGTCAGGGCGTCCGGGACCGGCGAGACCTGGCGCTCGTGGACGACGAGCAGCTCCGCCTGCCCTCCGCCGCCGACGATCCCGGCGACCCGGGCACCGAGCGCGAACCGGTCGGCGTGCGGGCCATGGCCGATCACCTCGCCGGCGAACTCCAGCCCCGGGATGTCCGGCGGACTGCCGGGAGGCGCCGGGTAGCCGCCCCGGGCCTGCAGCAGGTCGGCGCCGTTGAGACCGGCCGCCCGCACGCGGACGAGCAGCTCGCCGGTCCCGGGCTCCGGGTCGGCGTGCGTGTCGGGGGCGACCTGGCCGTCGCGGATGGTGGCTGCGCGCATGCGGGAACCGTAGCCCGTCGTCCGGCCCGCGGCCCGGATGCCCGCCGTCGCCACCCCGTCCACCCCGCTGGTTCGGCCGGCCGACCCGATCGAGGGACATCTGCATGCCGGGACCGAGAGGTTGCAAGACGTCGTCGTCTAAGTCGTATACGCTCGCGGCTCGATGTCGAGCTCCGTCACGAATCCCTACGACCACCTACAGCTCGAACTCGCCGTGCTGGTGCGGCGCGCCGAGCGGGCACGGGTCGCGGCGCTGGACATCGCGCGCTCGCCGCTGGACCGCTCGGGCTACCTGCTGCTGGTGCTGCTGGAGACCGACGGGCCCCAGACGATGAGCCAGCTGGCCGCCGCCTTCGACCTGGACGCGTCGACCGTCACGCGCCAGATCGCGCCGCTCGAGCGGCGCGGGTTCGTCGTCCGTCACCGCAGCGACGAGGACCGCCGGGCGACGATCGTCGCCGTCACCCCGGAGGGCCGGGCCGAGCGCCAGACCGTCCGCGAGGCGCGGATCGCCCACCTGCGCCACCAGCTCGTGGGCTGGGACGACGCCAAGGTCGAGCAGCTCGCCAGCCTGCTGGAGGACCTCAACGGCACCCTGACCGTCGGCCGCGCGGCCGACGGCGAGCCCACCCCCGCGTAGGACGCCGTCTCGGGACCGCTCCCGCGGGCCGGACTACGCCGCGTCGTCCGAACCGCTCGCCGCGGGCGCCTCGACCGGATCGCCGGTGCGCTCGAGCAGCGCCACGCACTCGACGTGCGGGGTCTGCGGGAACAGGTCGACGGGCCGCACCTTGCGCAGCGTCCAGCCGGACTCGACCAGCCGCGCGGTGTCGGACGCCAGCGTCGTCGGGTTGCACGAGACGTAGACGATCCGCTTGGGGGCCGCCTCGGCGATCCGCCGGCAGACGCGGGGCCCGAGCCCGGCGCGGGGCGGATCGACGATCAACACGTCCGGGCGACCGACCAGCTCGATCGCGTCCGGCAGCCCGGTGCGGGCGTCGGACGCCAGGAACCGCGCCGAGCGGATGTCGTTGGCGAGGGCGTTGGTCGCGGCGTCGGTGATCGACTCCTCGACGATCTCGACGCCGATCAGCTCGCCGGCCCGCGACGCCATCGTCAGGCCGAGCGATCCGGAGCCGCAGTAGAGGTCGAACAGCCGCTCCCAGCCCTGCAGGTCGGCGTACTCGGCGGCCAGCTCGTAGAGCCGCTCGGCCATCGTCGTGTTGGTCTGGAAGAAGCCCTCGGGGCTGATCCGCAGGCGCAGGCCGCAGATCTCCTCGTGGATGTACGCGTCGCCGGCGACCACCTCGGTCTCGCCGCCGTAGGTCGTCTCGCCGAGCGCCGCCATCTGGGTCCAGAGCACGCCGGTCGGCGGCTGCGGCAGCGCCTCCTCCAGCCGCGCCGCCAGGCCGACCGCGTCGAACTCGCCCGGGCTGGTGACGATCCGCACCTGCAGCTCGCCGGTGCGGGTCCCCTCGCGGATCACCAGGTTGCGCAGGAAGCCCTGCTGGTACTTGCGATCGTAGGCCTCCAGGCCCTGCTCGACGCACCAGGCGTAGACGACGTTGCGGGCCTGGTTGCCCCGCTCGGACGCCAGCTTGCAGTCCTCGATGTGCTCGATCCGCTGCCACGAGCCCGCGGCGTGGAAGCCGCAGACCAGGGCCGGGTCACCGTCGCCGTCGGCCTGCGTGCCGAACGAGTACTCGAGCTTGTTGCGGTAGCGCCACTCGGCGACGGCGGGGATGATCGGCTCGATCTCGACCTGGGCGTGGCCGCCGATCCGCCGCAGCGCGTCCTGCACCTGCTCGGCCTTGATCTCCAGCTGACGGGCGTACGGCAGCACCTGCCAGGGCGCTCCCGGGTGGTCCGCGACCGGCGGGATCCGCTCGGGCGACGGCTCCAGCAGCTCCGCGATGATCGCCTCGCCGTAGTCCTTCTTGCGCTTGGTGATCGTCGCGCGCACGCGGTCGCCCGGGATCCCGCCGCGGACGAAGACGACCCAGCCGCCGTCGGTCCGCGCCACGCCGTTGCCGCCGTGGGCGAGCGAATCGACCCGCAGCTCGACCTGCTCGCCGCGGTGCGGGCGCG
>CAZFIQ010000080.1:8942-11495 GCA_964519185.1 uncultured Patulibacter sp.
GGCCGGCGCCAGCGTCCGCCGCGCCGGCCGGCGCCGTCGGCGGCCGCCTGCGCCTCGTCCTTGGTCGTCACGGGCGCACCGGCCCGGTCGTCGGACGGGGCCGTCTCCGCGGCGATGCCGGACGCGGTCGGGTCAGCGGATGCAGCCATCGCTCCAGTGTGTCGGATCGCCGGGTCCGAGACCTGCCCGCCCCGACCGCCGCGTCCCCCGACCGGCCCCGCGCCCAGCCGCGCGGGCCTCGCGCGCGGGCCCGTGGACGACCGACCGCGGCCGATTCGCTCAATCCCGATCATCGGGGTTGGCATTCCGCGGCGAGTGCGCTATCGTCCCCGTCGGTCGCCCGAGTAAGGGTAACCAAACTCCCAGCACCATGAGTAGCAACGCACCCGCCATCCCCGTCGCTGCGGCCGCCATGACCGCCGGCCCGCAAGGGTCGACGGACCGTCGCGCGGCGGGGATGGTGCTTGCTGCTCGCCCCCAGAAGCTCCCCCATGGAGCGCGGCCTGCGAGGCCCGCGCTCCGCACCACGACGTTCCCGGAGGTTGTGAGGGTCTCCGGGTTCGAGGGAACCGCCGACGCACCCGCGGATTGAGGGATCCGCGGGCGTGATGCCCGGGCCGTTCGCGGCCTGGGCATCACGTGCGGTCGGTCACGGCCGCGTCGGGTCGACACCGGTTCGGTCGGCCCGACGAGCGGTTCCGCTATCTGGCGCGGGGCGGAACGCCCCTTCTAGGATGCGCCCATGACGACGACGAACCGCGGTGCGGCGTGACGTCGCCGGACGGCCTGCGGCCTCCCGTTCCCGCCAGCTCGCTGGCCGCGCTGACGCCGCTCTCGTTCCTGCACCGCAGCGCGTTCGTCTACCGCGACGTCGTCGCGACGGTGCACGGCGACCGTCGCACGACGTACGGCGAGCTGCTCGCCCGGGTCGAGCGGGTGGCCGAGGCCCTGCGCCGCCACGGGATCTCCGACGGCGACCGGGTCGCGGCGATCCTGCCGAACGTCCCGGCGATGCTCGAGCTGCACTTCGCGGTGCCCGGGGCCGGCGGGGTCCTGGTCCCGGTCAACACCCGGCTCGGGCCGTCCGAGCTGGAGCTGATCGTCGGGCACGCCGGCGCGCGGCTGGTGGTCGTCCACGCGACGCTCGTCGCTGCCGTTCGCGCGGCCCTGACCGGCCTGCCGACGCCGCCCGCGCTGATCGTGGTCGGCGGTCCCGACGACGAGTACGAGGCGCTCGCGACGGAGGGCGAGCGCGCTCCGCTCCGCGCCCCGGCCGAGACCGACCTGCTGTCGATCAACTACACCAGCGGGACGACCAGCGCCCCGAAGGGCGTGATGTATGTCCACCGTGGCGCCTACCTGCACGCGCTCGGGGTGATCGCCGAGTCCGGACTGACCGTCGACAGCCGCTACCTGTGGACGCTGCCGATGTTCCACTGCAACGGCTGGGCCTACACCTGGGCGGTCACGGCGGCCGGCGGAACCCACGTCTGCGTCGAATCGTTCGACCCCGCGGAGATCTGGCGGCTGCTGCGCGAGCACGGCGTCACCCACCTCTGCGGGGCCCCGACCGCGCTGTCGATGCTGGTCGAGGCGCCGCAGGCGCACCCGCTCCCGGCGCCGGTGCGGACCTTCGTCGGCGGATCGCCGCCCGCTCCCGCGCTGCTCGAGCGCTCGCGCGAGCTGGGGTTCACGGTCACCCAGCTCTACGGCCTGACCGAGACCTACGGGCCGCTCTGCGTCTGCGCCCGCCAGCCGTCGTGGGACGCCCTGGACGACGACGAGCGCGTGCGCCGGCAGGCCCGGCAGGGGGTCGGGACGGTCGTCAGCGAGCAGTTGCGGGTCGTCGACCCCGAGCTCCGCGACGTCCCGGCCGACGGCCGGACGATGGGCGAGGTCGTGATGCGCGGCAACAACGTCGCGCTCGGCTACTACCGGGCCCCGGAGGCGACGGCCGCGGCGTTCTCCGACGGCTGGTTCCGGTCCGGCGACCTGGCGGTGATGCACCCCGACGGCTACGTGGAGCTACGCGACCGCAGCAAGGACGTGATCATCTCCGGCGGCGAGAACATCTCGTCGATCGAGGTCGAGCACGCGCTCTGCGCCCACCCCACGGTGATCGAGGCCGCGGTGATCGGCGTCCCCGACGAGCGTTGGGGCGAGGTCCCGCGCGCCTTCGTCACCGTGCGCGACGTGCGCCCGAGCGCCGACGAGCTGCGCGACTGGGTCCGTACGCGGCTGGCCCGCTACAAGGCCCCCCGTGACGTCGTCTTCGTCGACGACCTACCGCGGACCGCCACCAACAAGATCCAGAAGTTCGTGCTGCGCGAGTACGAGCTGACGGACGACGGCGGCGCCCGTCCGCCGCGGGCGGACGGCTGACCCCGACGGAGCGGATCGGGCCGGCACACACGGCCGTCGCGGGGTCGCCGGCCGGCCCGGCTCGTCGGGCCCCGTCCGGGTTCAGCCGGCGAACGGTCCCGCGCGCAGCACCCACTCCAGCAGCGCCTTCTGGGCGTGCCGGCGGGTCTCCGCCTGGTCACAGATCCGCTG
>CAZFIQ010000081.1:0-8642 GCA_964519185.1 uncultured Patulibacter sp.
GCGGTAGAGCAGCGGCAGTCCCGAATCCTCCACGAAGCCGTTGCCGCCGAGGCACTCCAGCGCCTCGTTCGCGTGCGGAGACGCGCGCTTGCAGACGTAGTACTTCATCACCGCCGTCGCGAACCGCCGGAAGGCCGCGTCACCGTCGTCGTAGGCCCGGGCGATCCGCAGCGCCACGGCGGTCGACGCCTCCGACTCCAGCGCCAGGTCGGCCAGCACGTTGGTCATCGCCGGCTGGTCGACGAGCAGCGCGCCGAACGCCCCGCGGTGGCGCGCATGGTGGATCGCCTCGACGGTGCCGCGGCGGATCGAGGTGGTCGACCCGATCAGGCAGTCCAGCCGGGTGTGGTTGACCATCCGGATGATCGCCTTGACGCCCTTGCCGACCTGACCGACCAGCCGCCCGCGGATCCCGCGGAACTCGACCTCGGACGAGGGCAGCGAGCGGCTCCCGAGCTTGTCCTTCAGCCGCTGGAACTCCATCCCCGGCCCCCGCTCGACCAGGAAGCAGGTGACGCCCGCGTCCTCGACCTGCGCCAGCACCAGGAAGATGTCGCACGGCGGGTAGGAGCAGAACCACTTGTGGCCCCAGATCTCGTACTCGTCGCCGCCGATCGGGGTCGCGGTGGTGATGTTGGCGCGGACGTCGGAGCCGCCCTGGCGCTCGGTCATCGCCATCCCGGCGATCGCCCCGTCCTCGATCGACGGAGCGGTCAACCGCGGCTCCCACTCGGCGGCCAGCGCGGGGTTGCCGTCCCGCAGCGCCGGCACGACCGCGTAGGTCATCGAGATCGGGCAGAGCACTCCGCCGTTGACGTTGCCCCACTGGCTCATCATCGCCGCGCGGACGACGTGCCCCCCGGGCTGGTGCTCGCGCCACGGCATCCCGGCCAGCCCGCGCTCGACCCCCTCGCGCAGCATCCAGTGCCACGACGGGTCGAGCTGCACCTGATCGACCCGGTGCCCGTAGCGGTCGTACGGCACCAGCTGCGGATCGTTGCGCTCCGCCCGCTCGCCGTGCTCGCGGGCCTCGACGGTGCCGGCCAGCGCCGCGATCCCGAGCAGGCGCTCCTCTCCCCAACCGCCGCCTTCGCGGCGCAGCGCCTCGAGCAGCGCCACGTCGTGCGCCGCGTAGTTGGTCGGCTGCAGCGGCGGCGCCTGGTTCAGCACGCTCCGCGTCGGCGCGCTGCGATCGCCGCGGTCGGGGTCGGGGCCGCCCTCGCCGGACGCGACGTGGTGGGCGGCGTGATCGGTCGGCGTGCTCATCGTGAACCTCGGTAGGAACGGCGTCCACAGTCTGCCACCGTCACGCCCGGCCGTCCACCGTCCACCGTCCACCACCCACCGCTGATGCGGATCGCGCCGCGGTGACCGGCGAAATCCGCATCAGCAGCGGGGTCGGGGGATGCGGGCGCGACGATCCGACTGGCGGTCGCATTCCGAATCCGCTGTGATGCAGGGATGAGTTCCACGTCGTCCGTCCCCGCATCACCGCCGGTCGCCCGGCCCGCCGGACCGCTCGTCGCCGTCGTCACCGGCGCGTCGAGCGGCCTCGGGGCGGCCACCGCCCGCCGGCTGGCCCGCGAGCCGCAGGCGCGGATCGTGCTGGTTGCCCGGCGCGAGGAGCAGCTGCGGGCGCTCGCCGACGAGCTCTCCGCGACCGCCACCGTCACCTGGGTCGCCGTCGACCTGACCGATGGCGACGCGCCGATCGCCGTCCGCGACCACGTGCGACGCGAGCACGGGGCGCCGACGCTGCTGGTCAACAACGCCGGCGCCGGCTACCGCGCCCGTTTCGGCAGCCAGCAGCACGGCGGCTGGGAGAACGTCCGGCGAACGATGGCGATCAACTTCGACGCGCAGATCCGGCTGACCGAGGCGTTGCTGCCCGACCTGCGCTCGGCCGCCCCGGCGGCGATCGTCAACGTCTCCAGCACCGCCGCGCGGGTCAGTCGCTCGGGCGCCGGGGCGTACTCGGCCAGCAAGGCCGCGCTCGCCGCCTGGAGCGACGCGCTGCGGGCCGAGGAAGCCGCTCACGGCGTCCACGTCGGCAACGTGCTGCCGGGCTTCGTCCCGACCGAGGGGTTCCCCCAGACCGAGCTGGTCGGCAGCGTGGTCGGCCGCCGTTTCCTCGGCACGCCGGAAGACGTCGCCGAGGCGGTCGTCGACGCCGGCCTGAAGGGCAAGGCCGAGCGCTACACGCCGCGGATCTACGGGATCGCGGCGGCGGTGCGGTTCCTGGCGCCCGGCCTGCTGCGGCGGATCATGGGGTCGGACAAGGCGCAGGTGATGACCACCTCGACGGTGTCCGACGACCGCGCGTAGCCGCCGGACGTCTCGCCGCGCGGTCCCGCGGCACGTCGGCGACGTGGAACCCGGCGGGCTCCGGGCGGGATGGCGCCACCCGTTGCGCACGCGGCGCGGTCACCGCGGACCGTGCGCAACCATCGGCGGCAGGAGGGCGCGGCTGCGCACGCGACGCGGGGTCCGTGACGCGTGCGCAGTGCGGCCCGCCATTCGGCGGCACGGGCGTCGGGCGCGTGCACCCGTGGGAGCCGGGTAAGCGTGGGGTGTGTGCTCCCCCGTGCCCCGTCCCGAGCCGGTCTACCGCGCGCCGATGCGGGCCCGCAGCCGCGACGACTTGCCGGACGGTGCCGGCGCCGAGCACGGCCTGCGGCGCGGGCTCGTGGGGATCGGCGAGCCGCTCGACGCGGTGCCGGAGTCGGTGGCCGAGGCCGTCGCCGCCACCGCCGACCGCTACGGCGAGAAGGCCGGGCGGATGGTCCGGCGATTCGCCGCGCTGCCGGCCGGCACGCTGGTCTGGACCCGCGACCGCGAGGGCCGGTTCCACGTGGGCCGGATCGTCGGACCGTGGCGCTACGACGGATCGGCCCCCGCCGAGGCCGTCGGAGTCCACCATGTTCGCGACGCCCGCTGGCTGCCGCACGCGTTCTCCTCCGGCGAGGTCCCGGCCGCCGTCGCCGCCACCTTCGACCGCGGCGGACGCAACTTCCAGCGGACCCACGACGACGAGGCGGAGCGGCAGACCCCCGTACTGTGGGCCGCGTACCCCGAAGCGGCCTGAATCGTCCCGGCGCGCTGGTCGACGAGGGAGAGCGCGGGAAGGAGACGCACACCGACCGGGTCTCAGCCGTCTCGGGCCGGGACCGGGTGCGTCGACCGGAACGCGGCTCACCCCCCGGTGATCACGGTGATGCCGAGATCACCCGAAACGCAGGCGGAACGGCGGCGCTTCGCGTCGTGCGACGCCGACCCACTCGCCCCACGCACCACCGCGCCTAGCCGCGCAGAACGCTGCGCCCCTCGAAGCCGGGCTGCTGCGAACGCGGATGACGCGCGACACGCTGCACCCCTCCGGACCGGGGCGTTGCGAGCCTGCATGCCGCGCGGCGCGCTGCACGCGTCTCGCGGGTGCAGCGACCGACCCGGATACCGGACGACCCGCTGCATGGTCGTTCGGCGTGCAGCGTCGGACCCCGCGCCACGGTCGTCCGGCGTGGTCGCCTACCGTTGGTCCATCGACGACGCGACCTCCCCCAGCGTCCGCGCGAACGGCGCGGCCGACGACGGCCCGGCCGAGCCCACGGCCCTCGCCCAGATCCGGATCGAGTCCCGCGGGCGGATGCCGGAGCTGGTGCTCGACGTGCCGCGCGCGCTCAACGACGAGGTCCGGACGATTCCGGGGCGCTACTTCGACTGGGCCAACCACGTCTGGCGAGCACCGCTCGGCGTCCCCGCGGCGATCGTCGTCAAGCGGCTGCTCGAGCACGCCGAGCACCGGCTGTTCCCCGACGAGCCGGTCGCCGACTGGCTCCGCACGCTCCACCGCTGGCACGGCGAGGCGCGGGTGATCGAGCTCGACGAGGGCCCGCGGCTGGCCGTCGTCACGCTGCTCGGCGAGCCGCCCCAGCGGCTGCGGGCGACCGCCGGCCGGCTCGACCCGACCACGGCCGAGCGGGCCGTCGGGAGCGCCGACGCGACGGTCGACGTGCTGCCGTTCGACGCCGACGGGGTGGCGGTGCTCGACGCGACCGACGGGCTGGTCGTCGACACCGCGGTGATGCTGGCCGCGGCCGAGCTGCGGATCGGCCGGCGCCCGGCTGCCGGCACGCTGCGAGCCGGGCGCGACGACCAGGGAAACGCCCGACTGGAGCTGCTGCCCGGCTGGAGCCGGCGGCTGCAGCGGGCCTTCGAGGCGCTGCCCGAGGCGACGCCGATCGCCGTCAGCTCGTCCCGCGGCTACCGCGCCGGCGACGCCGCGATCGACGCCGACACCGCCCTGGCGATCCCGGCCGACGCGTCGTTCTCCGCGGACGTCGAGCGACTGCGGCGCGACTTCCCGGCGCTGGCGGTGACCACCGCCGCCGAGGACGCGCTGCGGGCGATGGCCGTCGCCCACGAGGAGCGGATCGAGACGATCGAGCTGTCGCGGGCCGAGCGCGCCAACCCGCTGCGGCGGCGCGCCGACGGCCAGCCGCTGACGCTCGGCGGCACGCTCGAGCCGTTCCAGCACGCGGGGGTGCGGTACCTGCTGAAGCGGCGGCGGAGCTTCCTGGCCGACGAGCAGGGCCTGGGCAAGACCGTCCAGGCGCTGGCCGCGCTGGAGGTCGACGGGGCGTTCCCGGCGGTCGTCGTCTGCCCCGCCGGGATGAAGCTGACCTGGGCGCGCGAAGCCGCCAAGTGGCTCCCGCACCGCTCGGTCGCGGTGCTCCACGGACGGACCGCCGAGCAGTGGATTCCGCGGGCCGAGCGAGAGGCCGGCGCGGCCGCAGCCGCGGCATCGGGGGCGCCGCCCCGGAAGCCCAACCCGTGGGCCACGCCGCTCGACGTGTCGGGCTTCGCCGAGCCCCACGAGGCGGAGATCGTGGTGCTCAACTACGAGATCGTCGAAGCGCACCTGGAGGCGCTCGGCGACCGCCGTCCGCGGGCCGTCGTCTACGACGAGTCGCACTACTGCAAGCAGCCGACGACCAAGCGGACCAAGGCCGCGTTGAAGCTCTCCAAGCTGGTGCCGGCCGACGGGCTGCGGTTCGCCCTGACCGGCACGCCGGTGCTCAACCAGCCGAAGGAGCTGACCGCCCAGCTGCGGCTGATCGACCGGCTGAGGGACTTCGGTTCCGGCGCCGAGCTGGCCCGGCGGTTCCAGGGGGCCGAGGCGCACGACCGGCTGCACTGGCACCTGCGGGCGAGCGGGTTCGCCCGCCGGCTGAAGCAGGAGGTGCTGCCACAGCTGCCGGCCAAGCGACGGGTCGACGTGCCGCTGCCGATCGACAACCGCGCCGAGTACCGGCTGGCCGAGAAGGACGTGATCGCCTGGCTGCGGACCCAGCCGCTCGACCTGCGCGAGCTGGACGCCAAGGTCGCCGCCGCGCTGCGGGCCGAGCAGCTGGTGAAGATGAACCACCTGCGGCGGCTGGCCGCGGCCGGCAAGCTGTCGGCCGCGCTGCTGTGGATCGAGGACTTCCTGGCGTCCGGCGAGCCGCTGGTGGTCTTCGCCCAGCACCGCGAGATCCAGCGGGCGGTGCTCGACCGCTTCCCCGGGGCACTGCACCTGCTGGGCGACGATTCGGCGATCGCGCGCGACGACACGGTGCGGCGCTTCCAGGCCGGCGCCGACGCGGACATCGCACCCGACGCGGAGCGGCTGATCGTCTGCTCGATGCGCGCCGCGTCGCAGGGCATCACGCTGACGCGCGCGTCGAACGTGGTCTTCCTGGAGCTCGACTGGACCCCCGCGCTGCAC
The DNA here is from genome assembly GCA_964519185.1 of uncultured Patulibacter sp. Classification (GTDB taxonomy): domain Bacteria; phylum Actinomycetota; class Thermoleophilia; order Solirubrobacterales; family Solirubrobacteraceae; genus Patulibacter. The sequence continues at coordinate 5,765 of CAZFIQ010000081.1, forward strand.
GATCAGGCCGAGGACCGCTGCCACCGGATCGGTCAGCAGGACGCCGTCACCGCCTGGTACCTGCTGGCGCCGGACACGATCGACGACGAGATGGGCGGCGTGATCGAGCAGAAGCGCGCCGTGATCGACGCGGTCGTCGACGGCGACCGGGTCGTCAGCGAGCCGGTCAGCCTGGCCGTGATCCGCGCGCTGCGGGCGCGCGGCGCGGCGGACGACGCGGACGGCGGCGCGGGGAACGCGTAGGCGGACTCGCGGCCGGGGCGGGCCCGATCGCCTCTTCGCCGCGCCTCACGAGCGAGACCGCAATCCGGGCGGCGCTGGCAACGCGGATCGCGAACTCGGCCGACAGGGCGGCACGACGGCGCGATTCGGGCGGCGGGCGGGACGACCGGCGCCGCCGCTCAGCGCCGCAGCAGCCGCACGACGTGGTCAAGGACCGGGGCCAGGACCGGCTCCGCCTCGGCCGCGGCCTTCGGGGTGCCCGGCAGGTTGACCACCAGGGTGCGGCCGCGGGCGGCGGCGACCCCGCGCGAGAGCGGCCAGGCGTGGGTGTGCTCGCGCGACGCCAGCCGCAGCGCCTCGGCGATCCCGGGAACCTGGCGGTCGCAGGCGTCGAGCGTGGCCTCCGGGGTCACGTCGTCGACGGTCATCCCGGTGCCGCCGGCGGTCAGGACCACGTCGACGCGGTGCTCGTCGGCGAACGCCGCGATCCGCGCGGTGATCGCCGCGCGGTCGTCGGCGACGCGGTCGGCGACCGCGACCTCCGCCCCCAGCGCGACGGCCAGGGCGCGCAGCGCGACGCTGCCGGCGTCGTCCGGCGGTCCGTCCGCGCGCGAGGTGCTGACCGTCAGCAGCGCGGCGCGGATCGGCGGGTCGACCGGGCGCGGGGCGTCGCGCGGCGAGCGCGACCCGACGCGCATCCCGTGCCCCGGGGCGGACGACGGCGAGCGCCCGTCGCCGGCCGCCGGCGCCCCGACCGACGGTGCCGCATCGTCGCCCGTGGTCACCGGCACGGGTCCGTCCGCCCACGGCCGCGGCGCGTCGAAGTCGCCCGTCCGTCCGCCGCTCTTGTGGACCAGCCGGACGCAGGCGATCTCCACCCCGCGCTCGACGCCCTTGACCATGTCGTAGACGTTGATCGCCGCGACCTGGGCGGCGGTCATCGCCTCGATCTCGATCCCGGTCTTGCCGACCGTGCGGACCTCGGCCTCGATCCGCACCTCGCCGGCCTCCGGCACGACCTCGGCCCGCACGTCGACCTTGGTCAGCGGCAGCGGATGGGCCAGCGGGACCAGCTCCGGGACCCGCTTGGCGGCCATGATCCCGGCCAGCCGGGCGGTGCCGAGCACGTCGCCCTTGGGCAGGTCGCCGCGGGCGACCAGCGCCGCGGTCTCCGGAGCCATCCGCACGACCGCCGCCGCGACCGCACGACGGGCCGTGACCGGCTTGGCGCCGACGTCGACCATCGTCGCGCCGCCGTCGGGGCGCAGGTGCGGCAGCAGGCCGCCGGGGCGCCCCAGCTCGGCGTCGGTCGGCACCGCGCCGGCCACCCACTCGCGGCGCTCGCCGTCGACCTCCTGCTTCCAGATCGGCGCCTGCGCCTTGATCCGGTCCAGCGCCTCGCGGGCGGCGGCGAACGCCTCGCCGCGGTGGGGTGCCGACGCCGCGACGACGACGGCGGCCTGCGGCCAGGGGACGGCGCCGGTGCGGTGCTCGGCGGCGATCGCGCAGGCCCCGTGGGTCGCCGCCACGTCGCGGAGGATCTCCTCCATCTGGCGACGCGCCATCTCCTCGTGCGCCTCGTAGTTCAGCTGCGGCACGTCGCGCGGGGTCCCGCTGAAGGTCACGATCGCCCCGGCGCGGCGGTCGGCGACCAGCGCGTACAGGGCCGCCTGGTCGAGCGGCTCGGCGCGGACGGCCGCGTGGACGACCCGCACGCCGGTGACGCGGTCCCCGCCGGGACCGGGCTCGCCCGCCTCGCCCCCGGGCTCCGCGTCGTCCTGTCCGCCGCTGACCGGCGGGATCAGCGCCAGCTCGTCGCCGTCGGCCAGCGGCGCGTCGGCGTCGCGGTACTCCTGGCCGATCGCCAGCGCGACGCGGTCGCGGGCGCACGGGGCCGGGCGACCGAGCGCCGCCCAGGTCGCGGTCCAGCCGTCGGCGGCCGTCGCCCCGGCCGGCAGGCTGACCGCCAGCCGGTTGGTGCCCGCCGCCTCGCGGAGCACCGCGAACAGCCGCACCGTGACCTCGATCCGTTCCTCGCTCACCGTTCGATCCTCTCGCACGCCGTCGCTCTCCCGGTCCCGCCCGCCGGCTTCCGCCGCGCGCGCTCCGTCGCGGACCCCCACGCTCACCACGGTGCCGGGGATCCGGGAACGGGCACCAGCTCGACCGCCGTGCCGACCGGCAGCGGCGCGTCGCCGGCCGGGACGATCGCCAGCGCCTCGCCGTCCGACAGCGGGCGCAGGCGGTGCGAGTCCTGCGGCCCGAGCGGCCGCACCGCGAGCACGCCGTCGGGGTCGACCGCGAGCCGCGCCCGCAGCGCCCGCGAGCGGCGCCGGTCGGGCCACGCCTCCTCCGCCAGCCGGCCGACGACCGCCGGAGCGGGGCCGCGTCCGAGCAGCGCGCGCAGCGCCGGCGCGACGAACAGGCAGGCCGTCACGTAGGCCGACGCCGGGTTGCCCGGCAGGCCGAAGACCAGCCGCGGACGGTCGGCCACGGTCGCGCCGCCGATCCAGGTCGGCTTACCCGGCTGCAGGTCGACGCCGAAGACCGCCTGGGTCGCGCCGAGCGCGTCGAGCGCCGGACGGACGTGGTCGTGCCGTCCGACCGAGACCCCGCCGCAGCTGACGATCACGTCGCCGGTCGCCCCGGCGAACGC
>CAZFIQ010000081.1:8652-9189 GCA_964519185.1 uncultured Patulibacter sp.
GGCGAACGCGTCGATCGTCGCCGCCCGGTCGTCGCCGACGCCGACGCCGTCGACCGCCCCGGCACCGGCCGCCCGCAGCAGCGCGGGGAGCGCGGTGCCGTGGACGTCGTGGACCTGGCCGTCGGCCAGCGGCCCGCCGCCGACGCGGACCTCGTCGCCGGTCGCGATCACCGTCACCGTCGGCGCCACGCGGACCCGGACCCGGACGACGCCGAGGCCGGCCAGCAGCGCCAGCCGCCCGGCGTGCAGCAGCGCACCGGCCGCGACCGCCGGCTCGCCGGCCGCGACGTCCTCGCCCGCGGCCCGCACGTCCCGTCCGGGGTCGACCGCGACCCGGACCCGCACCTCCGACGGGGCGCCGTCGGCGACCTCCGCCTCCTCGACGCGGACCACCGCGTCGGCGCCGGCCGGCATCCGCGCCCCGGTGCTGATCCGCGTCGCCTCTCCTGGTCCGACGACGACCGCCGCCGGGTGCCCGGCGCGCGACTCGTCGACCAGCCGCAGGGCGATCGGCGTGGCGTCAGCGGCACCGGCGGT
>CAZFIQ010000081.1:9199-11398 GCA_964519185.1 uncultured Patulibacter sp.
GTCGGCCGCGCGCACCGCGTAGCCGTCCATCGCCGACCCGGAGAACGGCGGCAGCGCGATCGGCGCGGCGACCGCCTGGGCCGTGGTGCGGCCGGCCGCGTCGGCCAGCGCGATCTCCTCGGTCACGGCCGGCACGGCGTCGGCCAGCGCGATCGCCGCCCGTCGCGCGTCGGCGTAGCTGGTCAGGCTCATCGGTCGTCTCCTCGTCGCTGGTCCCGCGTCCGCCGTCCCGTCAGACTGTGCCCGTGCCGACCGCCACCACCGTCGCGATCCTGGCCGGCGGCCGCAGCCGCCGGATGGGCACGCCGAAGGCCGGCGTGCGCCTGGGCGACGGCCGGACGCTGCTCGATCACGTGGCGGACGCTGCCCGGAACGCCGGGTTGGACCCGGTGGTCGTGGCCAAGCGCGACAGCCCGCTGCCGGCGCACGACCTGACCCGCTGGGATGAGCCCGACGAGCCCCGGCACCCGCTGACCGGCGTGGCCGCGGCGCTGCGCCGGGCCGGAGCGCCGCTGGTGGTCGTGCCGGTCGACCTGCCGTACGTCGCCCCCGGGCTGCTCGCGGCGCTCGCGGTCCGGCCCGAGCGGCTGGCGGTGGTCGAGGCGGCCGGCCGCCGGCACCCGCTGCTGGGACGGTTCGACCCGGCCGACGCCGACGCGCTGGCCGACGCGGCGGCGCGCGGTGCCCCGGTCGTGGCGACCGTGCGGGCCCTCGGCGCGACGATCGTCGGCCCGGACGAGGTCGCCCGGCACGGCGATCCCGCCCGGCTGCTGCGCAACGTCAACCGTCCCGAGGACCTCCGCGACGGGTGACCGCGGAGCGCCGGCGGGCGCGGCGTCAGTCCTCGGCACGCAGCCGCGGGTCGGCGTCGACCAGCGCCAGCAGCTCGCCGACCGGACGTCCGCTGCGGCCCGCCAGGAAGCAGGCCAGCGGGGCGGTCGGGCGGACGGCGCGGTGGGCGGCGTGGCGCGCCAGGTCGAGCAGCTGCGCGACCTCGTCGTCGCTCGGCGGGGGCGTCCCGGCGGCGTCGGCGAAGGCGGCCAGCCAGCCTTCGAGCGTCGAGGTGTCGATCGGATCGGCCATCGCCGCACCGTATCCCAGGGCACCCGCTAGCCCCCGATCGCGCTCATCGAGCGCGCCGGCGGCCGGAAGCCCGGTCGGTGGATCTCGTGGCCCCACTGCTTGGCGGCCACGGCGTCGCGGACCAGCTCGCCGATCCGGGCGTCGTCGGCGCCCTCGCGCAGCGGCGTCCGCAGGTCGGTCTCGCCGTGGGCGAAGAGGCAGGTCCGCAGCTGACCGTCGGCGGTCAGCCGCAGCCGGTCGCAGTCCGCGCAGAACGGCTCGCTGACCGAGGCGATGAAGCCGACCTCGCCGCCGCCGTCGGCGAACCGGAAGACCCGGGCGGTCGACGACGGCACCCGCTCGAGCGGCTCGACCGGCCAGCGGGCGGCGATGATCGCGCGCAGCTCCTCGGCGGTCAGCACGTCGGTCGGCTGCCAGCGGTGCCCGGCGTCGAGCGGCATCACCTCGATGAACCGCAGCTGCAGGTCCTGGGCGCGGGCGAAGGCGACCAGGTCGAGCGCCTCGTGCTCGGTGATCCCGCGCATCGCCACCGCGTTGATCTTGACCTGCTCGATCCCCGGGGTGGCCACCGCCGCAGCGATGCCCTCGAGCACCTTCGGCAGCAGGTCGCGGCGGGTCAGCTCCGCGAACCGCTGCGGGTCGACGCTGTCCATCGACACGTTGACGCGCGAGACGCCGGCGTCGGCGAGCGCGGCGACGTGGCGGGCCAGCAGCACGCCGTTGGTGGTCAGCGAGATCTCCTCGATCCCCTCGATCGCGGCGATCCGCTCGACCAGCGCGGGTAGGCGCGGACGGACCAGCGGCTCGCCGCCGGTGACGCGGACGGTCCGCACGCCGAGCCGGGCGAGCACGGTCACGACCCGCACCAGCTCGTCGTCGTCGAGCCGCTGGTCGCGCGGCAGCCAGGCGACCTGCTCGTCCGGCAGGCAGTAGCGACAGCGCAGGTTGCAGACGTCCGTCACCGAGACCCGCAGGTCCCGCGCCACCCGGCCGTAGCCGTCGACCAACGCCGCGCGGGCGTCGACGGGGGTCGTGGGAGGGGACGCCACGACCTCAATCATACGTTGCGGCGGCTGTTTCCAACCGCACCACGACCGCCTTCGAGGTCGGGGTGTT
>CAZFIQ010000082.1:0-11205 GCA_964519185.1 uncultured Patulibacter sp.
CGATCAGCGCGGCGTCCTGGATCTGGACGTTGTGGTGGGTCTCGTACTTGTCCTTCAGCCCGCGGAGGATCGCGATCGTGTCCTCGACCGACGGCTCGTCGACCAGCACCGGCTGGAACCGTCGCTCGAGCGCGGCGTCCTTCTCGATGTACTTGCGGTACTCGTCGAGCGTGGTCGCGCCGACGGCCCGCAGCTCGCCGCGGGCGAGCATCGGCTTGAGCAGGTTGGCCGCGTCGACCGCGCCCTCGCTGGCCCCGGCCCCGACGATCGTGTGCAGCTCGTCGAGGAACAGGACGATCTGGCCCTTGGCGTCGGAGACCTCCTTGAGCACGGCCTTCAGCCGGTCCTCGAACTCGCCGCGGTACTTGGCGCCGGCGATCATCGAGCCCATGTCGAGCGAGATCACCCGGCGGTCGCGCAGCGACTCGGGGACGTCGCCGTCGACGATCCGCTGGGCCAGGCCCTCGGCGATCGCCGTCTTGCCGACGCCCGGCTCGCCGATCAGCACCGGGTTGTTCTTGCGGCGGCGGCTGAGCACCTGGATCACGCGACGGATCTCCTCGTCGCGGCCGATCACCGGGTCGAGCTTGCCCTCGCGGGCGGCGTCGGTCAGGTCGGTGCCGTACTTCTCCAGTGCCTCGAACTTGTCCTCCGGGCTCTGGTCGGTGACCTGGTGGCCGCCGCGGACCTCGCTGACGGCCTGCAGCAGCGCCTCGCCCGTCGCGCCGACGCCGCGCAGCGCGTCGCCGGCCTTGGAGTCGTGGGCGGCGAGCGCCAGCAGCAGGTGCTCGGTCGACAGGTACTCGTCGCCGAGGGTCCGCATCTGCTCCTCGCCGGCGCGCAGCACGGCGACCAGCTCGCTGGACGGGCCGGACGCCTGACCGCCGCCGGTCACGGTCGGCAGGCCGTCGACCGCCGCCTGCGCGGTGCGGCGGATCTGGTCGACCGGGACGCCGAGCTTCTTCAGCACGGAACCGGTCAGGCCGCCCTCCTGGTCGATCAGCGCGAGCAGCAGGTGCTCGGGGCCGATCTGGGGGTTCTTGTTGCGCTCGGCCAGTTGACTCGCGGTCTGGATGGCCTCTTGCGTCTTGATCGTGAAGCGGTCGGGCTGCATGTCGTCACCTTTCGGGGCGGAGCTTGGGCGCGACGTTGCTACAGGCTACGCTCGCGGCAGAACGGCTGCGAGACCGATATCTCAGTCGCTTTGACTAAGATTTTGCGACGCGGAGACGCTGATGTCAAGCGAACATGCTCACATTCCCCCGGACCGCCGACGGTGCTGGTCGGTGAGCGCCGCCGCCCTGCTGGCCGGTGTCGCGGTGCTCGCGCTGCTCGTCTCCGGCGACCAGCTCGTCACGCGGACGGACGCGGCCGTCGTCCGCGCCGTCGCCGAGCACCGACCGGCGTGGCTGGTCGACGTCGCGCGCGTCGTGACCTGGACCGGCCACGGCGCCCCGCTGGCCCTGCTGCTGGTCGTCACCTGCGCCGCGCTGACGGCGACCAAGCGCCTGCCGCGGCGCGCCGCGGCGCTCCCGCTGCTCGCGTGGGCGATCGCCGGGGCGCTCAATCCGCTGCTCAAGGCGATCGTCGACCGGCCCCGGCCGCCGGAGGCGCTGCGCGCGGCGACCGAGAGCTCGAGCGGCTTCCCGTCCGGGCACGCGGCCCAGTCGGCGAGCGCCTGGATCGCCCTCGCCCTGGTGCTCTGGCTGTACCGGCGACCGTCCTCCCCTCCGCCGCGCGCCGCGCTCGCCGGACTGCTCGCGCTCGTCGCCACGATCGGGATCACGCGGGTGATCCTGGCCGTCCACAGCCCGACCGACGTGCTCGCCGGCTGGGCGTGGGGCGCGGCCGTGGCGCTGATCGTGGTCGGAGCGGCGGCACGGACGCGGACGCCCGGCGCGGGTCAGGCCGCGTCGCCCGGCGCACCGTCGGCCGACGACCGACCGCCGCCGGAGGACCACAGCGCCGGCGCGACCGGCGGCGCCCCGGAGGCGGAGGCGTCGTCCGCGACCGGACCCGCGGCCAGCCGCCGGTGCGCCACCACCATCGGGGCGAAGGTCGCCGCGACGTAGACCACCGCGAAGAGCAGCGACAGCAGCGTGTAGGGGATCAGCGCCCAGGCGCCGGCGGTGCTGTCCAGCGCGTTGAGCGCGCCGAAGGCCGCTTCGAGCGCCAGCGACGCGACCACGGAGAAGGCCGTCACCACGACCGCCAGCAGCGCCAGCAGGCCGAGCAGCTCCCAGAACCGTCCGGCGCTCAGCGACCAGGTCCGTGCGAACGACGCGAGTCCGCGCCGCTCGACGACCGCGACCACCGGGAACAGCGCCAGCCGCGTCGCGACGACCGCCACCAGCGCCAGCGACGCGAGCAGCCCCAGGCCGAGCAGCGGCATGCCCGCCAACCGGTAGAGGACCCGCAGCGCGAGGAACGCGACGACCGCAGCCACCAGCGCGACCGCCAGCACGATCAGCGTCAGGCCGACCAGCCGCGGGGCGGTCCGCAGACCGGTCCGCACGGCGTCGCCGAAGGCCAGCGGCGGCTCGCCGCCAAGCTCGCGGCGCGCCGCGACGATCACCGCGCCGGCCGCGGCGCTCGAGAACCAGAGCACGGTCGCCCCCGCGATCGCCGCCAGTCCCCCGACCAGCACCCACTGGCCGTCGGTCAGGATCGGCGTCTCGCGGACGACCAGCGTGCTGTCGCCGAAGAAGGTCGACTCGCGGACCGTCTCGGTCGTCGTCGGCAGGTCGCCGAGCAGCAGCCAACCGAGCAGCGCCAGCAGCACCGCGGCCACCATCGGCACGACGTGCAGCAGCACCGCGGGCCCCAGCAGCGCCCGCGGCCGGCGCTTGAGCACCGCGAAGCCCTCGTCGAGGGTCGCCCCCACCGGCAGACGGGATCGGTCGGGAGCAGCCGTGCCGGAGAACGCGGGCGCGCTCACCCGCGCCGCCGATCGCGCGGCGTGACCCGCACCAGATCGGTGCTGCGGCTGCCGCGGAACAGCACCAGCTCGTTGCGCTGGCGGAGCGCGTCGATCTGCTCCTGCATCTCCGCCCGCATCTGCTCGCGCATCTGGACCGTCTCGCGCTGGAGCTGCTCCAGCCGCGCCGCGGCCTCGGCGTAGCGGCGCTTCTCGCGCTCCAGGTCCTGCTCGAGCTGGAGCACCCGCTCGACCCCGGCCAGGTTGAGACCCAGGTCGCAGGTCATCTCCTGGATCCGCCGCAGCCGCTCGACGTCGCTGTGCGAGTAGAGCCGCGTGCCCTTGGGCGAGCGCTTCGGCTCGATCAGGCCCCGCTGTTCGTACATCCGCAGGGTCTGCGGATGCATCTCGGCCAGCTCGGCCGCGACCGAAATCATGAAGACGCCGCGATCGGCGTCGACCTCGATCGTCGTCGTGACGCGGGTCGCGTCGGGGCGGGTACGGCGCGGCGTCGGCATCAGTCCTGGCTGAACAGCCTCTCACGGCCGGCCGCCGGAAAGAGCTCGCCGAACTGGTTGACCGCGTCGCGCTGGGCGTCGTTGGACGGCTCCGGGACCTCGATCACGAAGCGGTAGCGGATGTCGCCGCGCGGCGCCCCGGAGCTGCCGAGCCGCGGCGGACCCTCGCCGCGCAGCCGCTGGACCGTCCCGTGCTTGGTGCCGGGGGCGACCCGCAGCTTCTTGCGACCGTCGAGCGTCGGGACCTCGACGTCCGCGCCCTGGACCGCCTCGGCGATCGACAGCGGGACGGTGACCTCGACGTCGGCGCCCTTGCGCTCGAAGACCGCCGACGGCGTCACGTGGGTGATCACGAAGAGGTCGCCGGGCGGGCCGCCGTTGCGTCCGGCCTGGCCCTTGCCGGCCAACCGCACCCTCGAGCCCTCCTTGACCCCGGCGGGCACGTTCACGCGGTACTTCTTGGTCGCGTGGACGGCGCCCTCGCCCTGGCAGGTCGGGCAGGCGTCCTCGATCACGGTGCCGGATCCGTGGCAGCGCGAGCACGGCTGGCTGATCGAGAACAGGCCCTGGCCCTGCGACTCGACGCCGCGACCCTGGCAGCGCGGGCAGACCGTCGGGCTGGTCCCCGGGCGGGCGCCGGTGCCGGCGCAGGTCCCGCAGGTCGCGGTCGTGCGCACGCTGATCGGGATCTGCGCGCCGTCCATCGCCTGGCGGAACGACAGCGTGACCTCGGCCTCCAGGTCGCGACCGCGCTGCTGCTGCGAGCGCGTCGAGCCGGCACCGCCGCGCGATCCGCGACCGGTCGCCTGGCCGAAGACCTGGCCGAGGATGTCGCCGATCCCGCTGTCGCCGAAGTCGAAGCCGGCCCCGCCGGTCGAGAACGCGCCGCCGAGCCCGCCGAACGCGCGGGCCTTGTCGTACTCCTTGCGCTTCTCCGGGTCGGAGAGGATGTCGTGGGCGGCGCCGACCTGCTTGAACCGCTCCTCGGCCGCCTCGTCCCCCGGATTGCGGTCCGGGTGGTACTCGCGGGCCAGCTTGCGGTACGCCTTCTTGATCTCGTCCTGCGACGCCTTCTTGTCGACGCCGAGGACCGCGTAGAGGTCCGGGCCCTTGTCCTGTTGCGTGGCCATCGGCGTCCTAGATGGTTGATGCCACGGAATCGTGGATGTGGGGTGCGTTCACGGTGGATGCGGGGCGGCGCCGGGGGCCGAGAGTCAGGCTGGTGGCCTGACTGAGGTCCCCGGCGGCGGATCCGCGCCGCCGGGGATGTGCACCACGCCGCGAAGTCGTGGAATCGATCATCTAGCCCGCCACCACGACCTTGGCCGCCCGCAGGACGTCCTCGCCCCGCCGGTAGCCCACCTGGTACGTGATCGACACGGTCCCCGGCAGCACGCCCTCCGCCGCCGGCGCCGTGGTCATCGCCTCGTGGAAGCGCGGATCGAACTCCTGGCCGGTCGGGTCGTAGGCCTCGATCCCGGCCTGGGCCAGCGCGGCGTGCAGCTCGCGGTGGACGATCCGCAGGCCCTCGACCAGCTGCGGGTCGCCGCCCTCGGTCTCGTCGATGTGCTGGATCGCGCGGTCCAGGTTGTCCATCGCCGGCAGCAGCTCCTTGGCCAGCCGGGTCACGCCGCGGACCTCGCCGGCGGCGGCGTCGCGGCGGGCGCGCTTGCGGACGTTGTCGAGCTCGGCGACGGAGCGCAGGTAGCGGTCCTTCCAGTCCGGCTCCTCCTCGGCGGGCGCCGCATCGGCGTCGACGGGCTCGCCCGTGTCGGCCGCCACCGGATCCGGCGTGGGCTCCTCGACCGCGTCGGCGTCGACCGGCGGGGTCGCCACGTCCTCCACCGTCGGGTCGACGGCCAGCCCCTCGTCGTCGACGTTGACCTCGGGGGACTTGGGGCTCTCGGGCTGCTGCGCGGTCATCTGGGGCTCCTACGTGACGGAACGAACGGGTGGGGCGGGGTGGGGTCCGGCAGGCCGGCGTGGCGCGCCGCCGCCCGCACGGGGCAGGGCGGCGGCGCGGCCGCCGGCGGCTACTTCTCGTCGACGACCTCGGCGTCGACGACGTCCTCCTCGTCCGACGACGCGGCGCCGTCGGCCGATCCGTCGCCCTGCTGCGCCGCCTGCTCGGCCTGGGCCTTCTGGTAGAGCTGCTCGGAGACCTTGTGGAAGGCCTGCTCGAGCGCCTCGCGCTTGGCGTTGATGTTGGCGACGTCCTCGCCCTCGAGCGCGGTCCGCACGTCCTTGATCGCGGTCTCGATCTCGCCCTTCGCCGCCTCGTCGATCTGGTCGCCCAGGTCGGCGAGCTGCTTCTCGGACTGGTACGCGGCCTGCTCGGCGACGTTGCGGGCCTCGGCCAGCTCACGCGCCTGCTTGTCCGCCTCGGCGTTCGCCTCGGCGTCGGAGACCATCGACTGGATCTCCTCGTCGGAGAGCCCGCCGCCGGCCTTGATCTCGATCTTCTGCTCCTTGCCGGTGCCGAGGTCCTTGGCCGACACGTTGAGGATGCCGTTGGCGTCGATGTCGAAGGTGACCTCGATCTGCGGCACGCCACGCGGCGCGGGCGGGATGCCGGTCAGCTGGAACTTGCCGAGCGACTTGTTGTACGACGCCATCTCGCGCTCGCCCTGGAGCACGTGGATCTCGACCGACGGCTGGTTGTCGTCGGCGGTCGAGAAGATCTCCGACTTGCGCGTCGGGATCGTCGTGTTGCGCTCGATCAGCTTGGTCATGACACCGCCCTTGGTCTCGATGCCGACCGTCAGCGGGGTCACGTCGAGCAGCAGCACGTCCTTGACGTCGCCGGCGAGCACGCCGGCCTGGACGGCGGCACCGACGGCCACGACCTCGTCCGGGTTGACGCCGCGGTGCGGCTCCTTGCCCGTCAGCTCCTTGACCTTCTCCTGGACCGCGGGCATGCGCGTCATGCCGCCGACCAGCACGATGTGGTCGATCGCGGCGGCACCCTTCTCCTTGGCGTCGTCCATCGCCTGGCGGACCGGAGCGACCAGGCGGTCGAGCAGGTCGCCGACCAGCTCGGTCAGCTTGGCGCGGGTCAGGCGCACGTCGAGGTGCTTCGGGCCCGAGGCGTCGGCCGTGATGAACGGCAGGTTGATCTGCGTCTCCTGGGCGGAGGACAGCTCGATCTTCGCCTTCTCCGCGGCCTCGAACAGGCGCTGGAGCGCCATCGGGTCGTTCTTCAGATCGATGCCCTGGTCCTTCTTGAACTCCGCGGCGAGCCAGTCGACGACCGCCTTGTCGAAGTTGTCGCCGCCCAGGTGGTTGTCACCCGCGGTCGACTTGACCTCGAAGACGCCGTCGCCGATCTCCAGCACCGACACGTCGAACGTGCCGCCACCGAGGTCGAAGACGAGGATCGTCTGGTCGGACTCCTTGTCCAGGCCGTAGGCGAGCGACGCGGCGGTCGGCTCGTTGATGATCCGCTTGACGTCGAGGCCGGCGATCTTGCCGGCGTCCTTGGTCGCCTGGCGCTGATCGTCGTTGAAGTACGCGGGGACCGTGATCACGGCGCCGTCGACGGTCTCGCCGAGGTACGCCTCGGCGTCGGCCTTGAGCTTGGCCAGCGTGATCGCGGAGATCTCCGGCGGGCTGTACTGCTTGCCCTCGGCCTCGATCCGGGCGTCGCCGTTGCTGCCGGCCACGACCTTGTACGGGACGATCGACTCCTCCTCGCGGACCTCGGCCTCCTTGCGACCCATGAACCGCTTGACCGACGAGATCGTGTTCGTCGGGTTGGTCACGGCCTGCCGCTTGGCGACCGCGCCGACCAGCCGCTCGCCCTTGGCGAACGCGACGACCGACGGGGTCGTGCGACCACCCTCGGAGTTCTCGATGACGGTCGGCTCGCCGCCTTCGAGGACGGCCATGCAGGAGTTCGTCGTGCCGAGGTCGATTCCGATGATCTTGCCCATAGCGTGTCCTCTGTTCTGCTTCTACGTGAATCGGTCCCGCCCAGCCCGTCCGCCCACCCCGCGTGGCCAACGTCAGGCGGCGCGGAGCCGGGAGGCCCGGCGGGTGGAGCGGATGGGTCCTGTTCCGCACAGCCTAGCGCGGCTGGCGAAATCTCAGTCGAGTTGTATCAGATGTTCTGATGCGATTCCAGTGGCCAGGCATCACACGGGGCGTACCGGGCGACGCGACGGCGGGATGCAGCGGGATGCGTGGAGCGGGATGCGTGGCGGCGGGGACGGCGAGCGAGCCAGACGCTGCACGCCGCCGGGTCGCGCAGCGGGAGGCGCGGCGAGCGGGTCTCGCACTGCACGCCACCGGTCGGCGCAGCGAGACGCACGACAAGCGGTGAGGACACTGCGCGCCATCGGGTCGATCAGCGGGAGGCGCGGCCGGTGGGACGAACACTGCACGCCGCCGGATGGCACAGCGGGAGGCGCGGCGAGCGGGACGAATGCTGCACGCCGCCGGATGGCGCAGCGGGAGGCGCGGCGAGCGGGGCGCAGGCTGCGGGGACGTCCGGCGTGCAGTCGGGAGCGCGGCCGCGGCGATGCGCTTCGGCCGCGGCGTACCGCGTCGGCCAGGAGGCGCGGGCCTACCAGGGGTGCGCGGCGTAGTCCTTGAGGAAGACGCCGTGGACGTCCTCCCCCGCCTCGCCGCGGACGATCGGGTCGTAGACGCGGGCGGCACCGTCGACCAGGTCGAGCGGGGCGTGGAAGCCGTCCTCGGCCAGGCGGACCTTCTGCGGGTGCGGCCGCTCGTCGGTGATCCAGCCGGTGTCGACAGCGGTCATCAGAATCCCGTCCGCTTCGAGCATCTCCTGGGCGCTGGTCCGCGTGAGCATGTTCAGCGCCGCCTTCGACATGTTCGTGTGCGGGTGGCCGGGGCCCTTGTAGCCGCGCCCGAACTGGCCCTCCATCGCGGACACGTTGACCACGTAGGTCCGGCGGGCCGGCGACGCGCGCATCGCCGGACGCAGGCGGCCGATCAGGATGAACGGCGCGGTCTGGTTGCAGAGTTGGACCTCCAGCAGCTCGGTCGCGTCGACCTCGTCCACGGTCTGGACCCAGCTGTTGGTGTGGTGCAGGTCCGGGACCAGGCCGCCGGCGTCGATCGCGGTGCCCATCTGCACCCGGTCGAGCGACGCCGAGTTGGCCCGCAGCGCGAGCGCGCTGAGCGCGTGCGGGGTCGGCGCCCAGTGTCCACCGGGGACGACGGCCGCCGCGGTCCCGAACGACGACCGGTCGGCGTTCGACGTCTCCTGCGCGCCCAAGGCCGACCGGCCGGCACTCGACGACTCCCGGGTGCCCAACGACGACCGGTCGGCACTCGACGACTCCCGGGTGCCCGACGACGACCGGTCGTCGTTCGACGTCCCCGGCGCGCCCAACGACGACCGGTCGGCGTTCGACGCGCCGCCGGCGACCGCGCCGGACCCGCGGTCCGGCCCGCCGAGGACCACGAACTCCGGGGAGCCGCACCCGGGGAGCGCCTCGAACGGCGCGGCCTCCGCCTCCGCCAGCAGGGCGTAGGCCTCGGGCGAGCGACGGACGGTCTGGGCCGCGTTGTTGATCAGGACGTCGAGCGGGCCGTCGGCCGCCACCGAATCGGCGAGCGCGATCACCTGCGCCGGATCGCGCAGGTCGATGCCGACGATCCGCAGCCGGTGCAGCCAGTCGCCGCTGTCCGCCATCGCCGAGAAACGACGGGCGGCGTCGTTGGGAAAGCGGGTGGTGATCGTCAGGTGCGCGCCGTCGCGGAGCAGGCGGAGCGCGATGTACATGCCGATCTTGGCGCGACCGCCGGTCAGCAGCGCGCGGCGCCCGCGGAGGTCGGTGCGCGCCTCGCGGCGGGCGTGGTTGACGGCGGCGCACTCCGGGCAGAGCTGGTGGTAGAAGGCGTCGACCCGCCGGAACCCCCGCTTGCAGACGTAGCACGCGCGGTCCTGCCGGAGGACGCCGGCGATCGCACCGCGCGCCGACGAGACCAACGGCAGGCCCTGGGTCTCGTCGTCGATCCGGCCCGGGGCCCCCGTCGCGGTCCGCGCGGTCACCGCGGCGTCGTGGGCGAGCACCGCCTGCCGCTTCTCGTTCTTGCGGCGGCGCTTGACGGCCTTGTAGAGCCGGGCCGTCGCCCGCTGGATCGCCACCGCGTCGGGATGATCGAGCGGCAGGCCGTCGACGGCCTCCAGCACGCGCACCGCGATCGCCAGGTCGGCCGGGTCCACGGCGGGCGGGCCGGCGACGGCGGTCGGAGTCTCGGGGAGCTGGGTCACGGGGTCGATCGGGGGCCGGGCCGGCTCGTGCCAACCACTGGGGACCGTCGATCGCACCGCGCAGTCGTCGTCCAGGGTAGCGCCGCGCCGCGTACGACCGTGGCGCGCCGTAGGCTCCCAACCGCCCATGAGCACCCCTTCCGACCCGTCCGCCGCCGGCCCCGTCGCGTCGCCGACCCGGTTCCAGCAGTGGCTGATCGACCTGCCGCTGACGCCGAACGCGATCTCGATGGCCGGCCTGATCGGCAACCTCGCCGCCGCCGTGCTGATCTGGCAGGAGCACTACCTGCTGGCGGGCATCGTCTTCATCATCGGCTCGGTGATGGACACCCTGGACGGCCGCTACTCGCGGATGTCCGGCAAGGGCACGACCTTCGGCGCGTTCCTCGACTCGACGCTCGACCGGATCGAGGAGGGGATCGTGCTGGTCGCGGTGGTGATGGTCTACGCCAAGCACGGCGACGACCTCAACGCCGGAATCGCGGCGCTGGCCGCGGTCAGCTCGTTGCTCGTCTCCTACACCCGCGCGCGAGCCGAGGGCCTGGGTCTGGACGGCAAGGCCGGGATCGGCAGCCGGGCGGTGCGCGTGACGATCCTCTCGATCGGGCTCTGCCTCGGCGGCGAGGAGCTGATCGGCGGCGTCGACCTGCTGCCGGCGTCGATCTGGGTGCTCGCCGCGCTCGGCGTCTTCACCACCGCGCAGCGGATGTGGCACGTACGGTCGCAGCTTCGCGACGGCGACGGTCGGTAGCCGCAGTTCCCGGGGACGCTGTTCCTCCGCGCGACCGACGAAGGGCGGAAGGGCCCCGCCCGGCCCCGGACCGCGCGGCGCCGGAGATAGGCCTAACATCCGGCTGTAACCGCCCCCCTGATCCGGGGTTTGTGGCTCTGGGCTTCCGCCACATGCAGCGGGAGTACCGGAAGGTGGCGCCTCGCCCTCGTCTGAGGTCGCGTCTCCCCAAGCCGGCTTCAACCGAGACCTAGGACTTCGAGAATCACCGTGAGCAAGACGCCTCCGAACGGCAACGCCGCAGCTTCCGACGGCCAGAACGACAGCGGTCGTTACCAGCGCGACAAGGTCCGCGTGGCGATCATCGGGGTCGGCAACTGCGCCAACTCCTTCGTCCAGGGCGTCGAGTTCTACAAGAACGCCGACCCCAAGCAGCCGGTCCCGGGCCTGATGCACGTCGACCTCGGCGGGTACCACGTCAAGGACATCGAGTTCACCGCCGCCTTCGACATCAACGAGACGAAGGTCGGCAAGGACCTCTCCGAGGCGATCTGGGCCGATCCGAACGACACGATCAAGTTCGCCGACGTCCCGAAGCTGAACGTCCCCGTCCACCGCGGGATGACGCACGACGGGCTCGGCAAGTACCTGAAGCAGAAGATCACCAAGGCGCCGGGCGAGACCGCCGACATCGTCAAGATCCTCAAGGAGACGAAGACCGACGTCGTCGTCTCGTACCTGCCGGTCGGCTCCGAGCAGGCCACCAAGTGGTACGTCGAGCAGGTGCTCGAGGCCG
>CAZFIQ010000083.1:0-5936 GCA_964519185.1 uncultured Patulibacter sp.
CGACGAGGCACAGGACCCCGAGGACGCGGACCTGCTGCTCTTCAACACCTGCTCGATCCGCGAGTCGGCCGACTCCCGCTTCATCGCCCACCTGGGGCACGCCAAGCGGATGAAGAAGGAGCGCCCCGGGGTGCTCGTCGGCGTCGGTGGCTGCTGGGCGCAGTCGGTCAAGGACGAGGTCTTCGCACGGTTCCCGTTCGTCGACGTGGCGTTCGGTCCCGGCCAGATCAACAAGCTCGCCGAGTTCCTGACCGCCGAGTCGATCAGCGCCCAGGGCTACTTCGAGTTCGAGGGCTTCCCGGCGCACCTGCCGACCAAGCGCGACCGCGAGTTCCAGGCGTGGGTCCAGATCGCCGTCGGCTGCAACCTCAAGTGCTCGTACTGCATCGTGCCGTCGACCCGCGGCCGCGAGTCGTCACGGCCGTACGAGCAGCTGATCGACGAGGTCGAGCGGCTGGCCGCCGACGGCGTCAAGGAGATCACGCTGCTCGGGCAGAACGTCAACGCCTACGGCCGCGACCTGCGCACCACCGACCCGCTGCCGGAGGCGCTGCTGCCGTACCACGAGGCCGCCAAGCGGCCGACCGGCACCGGCGACAAGGGCCGCCCGCGGACCTTCGCCGAGCTGATGATGGCCGTCGCCGCGATCGACGGGATCGAGCGCGTCCGCTACACCTCGCCGCACCCCAAGGACATCCGCGAGGACGTCGTCGCCGTCCACGCCGCGCTGCCGGAGATCTGCGACCACATCCACCTGCCGCTGCAGGCGGGATCGAGCCGGATCCTGAAGAAGATGCGGCGGACCTACGACAAGCAGCGGTTCCTCGACCGCGTCGCGATGATCCGCGCCCAGTGCCCGGACATCTCGCTGAGCACCGACATCATCGTCGGCTTCCCGGGGGAGACCGAGGAGGAGTTCCAGGAGACCCTGGAGGTCGTCGACGCGGTCGGGTTCGACAGCGCCTTCACCTTCGTCTTCTCGCCCCGCCGCGGCACCGAGGCCGCGGAGATGACCGACGAGTTCATCCCGCACCCGGTCAAGGTCGAGCGGATGGAGCGGCTGGTCGAGCGGGTCCAGCACCACGCCCGCGAGCGCGCCCAGCGCTTCGTCGGCCGCACCGTCGACGTGCTGATCGAGGGCGAGTCGCGGACCGACTCCGACCGGCTACGGGGCCGCACCAGCCACAACAAGGTCGTCAACTTCTCCGGCTTCGGCGCGCCGGGGCAGACGGTCCCGGTCGAGATCACCGCCGCGACGTCGCAGACGCTGAGCGGCGAGATGTCGCTGCTCGCCCAGCTCGGCGCGGCGTAGCCGGCCCCGTCGCGCCCCGGTGCCGGGGCGCCACCCCGCTCTCAGCGCTTCACGCGCTGGGCCGCCGTCATCTCGGCGCCGACGCGGCCGTCGTCGAAGCGGCCGGCCAGGCGACCGGGCAGGCCCGGGAAGAGACCGTTGAGGACCCCGGTGGCGCGGACGCCGAGCGGGGCGACGTCGACCTCGCCGCGGTCGCGCTCGATCGCCCGGATGACCGCCGCCGTGACGTCCTCGGGCGTGTTCGTCCCGACGCCGCGGGGCAGCTCGACGTCGGTGTCGGCGAACATCCCGGCGTCGCGGATGAAGCCCGGGAAGATCGCGCTGACCCCGATCCCGTGCGGGCGCAGCTCCGGGCGCAGCGCCTGAGCCAGCCCGCGCAGGCCCAGCTTGGTGGCCGAGTAGAGGCCCGCGTCGGCCGTCGGGACCTTGGCGCCCATCGAGCTGATGAAGACGACGTGACCGCGACCGCGGCGCTTCCAGTGGGGGATCAGCGCGGCGGTCAGCACCGTCGGCGCCCGCAGGTTGACGTCGAGCACCCGGTCGATCTCCGCCACCGTGTAGTCGTCGACCGGGCCGCTGCCGGGCAGCGCCGCGTTGTGGACGATCACGTCGACGTCCGCGTGGTCGACGGCCAGCCGCTCGACGTCCGCGCGGTCCGCCAGGTCGGCCGCGACCGCCGTCGCGCCCAGCTCGTCGGCCAGCGGCTGGAGCACCTCCGCCCGCCGGCCCGTCAGCACGAGCGACGCGCCCCGCGCCGCCAGCCCGCGCGCGATCGCGTGACCGAGGCCGCCCGTGGCGCCGGTCAGCAGGACGGTGGTTCCGGCGAGCTGCATGCCGGCCAGGTTACCGGCGGTCGCGATCGCGGACCGGGCCGGCCCCGCTCCGGCCGGTCAGGCCAGGAAGACCGCGATCGTCGCCGTGTAGTTGTGGGCGAACGGACGCCCGCCGACCGGACCGATCTCCCCGGCCGAGACCATCCCCGCCAGCGGCAGCGGCCCCAGCTCGTGCTGGATCGCCTCGGCGTCGTGGTCGTCGAAGCCGAACATCCCCGCGCCCCGGCCGTTGCAGGTGAACGCGAGCGCTCCGGCCAGGCGCGCCGTACCGGCCGCCTCGCGCCGCAGCCGCAGCGCCTCGACCAGGTCCCGCGACGCCGAGTCGGGATCACGAACGTGGACCCGCACCGTCTGGCCGGCCTCGACCGGAGCGGCGATCGCGATCGCGCCGGTCTGGCTGTCGGCGGCCGACAGCCCCCGCACGATGTAGGCCTCGCCGGCGTGGTCGTCGGGTGCGCTGCCGACGGCCACGCCGAGCAGCAGCCCGTGGCCGATCAGCTCGCTCTCGCCGGGGCCGAGCGCGGTGACCGCGTCCCGCAGCGCCTCGACCGCCGGCCGGCCGTCGAGCCGGTGGATCGCGCCGGCGGTGCCGGTGGTCACGGTCATCGACGGCCCGATCGGCCGGGCCCCCTGCGACACGCACGGCAGCACGTCGACGCCGCGGAACCGCAGGGCGATCGCCGCCGCGCCCGCGTCGGCCCCGTGGTGCCGCAGCGGCGTGTCGGGGTGGGGCAGGAGCGACGCGATGCCGCCGATCACCGGAACGCCGGGCAGGCGGCGCTCGAGCGCCCGCAGCGTCACGTCGACCGGCAGCTGCGAGGGGTCGACGAGCAGCACCACCGCCGTGCTCCGCGGCTCGTCGTCCTCGCCGTCCGGGACGCCGTGGATCGCGATCCCGTCGTCGACCGACTCCGCCCGCAGCGTGACGACCTCGACGCCGGCGTCCTCACCGAGCGCCATCGCCCAGACCACCACGGCCGGTCCGGAGGTCAGCTCCTCGGCGCCCGCGACGACGCCGGACGCCGTGCAGCCGACCAGCTCGGCCGGCGCCAGAACGTCGTCGACGACGTCGAGGACCGCGTCGAAGGCCGACGCCAGCTCGCCGGTCACGAAGGCCACCGCGAGGTCGCAAGGACGGCCGTCCAACGCGGCGGCCGCCTGGCGGGCCGCGTCCGCGACGCCACGGGCGGCCGAGGAGGTGGCGGACGAGCCACTGCCGACGAGGACGGTCACCGGGTCACCATACTCCGCGGGTCCTGGGAAGATCCCCATCGTCGTGAGCACCACGCCCGTCGTCATCGCCCTCTTCGGCCCGACCGCGGTCGGCAAGACCGCGGTCGCGGTCGCCGTCGGCCGGGCGCTGCGCGCAGCGGGTCGTGACCCGATCGCCGTGTCGGCCGACGCGATGCAGCTCTACCGGGGAATCGAGACCCTCACCGGGGCCCGCGACGCGCTCGACCAGGACGAGCTGGAGCACCGACTCGTCAGCGTCCTGCCGATCACCGAGACCTGCTCGGCGGGGCGCTTCGCCGGGATGGCGCACGCGGAGATCGACGCGGCCCTGGCGGCCGGCCGGACGCCGGTGGTCGTCGGCGGTACGGGCCTGTACCTGCGCGCCGCGCTGACCGAGCTGGACCTGCGGCCGCAGGCCCCACCGGAGCTGCGGGCGCGGCTGGAGGCGGAGCTCACGGAGCGCGGCCCGGAGGCCCTGCACGCGCGGTTGGCGGAGGTCGCCCCGTGGGCCGCCGAGCGCGTCACCCGCCGCGATCGCTCGCGCCTGATCCGCTGGCTGGAGCTGCACGAGCTGGGCGAGCTGCACCCGCCGACCGGCCCCAACCAGCTGTGGACCGACGAGACCCGCCATCCGACGCGGCTGGTCGGGCTGGTCCGCGACCGCGACCAGCTGCGGGCGCGGATCGACCAGCGGATCGACGCGATGCTGGCGGCGGGGGCCGCCGCCGAGGTCCGGGCCGCCGCCGCGGCCGGCGCCTCCGCGACCGCCCGCAAGGCGCACGGGTTCGAGCCGCTGCTCGCCGACGACCCGGAGCGGATGCGGCGCGACACCAAGCGCTACGTCAAACGGCAGCTGACCTGGATGCGCAAGCTGCCGGACGTCGAGGTCGTCGACCTGACCGACGACCCCGACCCCGACGCGGTCGCCGCGCGGATCGTCGCGCCGCTGCTCGAGGGCGTCGGAGCGACGTGACCCACGCTCGCGGCGCCGCACCCGTTCGCGGTTTGCCCGCTCCAGGCGGGCGAACCACGAACGGCGTACGGGGCCGCGTCGCTCGCCTAACCGGCGGTCACGCAGATCGCCTGGGCGCGGACCGACGCGACCAGCCCGGAGCCGTTGGCGACCACGACCTCCCAGGCGCTGCCGTCGGCCGAGGGCCCGCTGGAGGACGCCACGACGTCCTCACCGGCCTGCACGCGGTGCCCGCCGCCGACGACCCGCTTGCCGGCCGGGCAGGCCGCGAACGCGGCGGCGGCGCCCGGCGGGACCGACACAGAGGCCCCGTCGACGATCTCGTAGCCGGAGACGCCCGGTGCACCGGGCGGTCCGGCGGGTCCGACCGGACCAACCGCCCCAGCTGCACCGGTGGCGCCGGTCCGGCCGGTGGCGCCCGTCGCCCCGCGCGCTCCGGTCGCTCCGCGCGCTCCCGTCCGGCCCGTCGCGCCCCGCGGACCGGTCGCCCCCCGGGCGCCCGACCCGCCGCGCGGCAGCTCCCCGGCGCGGAAGTCGACCGCCCGCAGCGACCCGTTGCGGATCTTGGCGCTCGTGATCGTGTTGTTCCGGAGCCGCGCGTTGGTGATCGTGTTGCTCTTGATCTTCGTGTTGGTGACCGCGGAGCTGCGGATTTTGGCGGCGGTCACGGAGGCCGGCCGCAGCTGCGCGGTACCGACGCTGTCCCGCGGCAGCGAGACCGCGGCGTAGCTGGTGCCGCCGAGGGCGACGAACAGCGCCAGTCCGGCCAGGACGTGGGCGGAGCCGATGCGACGGCGACGTGGAGGGGACTGCGGATCGGACATGCGGGGAGACCTTCGGAGTCGGGCCGGCGAACCGGCGGCGAGCGGTGGCAGTGCCGCGAGTATCGCGCCCCCGGCCGGAGCGCGTGCCGGAGCGCACCGTCAACGGGTTCGCGGTTTGCCCCCGTCACCCGGGCAAACCGCGAACGGGTTGCCGGGAGCGTGGCGCGCGGCGACGCGTTCTCGAGTTGCCCGCCTGAGGCGGGCAAACCGCGAACCGGTCGACGGGCGGCGGCATCTAGACTCCCGCCGATGCGGTTCGAGAAGTGGCAGGCGCTCGGCAACGACTACCTGATCGTCGAGCGCGAGCGACTGCCGTTCCCGCTGACCCCGGCGCGGGCGGAGCGGCTCTGCGACCCGCACCGGGGTCCCGGCGCCGACGGCGTGCTGGAGCTGTCGCCGCCGAGCGAGCCCGGGACCGTCGCCGACCTGCGCATCTTCAACCCCGACGGGTCGGTCGCCGAGCTGTCCGGCAACGGTGCGCGCGAGGCGATCATGTACCTGGTGCGGCGCGGCTGGACCGACCAGAGGCAGTTCTCGATCACCACGGTGGCGGGCGAGATCCGGCCGACGATCCTCTCCGAGACCACCTGCCGGGTCGACATGGGCCGGGCGTTCGTCCGCAGCCCCGACCACCTGGGGGCCGACGACGGTCGCGACACGCTCGACACCGCGCAGACGTCGCCGCGCCGCGGCAGCGCGGAGCCGCGGTGCTGGGCGTACCAGCACGTCAAGATCGCGCACTGCGGGTTGCCGATCTTGAC
>CAZFIQ010000083.1:5946-11087 GCA_964519185.1 uncultured Patulibacter sp.
GCGCTTCCCCCAGCGCACCAACGTCTCCTGGTACTGCGAGCTCGAGCCCGGCGTGATCCGCGCGCGGATCTTCGAGCGTGGCGTCGGCGAGACGATGTCGTCGGGCACGGGCGCGTCCGGTGCCGCGGTGGCGTACGTCCTGGCCGGCGGCGGCGACGGTGACGAGGACGGGGGAGAGCAGGTCACCGTCCGCCTGGACGGCGGCGAGCTGACGGTCGACGTCGGCGACGACCTGCACGTCGACCTGACCGGCTGGGCGGTCCCGGTCTACGCCGCCGAGGCGTCGGCCGAGCTGGTCGACGCGCTGCGCGGGCTGGACTGAGCCGACGTCGCCGAGAGGCGACCGGTCGTCGTTGGGCGTCCTGGGCAGACCGAACGGCGACCGGTCGTCGTACGACGACCGCTAGTTCGCGTGCAGCTGCTCGTTGAGCGAGCCCCAGGCGCCGGAGCGCTCGAGCGCGACGATCGCACCGCTCTGGCTGTCGCGGCGGAAGAGCAGGCCGCTCTTGCCCGACAGCTCGCGGGCCTTGACCGTGCTGCCGTCCGGCAGCTGGACCAGCGATCCGCCGGTGACGTAGAGGCCGGCCTCGACCACGCAGCCGTCCCCGAGCGAGATCCCCAGGCCGGAGTTGGCGCCCAGCAGGCAGCCCTCGCCGACCGAGATCACGGCGTCGTTGCCCCCCGAGAGGGTGCCCATGATCGAGGCGCCGCCGCCGATGTCGCTGCCGTCGCCGACCACCACGCCCTGCGAGATGCGACCCTCGACCATCGAGGCTCCCAGGGTGCCGGCGTTGAAGTTGACGAAGCCCTCGTGCATCACCGTGGTGCCCTCGGCCAGGTGCGCGCCCAGCCGCACGCGGTCCGCGTCGCCGATCCGCACGCCCGACGGCACGACGTAGTCGGTCATCCGCGGGAACTTGTCGATCGAGGTCACGTTGACGGTGCGACCCTCGGCGCGCAGCCGCAGGCGGGTCTGCTCGAAGCCCTCCACCGCGCACGGGCCCTGCGAGGTCCAGACGACGTTGGTCAGCAGTCCGAACTGCCCGTCGAGCGAGATGCTGTGCGGCACGACGAGCCGGTGCGACAGCAGGTGCAGGCGCAGGTAGGCGTCGTGGGCGTCGACCGGCGCGGCCGACAGGTCCTCGATCACCGTCGCGATCGCGATCGTGCGCACGCCCCGCCCGGCGTCGTGGCCGATCGACGCGGCGATCGCGCCGCCGGCGACGACCGACGCCTTCGCGAACGGCACCTCGTGCGTGCCCGTGCCGCCCGGGTGGCCGGCGGCCGTGACCGCGTTGGCATCGACGCCGAGCGCGGGGGCGGGGAAGAAGCTGTCGAGGACCCGCCCGTCGGCGTCGTTGATCGTCGCCAGGCCGATGGCCCAGGCTCCCTGCTGCTGCGTATCGCTCACGCTCGGGGAGTCTGCCAGAGAACGGCCGGCGGCCACCGATCCGCCCGCCGCTCGGAGAGCGCACCGCCGCGCCGCGCGCGATCCGCGACCATCTCCGCGTGCTGGCCCTCGCCGTCAAGCTCCTGCTGGCGCCGGCGTTCATCGTCGGCGCGTCGCTGGCGGCACGCCGGTTCGGGATGCTCGTCGGCGGGCTGGTCGGCGGGCTGCCGGTGGTCGCCGGGCCGATTCTGCTGGCGTTCGCGCTCGACCAGGGCGCGGCGTTCGCGGCCGACGCCGCGGTCGGGACGACCCTCGGCCTGGTGTCGTTGACCACCTTCGTCGTGGTCTACGCCTGGGCGGCCGGGTCGGCCCCGTGGCCCGTCTGCCTGGTCGGTGGCTGGCTGGCGTTCCTGGCCGTGACGTGGGTCCTGTCGCGGATCGACGTCGGCCCGCTCGCCGCGGTGGCGCTGGCCTGCGCGGGCTTCCTGGTCGCGCTGCGGATCCTGCCCGCGCCACCGCCCGACGGCGGCGTCCGGCCGCTGCCGCCGCCGCGCTGGGACCTGCCCGCGCGCGGAGCGAGCGCGGTCGTGCTGGTGCTCACGCTGACCGCGGTCGCCGCGGCGCTGGGCCCGGAGCTGAGCGGGCTGCTGGCCCCGTTCCCGATCATCGCCGGCATCCTCGCCAGCTTCACCCACGCACACTCCGGCGTCGGGGCGACGCGCCGGATCCTGCGCGGGCTGGTGCTCGGGTTCTTCGCCTTCGCCCTGTTCTGCTTCGTCGTCGCGCAGACGGTCGAGCCGCTCGGCATCGCCGGGGGCTTCCTGCTGGCCGCGACGGCCGCGGTCGCGACGCAGGGCCTCGTGCTGTGGGGCTTGCTGCGCACCGCTGCGCGCTCGGCCCGCTGAGTCTGGTCAGCTGGTGGCCGCCAGCGCCGCCAGCCGCTCCGCCGCCACGCCGCAGTCGGCGACGGTCGGGACCAGCGCGACCCGTACGTAGCCCTCGCCGGCGGGCCCGAAGAAGCCACCCGGAGCGCAGACGATGCCCGCGCCGAGCAGGGCGGCCGCGAAGGTCGCGCTGGCCGATCCCGTCGCCGGGTCGTCGCCGTCCGTGAGCAGCGCGATCAGCTCGGCGGTCAGCGGGTCGCGGCGGGCGGCGACGACCCACGGCGCGGACGTCCACCGCTCCGGCAGCGCCAGCCAGCGGAAGAACGACGCGGGCCCGCCGGCGTTGACCAGCCCGAGCGCGTCCAGGCCGGGCTGCAGGATCGCCAGCTTCTCGCGGTACCGGGTGCGGACCTCGTCGACGTGGCGCTCGTCGTTCCAGGCCGCGACGGCGGCCCGCTGGACGAACCGCTGCGGGGCGACGCCGACGCTCGGACGGTGGCGCTTGAGCATTGCGATCAGCGCCGGATCGCCGGCGACGAAGCCCGACCGGTAGCCGGGCATCGACGAGCGCTTGGACAGCGTGTTGATCGTCAGGACGCTGACCAGGCCGTCGCCGTCGGCGGCGACCTGGAGCGCGGAGGCCGGTGCGTCGCCGTCGAACCACAGCTCGCTGTAGGCCTCGTCACTGGCCAGCACGACGCCCTGGCGGCGGCAGCGCTCGACGGCATCGCGGTACCACGCGGGCGAGGCGACGGCCGCGGTCGGGTTGTTCGGGTAGTTGACCCAGAGCAGCGCCAGCCGCGCCCACTGGTCGGCGGTGACCGCGTCGAGGTCGGGCAGGAACCCGTGCTCCGCGGTCAGCGGCAGGGTCAGCACGTCGGCGCCGGCGAACCGCGCGCCGCGCTCGTAGACCGGGTAGGCGGGCTGGGGGACGGCGACCAGGTCGCGGCCGCCGTCGCGGTCGACCAGCGTCTGGGCCAGGCCGAAGACCAGCTCCTTCGAGCCGAGCGTCGGCAGCACGTGCCGGTCGGGGTCGAGCGTCGTGCCGTAGCGGCGCGCGATCCAGGCGGCGATCGCGGAGCGCAGCTCGGGCAGGCCCGCGGCCAGCGGGTAGGAGGAGACCGTCTCGCGCTCGATCGCGTCGACCATCGCCCGGCGGATCAGCTCCGGGGTCGGCTCGCGCGGCTCGCCGGCGCCGAAGTCGAGCACCGTCAGCTCCGGCCGGGCCGCGACCAGCGCCTGGCGGGCGGCGGTCAGCCGCTGGAACGGGTAGGTGCCGCTCCCGCGGAGCAGCGGGTTGATCGACGGCGCGGGGGACATCGCCGCGGAGGATAGTCCGCCGGCCCCGGGCCCACCGCCCGCGGTTCACCGTCCACGGCCCGTGGGCGGCGAGCGCGTCACCTTCGGTACCGCAGCGGTACCGAAGGTGACGCAGGCTGGCGGGCGCCGCTCAGCTCCCGGTCCGCACCAGCGCCGCCAGGGTCTCGTAGCTCTCGACCAGCGCCGCGATCGCGACCTGCTCGTCTCGCTTGTGGGCGTACTGCGGGTCGCCCGGGCCGTAGTTGACCGCCGGGATGCCGAGCAGCCCGAACTCGGCGACCGGGGTCCAGGCCTGCTTGGGGGTGACCTCCCGGCCGCTGCG
The DNA here is from genome assembly GCA_964519185.1 of uncultured Patulibacter sp. Taxonomy (GTDB): domain Bacteria; phylum Actinomycetota; class Thermoleophilia; order Solirubrobacterales; family Solirubrobacteraceae; genus Patulibacter. Next base: position 9,863 of record CAZFIQ010000083.1, read on the forward strand.
GGCGATCAGCGCGCGCGCCAACGGCCCGTCGGTGGCGACCGCACCGGACGGCGCGTTGCCGACGATCGTCAGATCGCTCCGCTCGGCGCCGCACCACGCGCGCAGCTGGGCCTCGGCGATCCCGGGGGCGACGCCCGGCGGATAGCGGTAGTTGACGTGGACGTCGACGCGATCGGGCACGACGTTGTCCGCGACGCCGCCGGAGATCCGGGTGGCCGACACGCACTCCGCGTACTCCAGGCCGTTGAAGACGTGGCGCTCGATCGGGACCTCCGCCAGCCGGGCGACGCCGACCGCGGCCCGGTGGATCGCGTTGTCGCCGTGCCACGGGCGGGCGCTGTGGGCCGCCGTGCCGTGGAACGTCCAGGTGGCGTTGAGGTTGCCCAGGCAGCCGCCCTGGACCCCGTTGGCGGTCGGCTCCATCACGACCGCCAGGTCCGCCGCGTGCAGCGCGGCCTGCCGCTCCAACATCGGCGTCAGCGCGGTCTCGACGAACGGCAGCTCCTCGCGCCCGAACAGCACCACGCCGACGTCGCAGGCCCGATCGGGATCGGCGTGCAGGCCGTCGCGCAGCAGCTCGATCATCACCGCGCAGGCGCCCTTCATGTCGCAGCTGCCGAGCCCGTGCACCGCGCCGCCGTCGATCCGGCCGGGCCGGTTGCCCTGGACCGGCACCGTGTCCAGGTGGCCCGCGAGCAGGACCAGCGGCCGCTCGCCGCGCTCGGCGGTGCCGGCCACCAGGCAGGTGTCCCCGAGGTCCCGGACGGGGACGCCGGCCTGCTCCAGCCGCTGCCGCGCCAGGTCGATCGCGGGCTGCTCCTCCCGCGACTCCGAGGCGCAGTCGACGAGCTCGAGCGTCAGGGCGGACAGGCGGTCGGCGAGCGCGGGCACGGCCACGACCCTATTAGCCCCGTACGCCGGAGGACATCGTCCGCTCGTCCGGACCGACGGAGCCGTGCCCGACGGGTTGTCGTTCGCGACCGCGTCCGGTCGCCGCAACCACCCGTCCCGCGCCCCGGCCATCGCGCCCTACACTCGTAGGCAGTGTCGAAACGCCGCGAAGACCGCCAGAACACGACCCGTCCGTTCGACACGACCCACGTCGACGACCTCGAGCAGCAGCGCCGCGCGGAGCACCAGCAGGCGGTGATCGTCGGGGTGATGCCCACCGGCGACGATCTCAGCGAGCTGCGCGAGCTGCTGCGGACCGCCGGCGTCGAGGTCC
>CAZFIQ010000084.1:0-11037 GCA_964519185.1 uncultured Patulibacter sp.
AGACGCGTGAGCAGCACATCCGGCGGGAGAAGGCGACGTCGAACATCTGCACGTCGCAGGCGCTGAACGCGCTCGCCGGCGTCGTCTACCTGGGGTGGCTCGGCAAGGACGGCCTGCCCGAGCTCGCCGAGCTGCTGGTCCAGCGCACGCACTACGCGCGGACCACGCTGTCGGCGATCGACGGCGTCGAGCTGCTGCACGAGCAGCCGGTCGTCCGCGAATTCGCGCTGCGGCTGCCGGGCGTCGACGTCGAGCAGGTCGTGGCCTACTGCCAGGACCACGGCGTCAACCCGGGCCTGGCGCTGACGCGCACCCACGGCGACGAGTACGCCGACGGCCTGCTGGTGGCGATCACCGAGCAGCGCACCAAGGAACAGATCGACCGCCTGGCGCAGCTGCTGGACGCAGCGATCGCGTCGCAGCGAACCGCCGTCCCGGCGACCGGAGCGACCGCATGAGCACCGTCCAGACCGAGGCGATCCTGCCCGCCGCCGGCGGCTCCGATCCGCGGCCGCTGGCCGCGCCGACGACGTCGGTCAATCCGATCCAGCGCGACCACGCGACGACGATCTTCGAGAAGAGCGTCGCCGGTCGCCGGGCCTTCGTCGCTCCGGACTCCGGGGTGCCGGAGGTCTCGCTGGACGAGATCCTGCCCGCGCGCCTGCGCCGCTCGACGCCCGCGGGCCTGCCGGAGGTCACCGAGCCGGAGCTGGTCCGGCACTACGTGCGCGTCTCGCGGCGGAACTTCGACCTGGACACGGGCTTCTACCCGCTCGGGTCGTGCACGATGAAGTACAACCCGCGCCTGCACGAGCGGGTCGGCGCCCTGCCCGGCCACGCCCGCCTGCACCCGTTCCAGACGTCGGAGCACGCCCAGGGCGCCCTCCAGCTGATGCACGGGCTTGAGCGGCAGCTGGCCGAGGTCTCCGGCCTGCCGCACGTCTGCCTGCAGCCGTCGGCGGGGTCGCACGGCGAGCTGGCCGGCGTGCTGCTGGCGCGGGCCTACCACGAGGCGCGGGGGGAGACGCGGACGAAGGTCCTGACCCCGGACACCGCGCACGGCACCAACCCGGCGACGGTCACGATGGCCGGGCTGGAGGTCGTGAAGGTCGCGACCAACCCGGACGGCGGCGTCGACATCGACGACCTGCGCGCGAAGGCCGATCAGGACACCGCCCTGATCATGCTGACCAACCCCAACACGCTGGGGATCTTCGACCCGAACATCGAGCAGATCGCCGAGATCGTCCACGGTGTCGGCGGCGTCCTGTACTACGACGGCGCCAACCTGAACGCGATCATGGGCATCACGCGTCCGGGCGACATGGGCTTCGACATCGTGCACTTCAACCTGCACAAGTCGTTCACCCAGCCGCACGGCGGCGGTGGTCCGGGGTCCGGTCCGATCGCGGTGTCCGACCGGATCGCCCCGTACCTGCCGGTGCCGGTGATCCGGCGCGAGGCCGGAAGCGACGCTACCGCCGGCGCTGCGCCGGACGGCTTTCGCTACGACCTGGTGGCGGATCCGGCGCGGATTCCCGACGGTGATCCGGGCTCCAAGAGCATCGGCAAGCTGCGCGGGTTCCAGGGCAACTACGGCGTCTTCGTGCGCTGCTACGCCTACATCAAGAGCCTGGGCGGGTCGGGGCTGCGCGACGCGTCGGAGACCGCGGTCTTGAACGCGAACTACCTGCTGGCGAAGCTGCAGGAGCACGGCGTGCGGGAGTACCTGCCGCTGGCGTTCGGCACGCGCTGCATGCACGAGTTCGTGATCTCGGGCGGCCCGATGAAGCGCGAGCTGGGCATCAAGACCCTGGACCTGGCCAAGCGCCTGCTGGACCACGGCTTCCACCCGCCGACGGTCTACTTCCCGCTCCTCGTGGACGAGGCCCTGCTGATCGAGCCGGTCGAGACCGAGGCCCGCGAGACGCTGGACGCCTTCGCCCAGGCCCTCGCCGAGATCCTGCGCGAGGCCAAGGACGACCCGACGATCGCCCAGAACGCGCCCTATTCCACGCCCGTGAGGCGTCTGGATGAGGCGAAGGCGGCGAAGACCCCGGTGATTCGGCAGGGGTTGTAGGACCGAGGCGGGAACCTCAGCTTGGGAAGCTGAGGTTCCCGGAGCGCTCGAGTTGCTGCATGGCATGCAGAAGGTCGGCTCCCTTGAGATGCTTCGTGCTTTGCCAGCAGGGGGTCAAGGGTTCGATCGGAGGGGGAGTGCCTGCATGCCAGGCAGACGGTCGCCGGATCACCGAAGAGTGCCTGGATCGCACCCAGGAGGTCGCCGGTTCGAGCCCGGCGAGTTCTGGCTGCAACGAAATCCTGCGGAAGCTCTGCCTGCAAGCCGCAGCGATCGGAACGCCAACCCGCCGCAGGCTGGCGGTAGAAGCGCAACGCGGATGGCGGCTTGACTCACTGCGATGAACGCCGCGCCGTCGTGCACAGGGAAGCTAGGCATACTGATGCGCGGATCGTATGCTTTGATGCATGCGGACCACGATCAATCTGGACGACGATCTGCTCCATGCTGCGAAGGTGCGAGCCGCCGAACGGCGCACGACGCTCACGGCGTTGATCGCTCAGGCGCTGCGGCGGGAACTCAGCGAGGACGCCTGCTCCGGGTCGCAGGAGAGAATCCAGCTCCGGACCTTTGCCGGCAACGGGGTCCAGCCGGGCGTCGACCTTGCCGACAACGCGTCGGTGCGGGACGTCATGGACGGCCTGCGTTGATCCTGCCGGACGTCAACGTCCTCGTCGCCGCCTTCCGCGAAGACGCCGTCCAGCACGGCGTGGCAGGCCCCTGGCTCGAGGGGGTCGTCAACGGGACGACGGCGATAGTCGTCCCCGGCATTGTCCTGTCGGGTTTCGTTCGGATCGTCACGCACCCGCGGATCTTCTCGCCGCCCGCTGACATCGAAACCACCCTCGGGTTCGTCGACGACCTACGCAGCGCTGCCCGCTTCCTGCCCGGCGATCCGGGTCCGCGGCACTGGCGACTGTTCGCGGAACTCTGCCGAGACGGCCGAGCCACCGGCAATCTCGTTCCAGACGCCTACATCGCGGCATCCGCCATCGAATTTGACGCCACCGTTGTCACGTTCGATCGCGGCTTCGCCCGCTTCCCTGGCGTTCGCTGGGAAGAACCCAGAGCGTCATGAGGACGGCCACCGGGACCGATGCCGGTCGCATGCGGCGCAGACTCGCAGGACCAGGGCGGCCGTCGGTCCCGGCCCTCAACGCGGCGCCCCGCACCGCCGCGCACACTCCCGCGCGGCCCGGGCCACCACGTCCGGGTGCACGAGCGGGACCATGTGGCCTCCGGGGACCGGAACATGGCGCGCGTTCGGGAGCTCGGCGGCGGTGCGGCGGCCGTGCTCGGCGGCGATCAGACGGTCGTCTTCGCCGTGGATCACGATCGTCGGGGTCGAGATCGTGGGCAGCTCGCGGTCGACGTCGGCGATGACGCCGTTGGACGCCAGTCGCTCGCCGGCGAGCGCGTCGAGGTCCTCTTGGCGCATCGACCTCTGCAGCAGCTGCTGCTCGTAGGCCGGCTGGACCGGGTCGGGATCGAAGGCCTCGGCCGCGCCCATCTTGGCCGACGCGGTGCGCATCGCCTGCGAGAACGTCACGTGCGCCAGGGGCTGGACCACCGGCCACGACAGGCCCTGGACCAGGCGCGCCTGCGCGCGACCGAAGGTGTCGGAGCGCGCGCCACCCGCTGCGGCGCTGACGAGGACCAGCCCCCGGACGCGCTCGGGGAAGAGCGCGGTGTAGCCGAGCGCGAGGGCGCCTCCGTACGAGTGGCCGACGAGCACCGCCTTGTCGATCTTCAGGTGGTCGAGGAGCTGGTCGATCGCGAGCAGCTGGCGGTCGGCCGGGTGGTAACCGCCGTCGGAGTAGCCGAAGCCCGGCCGGTCGAGCGCGATCGTGCGATGGCCATCCAGCAACGGCGTGACCTTCTCGAAGTCCTCGGCGGTTCCCGGAAGGCCGTGGATCAGCACGATCGGGGTGCCGTCGCCCGGGCGCTCCACGTATCGCACGCGCACGTCGTCGAGCTGCGCCACGTCGCCACTGCGCGGAGACTCGGCGGGCAGGCGGCCCCAGGTCCAGTTCACCACGACCACGAGCAGCGCCAGGCCGAGGAGTACGGCGCCGGCTATGCGGCACGTGCTGTGGCGGCGTCGTGGTTGCTCGCTGGCCCCCGGTTCGACGCCCGGAAGTGGGCGTGGCGCTGCGTCGCTCTGCTCGATCGACATCGCCCGAGCCTACTTCGGACGGGCGAGTGGTGCTACGCCGTACGCGGGGCCACCGGGACGTCGGCGGGATCCCGAATCACCATGCGCGGCGACGGCGCCAGTGCGTGTCGACTTCTGTCCTGACGGGCGACATCAGGTGACAAACATGAGGCGGCCGGTTACCGGCCCTCCCGCTCCGGGTCCTCGAGCGCGGACGTCGAGCCCGTCCCGGTGTCGTGCGACGCCGCATAGTCCGCGGCCAGGTCGTCCGAGTACATCTCGAGCGCTACGATGGGGATACGGACGCGTCGACCGTCCGCGGTTGAGCAGAGCACGCGGGCAACGCCGACCCGACACCGGGTGGGAAGCGCCCGGCTGAGCGTCGGGTCGTGGACCATCACCGGCGAGATCTGGCCGGCCACCCAATACTCGTAGAAGACGTTCCGCGCGAAGGCACAGCTCGTGCGAGGCCGCCAAGCGTCGACGTCGCTGTCGCACGACTTCCAGCGGCCGGCCGGCTTGGCCGGAGCTGCTTCACGCATGGTCGACGCCTTCGTGGGGGCCGGCGGCGCGACGCGCTCGACCGTGCCGCTTCCGCGGTCTGCCGGTTCCGACGGCGCCGCCGGTGCCTGCACGGTCGCCGTTTCGGCCGTGGTCGTGCCGCAGCCCGCGAGGGTCGCAACCGCCAGGAGCGCTGCAAGGGGCGGAAGCCGTCTCACCGGTAGGAGTCGCCGTGGTCGCGCGGGCACCGGATACGAGTCTAAGACGTCGTCTCTAGGCGGCGTTGGCGCGTTCGGTGCCTCTTCTGCCACGCATCGCGGCGTACGCCGGCTACGCTCGCCCCATGACGACGCTCGACGCGTGGTGGGCCGGCGGCCGGCGCTTGGACGACGGCGTCTTCACGCGCGCCGACGGGGATGCGGACGCACCCGCGGTCACGTGGTTGCACGGGTTCCCGACCTCGTCGTGGGACTGGGCGCCGTTGTTGGAAGCGCTCGGTCCGGGGCGACGCGACGTGACCCTCGACTTCCTGGGGTTCGGCGCGTCGGCGAAGCCGCGTGGGTACGACTACCGACTCGTCGAGCAGGCCGACCTGGTCGAGGCGGTCTGGCGCGCGCACGGCGTCGCCGAGACCGCGCTCGTCGCGCACGACTACGGGGTGTCGGTCGCGCAGGAACTGCTGGCCCGGCGACGCGACGGGACCCTGCCGGTGACGCTCACCGGGGTCACGTTCATGAACGGCGGGCTCTTCCCGCACCTGCACCGCCCGATCCGCATCCAGAAGTTGATGGCGGGTCCGCTCGGGCCGGTGCTGGCGCGCCTGACGTCCGAGCGCCGATTCAGCGCGGCGCTGCGGGAGGTGATGGCCGTCGACCCCGGTGATGCCGAGCTGCACGAGCACTGGCGGGCGTTCAGCCGCGACCACGGCAACCGCAACGTCCACCGCCTGCTCGGCTACATCGCCGAGCGCCGCCGTCACGAGGCGCGGTGGGTCGGGGCGCTGGTCGACGACGACCTGCCCAAGCGGTTCGTCTGGGGACCCGAGGACCCCGTCTCCGGTGCGCACGTCCTGCCGACGATCCGCGAGCGGATGCCCGACGCGGAGGTGCACGTGCTGGGGGGCATCGGTCACTACCCGCAGCTGGAGGCGACCGAGCGCGTGGCGGCGGCGATGGGGTAGAGCGGTCGGGTGCGCCCGGGGCGTCCGCGGCGTGTCGTTCGTCGACCGGTCGTCGTTGGGCGTCTGGGGGGGTGTCGTTCGTTGACCGGTCGTCGTTGGGCGGCGGACGGGCGCGCGGGTCGCTCGTTCGTGCGGGCGAGGGGGCGGGTCAGGCTTCCCCGTCGGCGACCGCTCGGTGGTGGTCGAGCGCGACCTCCAGCCACGACCGCAGCGCACCGTCGCCGGCGATCGCGGTCGGGTCGACCGACACCCAGCCGGGGCCCATGTCGCGCCCGGCCATCACGGCGCGCTGGGCGCCGGGGTCCGCCGTCAGCTCGGGCTCGCGGTCGGCGTCGACGCGGACCAGCAGGCGGCCCGGCTTGAACGCGCAGGCGATCAGCTTGCCGGCGACCATGAACGCGCGACCGCCGAACATCGACCGTTCGCTGAGCGCGGGCTGGTCGGCGAGCGAGGCTCGCAGCCGTTCGGCGAGCGCGTCGCGCGCGACGGCTTCGGCATCCTGGGGCTGCGTCATCCGGTGTCACGCCCCGCCGGGCCCCGGACGGTCGGTGTTGAAGATCGCCTCGACGTTGTGGCCGTCGGGGTCCAGGACGAACGCCGCGTAGTAGCCCGGGGAGTAGTGCGGACGCAGGCCGGGCACGCCGTTGTCCCGGCCGCCGGCGGCGAGGGCCGCGGCGTGGAAGCGGGCGACGCCGTCCCGGTCGTCGGCGGCGAAGGCGACGTGGATCGGCGACACCGGTCCCGGCACCGGCTGGAGGACCAGGTCCTCGGAGCCCTCGGGGCCGAACACGAACCGGCCGTCGAAGATCACCTGGTTCCAGCCCAGCCCGTCGACCAGGGCCGCCCGGTAGAACGCCGCCGACGTCTCGGCGTCGGCCACCGGCAGGATCAGGTGGTCGAGGCAGACGCGACGGGTCGGCATGGCGCCATCCTAAGGACCTATCCCGGTAGGGATGCGGTCCGTGGCGGCAGCTGGCCGGCGGATCTCGCCACCGGGCCCCTCGATCAGGCAACCAGCCTGGTTCTCAGGACCCGTCGACGACCTCCTTGGCCCCCGACCACCACGAACCCACGTCCCTAACGGGATAGATCCTAAGCTCCCAGCCCGCCCCGGATCGCTCGTGCCGGCCCGCGATGCGCGCTGCCGGCCTACGTCCTCGGCTCGTCGGCAGCCTGGGTCATGTCGCCCGTGGCGGGCGGGCCCTCGGCCGGGGCGTAGCGGAGGCGCACGATCCCGTTCGGCGACGCCTCGGGCGCCCCGGTCAGGCGGACGTTGGCCGGTGTCGCGCCGTCGGCGAACACCCGCTTGCCGCGGCCGAGGACGACCGGGTGGACCCACAGGGTGAGCTCGTCGAAGAGCTGCTCGGCGAGCAGGGTCTGGACCAGGTCGATGCTGCCGATCACGTGGATGTCGTCGTGGCGGTCGCGCACGTCGCGCACCGCGCAGGCCAGGTCCGGGCCGAGCAGCGTCGAGCCCGCCCAGTCGAGCTCCGGCGTGGAGCGGGACGCGACGTACTTGGGCACCCGGTTGAACGGATCGGCGATCTCGCCGGTCTGGTGCGGCCAGTACCCCGCGAAGATCTCGTAGGTCTTGCGGCCGAGCAGCAGCGCGTCGAGGCCCGCCAGGCCGTCCCGCACCTGCTCTCCGGAGACGGCGTCGATCAGCGGCGCCTGCCAGCCGCCGAAGCGGAACCCGCCCTCCGGGTCCTCCTCCGGACCGCCAGGTGCCTGCGCGACCCCGTCGAGCGTCGTGAACAGATCGATGTGGATGCGTCCCATCTGCGGTGCTCCCTCGTCGTCGCTGCGCGCGGCCCGGTCGAGCCGGCCTACCGTCCAGACGGGCCCGGCGGACGGAACTCATCGGTCGCCGGCGCTACGCTCGTCCGGTCGCAGCGCCATGGACTCGCTCTTCCCCCGCAGCCGCACCGAGGTCGCGCCCGGCGCCGTGCACGTTCCCGACTGGCTGAGCGTGGAGCGGCAACGGGAGCTGGTGATCGCCTGCCGGGAGTGGGCGGCGGGCCCCGCGCCGATGCGACGCACGCGCCTGCCGGGCGGAGGGACGATGTCGGTGCAGACGGTCTGCCTGGGGTGGCACTGGACGCCGTACCGCTACACGCGCACGGCGGTCGACCAGGGCGACGCGCCGGTGGCGCCGTTCCCCGACTGGCTCGGCGACCTGGGGCGTGCGGCCGTCGCCGCGGCCTACGAGGACCCCGCCGCCGGCGCGGCCTACGCGCCCGACGCGGCGCTGATCAACTTCTACGACGGCCAGGCGAAGATGGGGATGCACCAGGACAAGGACGAACGCAGCGACGCGCCCGTGGTGTCGCTGAGCATCGGCGATACGTGCCTCTTCCGCTTCGGCAACGCGGAGAGCCGGGGCGCGCCCTACGCCGACGTCGAGCTGCGCTCCGGCGACCTCTTCGTCTTCGGCGGACCGTCGCGGTTCGCGTACCACGGGGTGGTCCGCGGCACCCAGCCCGGGACCGGCGACCCCGCGACCGGGATGACCGGGGGTCGGCTCAACCTGACGCTGCGCGAGACCGGGATGCGCTGAGCGCGGTCGCCCGACGCGTTCGCCGCACGCCAGGCCTTGGTCGGCCGGCGCGACGGCCACGAGACCCGGGACGCGAGTCCCGCGCGCGCACGCGGTGGCAGCTTCCGGCGCGGTCCACTGTGACGCGTACGGCGCAGCCCGGCGGCCGCGCACCATATGGTCGTATGGATGTGCGGAATCGTGGCGCAGCACGGGGGCGGAGACGTCGCCGACCTGCAACGGATGCTTGAGCGCCTCCACCACCGGGGACCCGACGACAGCGGATCCAAGACCTTGGAGCACGGCTGGCTGGGGCACACCCGGCTGTCGATCGTGGACCTGGCCCACGGCCGCCAGCCACTGTCCAACGCGGCGGGCGACGCCTGGCTGGTCGGCAACGGCGAGATCTACAACCACGCGGCGGTCCGCGCGGAGATCGAGGACGAGACGTTCCTGACGATGTCCGACAACGAGGTCGGGCTGTACCTGCTGGACCGCGAGCCGGTCTCCGCGCTGGCGCAGCTCAACGGGATGTTCGCCTTCGTGATGGCCGGCTCCGACGGCCGCTTCGTCGCCGCCCGCGACGCCGTCGGCATCAAGCCGCTGTACTGGTCGCGCCCGCCGCGCGGCACCGAGCAGCACGGGCTGACCCGCTTCGCCTCGGAGATGCACGCCTTCGATCCGGAGTGGCAGCCGTACGTCGAGCCCTTCCCGCCCGGCTGCGTCTGGACGCCCGAGGACGGCCTGGAGCGGTTCGCGTCGCCCGTGCCCGAGGGATCGCTGGAGGCGCCGCGCGGCGACTACGTATCCGGGACCCGCGAGGTGCTGGTGCGCGCGGTCGAGCACCAGATGATGGGCGACGTGCCGGTCGGCGTGTTCCTCTCCGGCGGACTCGACTCGACGCTCGTCGCGGCGATCGCGGCGCGCTGGTGCGCGCGCCGCGGCACGACGCTCCAGACGTTTGCGATCGGCACGCCGGAGTCACCGGACCTGGCCGCCGCGCGCCGCGCCGCCGACGTGCTCGGGACCGACCACCACGAGTTCGCCTACGACACCGCGGCCGCGCTCGAGGTGCTGCCGGAGGTCGTGCGCTCGATCGAGTCGTTCGACCCGCGGCTGGTGCGGTCGGCGGTTCCGAACTTCATGCTCGCGCGGGAGACGGCCGCCCACGTGAAGGTCGTGCTGACCGGCGAGGGCGCCGACGAGCTGTTCGCCGGCTACGCCTACATGGCGGAGATCACCGACGCGGAGGAGCTCCACGCCGAGCTGGAGCGGACCGTCCGGTCGCTGCACAACCTGAACCTGCAGCGCTGCGACCGCGTGACGATGGCGCACGGGCTGGAGGCGCGCGTGCCGTTCCTCGACCTGGACGTGGTCACGTGGGCGCTGCGGCTGCCCGCGGCGGAGAAGTTCACCACCGCGGCGCGTCAGGAGAAGGCGCTGCTGCGCGAGGCGTTCGAGGGCTGGCTGCCGGACGATCTGCTGTGGCGGGTCAAGGCCGAGTTCGGCGACGGCTCCGGGGCCCGCGACGTGCTGACGAAGGCCGTCGAGGCCACGGTCAGCGACGCGGAGTTCGAGGCCGAGCGGTACACGGTCCGCCCGCCGCTGCGGTCCAAGGAGGAGCTGGCCTACTACCGCGTCTGGCGGGAGCACCTGGAGGGCGTCAGCGCCGAGCGGACGCTGAGCCGCTTCGCGCAGGCGTAGGACCTTGGCGCGTCCCGGGCCGAGCCGTTAGACGGCGTCTTAGCCGATCACCCAGAAGTAGACGATCGTCGTCCGGCCGTCCTCGCCGGCGCTGCGGGGCGTCATCCGCACCCGGTAGCGACCGGGCGCCAGATCCTGGGCCTTCAGGGTGCGGAGCAGGGCGATCTGGTGGCGGCCCGCGCGGAGCTTCCGGCTGGTCCGCAACGCCCGCGCGCGGCGGTCGTTGCTCTGGACGACCGTCGCGGCGCGGTAGACCGCGGGCGTGCCGCGGTCCCGCTCGGCGGTCGAGGCCCCGGGGCACCGCGAGACGCGGATCGGCCCGGGGGAGACCCGCCGCTCGAGCACGAAGCGGACCGTCGCCGGGCGCGCCAGGCGGTAGCGCACCGTCACGTCGCGGCCGGACCGCGGGACGTTGCCGACGCACGTGCGGTTGGTCGCGACCTGCGTCAGCCGCAGCGGCGCGACGGGCGTCGTCGGTCCGCCGGACCCGGATCCCGTTCCGCCGCTCCCGGAGGCTCCGCTGCTCCCGGACGTTCCGCCCGGTCCGGAGGTTCCGCCGCTCCCGGACGATCCGCCGGGCGGGGTGCCGCCGCCCGGAGCCTCCGGCGGCGGGGCCGGGGGCGCGACGACCGTGTAGCCGATGCTGGCGGTGCCGGTCTGGCCCGATGCGCTGGTGGCGGTCACGGTGTAGTCGAACGTGCCGGTCTGGCTGGTGTCGAGCACGCCCGGGCTGGTCGATCCGGTGCCGTCCTCGCAGGTCTCGATGCCGGGTCCGCTGGCACCGTCCTCGCAGACGAAGGTGGTCGGGACGACCTCGTCGACGGCGAAGACCTGGCCGTCCTCCGGGCCGCTGATCGTCGCGGTCGGGGCGGCGGCGACGG
>CAZFIQ010000085.1:0-1946 GCA_964519185.1 uncultured Patulibacter sp.
GCCGGCGAACGGCCCGGCGCGCAGAACCCACTCCAGCAGCGCCTTCTGGGCGTGCCGGCGGTTCTCCGCCTGGTCCCAGATCCGCTGCCGGTCGCCGTAGAGGACGTCGGCGGTGATCTCCTCGCCGATGTGCGCGGGCAGGCAGTGGAGGGCGATCGCGCCCGGCGCCGCCGCGTCGAGCAGCGCGTCCGTCAGCCCGTAGCCCCGCAGCGCCGCGCGGCGCTCATCGCTGTCGGTGTCGCCCATCGAGACCCAGACGTCGGCGTAGAGCGCGTCCGCCCCGGCGACGCCCGCAACCGGGTCGCGAGCCAGGATCGCCGGGGTCTCGCCGGGGTCCAGCTGGTAGCCGTCCGGGGCCACGACGGTGACCTTCAGGCCGGCGATCGCGCCGACCAGCGCGAGCGAGCGGGCGACGTTGTTGCCGTCGCCGACGTAGGCCAGGTGCAGGTCCTCGAGTCCGCCGTCCGCGCCGAGCCGGTCGGGGAAGGCCTCCTGCATCGTCAGCAGGTCGGCGACCGCCTGGCAGGGGTGGTGGCCGTCGGTCAGCAGGTTGACGACGGGAATAGTGCCCTCGGCCGCGAGCTCCTCCAGCAGCGCGTCGGCGTTGGTCCGGATCCCGACCGCGTGGACGTGGCGCGACAGGACGAGCGCGGTGTCCTTGACCGACTCGCCCCGCGACAGCTGCATCTCGTCGGGGCGTAGCAGCAGCGGGTGGGCGCCGAGCTCGCTGACCCCGACCTCCATCGAGATCCGGGTCCGGGTCGACGGCTTCTGGAAGATCAACCCGACCGAGCGCCCGGCGAGGCTGCGCGCGCCCGGGTCGGCCGCCGCGTCGTAGGTCCCGGCGCGGCGCGCGGCGTCGGCGGCCTTCAGATCGTGCGCGCGGCGCAGCACCGCGAGCAGGTCGTCGCGGGACAGCTCGGTCCCGGTCAGCAGGTGGCGGGTGGTCACCTCCGGCACGCTAGCCCACCTCGTCGACGGGCGCCCGGACGGGGCAGGACGTTGCGGGTCGGGTGCTGCACGGCACGGCACGTCGCAGCCGAGACATCGGACCGCGCGCGCTCAGCTGCGGGGCCGCCAGCCGTTCAGGCGAGAGCCCGCGGGTCGCGCGTCGCACTGCACCGCCCTGAGCCGCGCAGTGCCCGACCCGATCGCCCCCGAGCCCGCGCGCTCCGCCCGGATGCCGCGCCGGTCGCTGCAGGGTCGCCGAGCGTGCAGCGATGGGCGCGTCGATCGGGGCGGACGCTGCGCCGCACCGGAGCGTGCAGCGATGGTCTCCGCGCACTGGACCATTGGAGCGACGTGAGGAACGCCGGCCTGCGACGATCGATGCCATGCGCGTGCTGAGCTGGAACCTGTTCCACGGCCGTGCCGATCCGCCCGCGGGGCGTCCGCTGCTGGGGGCGTTCGGCGACGCGCTCGCCGGCTGGGCGTGGGACGTGGCGCTGCTGCAGGAGGTGCCGCCCTGGTGGCCCAGCGAGCTGGCACGACGCTGCGGGGCGGACCACCGCACCTCCCGCACGTCGCGCAACCAGTTGCTGCCGCTGCGCCGGGAGATCGCCTCCCGCGCCCCCGACCTGCTGCGCAGCAACGGGGGCGGCGCCAACGCGATCCTCGTCCGGCCGCCGTGGACGGTCGTCGCCCACGGCCGTCGCCGGCTGCGGCTGCGTCCGGAGCGGCGGGTCGTGCACGCGGTCCGCCTGCGCGACCCCGCGGGCGGACCGTTCGACGACGCCTGGGTAGGCAACCTGCACGCGCAGTTCGGCCGCTGGGACGGGGCCGGCGGGACCGACCCGCCCCTAGCCGACCTGCGGCGGTCGATCGCCCAGGTCGAGGCGTGGGCCGGTGGCCCGGAGCCGGGAACGGCGGACGATCGGTGGCCCGCGGCCAACGCCGTCCCCAAGCCCGGCTCCGGGCCACCGGCCCACGCCTCGACCTGGGCGATC
>CAZFIQ010000085.1:1956-9923 GCA_964519185.1 uncultured Patulibacter sp.
CCGACGGCCGGGCAGGGTCCGCCCCTCCCCGCGACCCCGCTGATCCTCGGCGGCGACCTCAACCTGCCGCGCGACCTGGTCGCCGAGCGGCTGCCCGGCGCGTGGCGCCGGATCGCCAGCGGCGGCCCCGACCACGTCGTCGGGCGCGGAGCGGTCGCGGCGGCCCCGTCGCAGCGGCTGGAGCGCGGAGCGCTGTCGGACCACTCCCCGCTGGCGGTCTCGCTGCGGCCGCCGGCGTAGCCGACCGGCACCGCGTGCGATCCGGGCCGCCCCAGCGCTCCGATCGCACGCAGCCGGCGTGGGCGGGGAGGGGCGCACCGGGCAAACTCCTGGGGTGGGGTCCAGTGTCCGGTGATCCGCCCCGACCGTACGATCGGCGGATGTCCGTCCCCGCCCTCCCCCACGCCGAGCCACGCTCGTCGCGCGGCGCCTTCCGCCCCGGCCTGCGGCGCGCCACCGTCGCCGTGACCGCCGCCCTCGGGATCGCGCTCGCCGGTACCGCGACCGCGTCCGCCAAGACCGTCCTCTGGTCCGCCAAGACCTTCCCGACCGAGTCACGGGCCGCGGCCACGCCCGACCGCGTCTACGACGCCGACGGCCCGGACGTGTCGGCGACCTGCGTCCGCAAGGGGCGCGCGGGCGTCCCGCTGACGGTCGGCTGGTCGAACCTGCGGGCGCCCGCGATCCAGGTCCAGACCACGATCGCCGGGACCTACAGCCTGGTTCGGATCGACACGCGCTACGGGCTGACCGCGTCGAAGCCGAAGGCCCACGTGCTCTGTGCCGACGGTGCGCTCAAGCCGACGTCCAAGCGCAACGCGACGGGCAAGTCGATCAGCTGCGGCAAGAAGCTCGCGATCGGCGCGCCGGTCAGCAACACCTGGCCGTACATCGAGACGGCCGTCACGGTCCGCCCGAACGGCAAGAGCGGCTGGTACGTGGACGCCGGCGAGCGCGGCTACGTCCAGGCGCTGTGCGTCTCCGCCGCCGCCTTCAAGCGCGTGACCACCGTGCGCAAGACGGGCAGCTTCCGCACCGGTGCGACCGACACGACCGTCTCCGCCAGCTGCCCCGGCGGCCGCCGGCCGATCGCCTGGGGTCACGAGGCCGCGCCGCTCGCGACCAACGTCTGGACGTCGAGCGAATCGACCAACACCTTCATGCGCACGCCGTTCGTCTCCGACGCCGTGCCGTCCGGGAAGTCCGGCTGGAAGGTGACCTTCCGCACCCCAGACCAGCAGCCCGCGCAGTCGTCGGCCGCGCTGGCGGTGCACCTGACCTGCGCGCAACCCGCGTAGCTGCACCGCGTGGTGCCTTCGTGGAGAGGGCACCACGCGGAGGCGGCGGTCTCCCGACGGCGCCGGGCGCGGCCGCCGGTCAGGTCCCCAGACGCTGTCTCAGCGGCCGCGCAGGATCCCGAAGCCCTGCAGCGCCCGCAGCGCCCGGTCGCCGACCGTGCCCTCCTGGGGCAGCGCGCCCAGCTGGACCGCCGCCCCGTAGCGGTCGGCGAAGAGCCGGGCCCGGAGGACCCGCTGCGCCGACGGATCCAGCTCGCAGACGAGCATCCCGTGCTGGTTGAGGAAGCGGTTGGTCGCCGGCAGCGTCCCGATCGGCCCGCGGTGATCGCCGTACAGTCGCAGCGGGATCGCGACGATCCGGTCGCCGTCGTGCAGGCAGGGACCGGTCGCCTCGATCGCGGCGGCGGGGAACGCGGTCCACAGCCGCGTCAGGTGGTCGAGCACCGGATCGACGCCGCGGAACGGCGTCGCCACGAACGGGTCCTCGTAGTGGACATCGTGGGTCACCAGCGCGGCGACCAGCCCGCGGTCGCGGCTCCGCAGCGCCGCGACGACCCGATCGACCAGCACCGAGCCGTCGATCGCGGTCACGCGTCCGGGCCTCCCGCGCGGAGCACGACGGGGGTCACAGCTCCGCGACGCCCTCGGTCGGGGTCGACGGCAGCGCGTGGGTGCGGCGCGGAATCCGGCCCGCGGTCCGCGCCAGCCGCCCGGCCTCGACGCCGTGGCGGATCGCCCGCGCCATCCGCAACGGGTCCTCGGCCCGGCTGACCGCGGTCGCGCAGAGCACGGCGTCGCAGCCGAGCTCCATCGCCAGCGCCGCCTCCGACGCGGTGCCGATCCCGGCGTCGAGCACCACCGGCACCCCGGCCCGCTCGACGATCAGCTCGATGTTGTGGGGGTTGCGGATCCCCAGGCCCGATCCGATCGGCGAGCCGAGAGGCATCACCGCGGCGCAGCCGAGGTCCTCCAGCCGGCGCGCCAGGATCGGGTCGTCGTTGGTGTACGGCAGGACGACGAAGCCGTCCGCCACCAGCCGCTCGGCCGCGTCCAGCAGCTCGACCGCGTCCGGCAGCAGCGTGCGGTCGTCGCCGATCACCTCGAGCTTGATCCAGTTGGTCTGGAACGCCTCGCGCGCGAGCTGCGCGGTCAGTACCGCGTCACGCGCGGTGAAGCAGCCGGCGGTGTTCGGCAGCAGATCGACGCCGCTCCGCTGGAGCGCGTCGACCAGCGAGCCCTGGATGTCGGTGCCGCCCGATCCGGCGCGGCGCAGCGCCAGGGTGACCAGCCGGGTCCCGGAGGCGGCGACCGCCTCCTCGAGCGTCTGCAGCCGGGTGAACCCGCCGGTGCCGAGCAGCAGGCGCGACGTGAACCGCTTGTCGCCGATCAGCAGCGGATCGGTCGACTCGACATCGGACGGGGCGATCGCGTCAACCATCCCCTGCACTCTAGACGGCGTCTAACGGGCTGGCTGGTCCGTCCCGGCCCGTGGACGTCACGGCCGGCCTCAGGCCACGCCCAGCCGCTCCGGCAGCGTCGCGACCGGCGGAGGCAGGAAGCGCAGCCCCGCGGCGATCGCCCCCTCGCGGTCGACCGGCTCGTCCCCCAGGTGGGCGATCACCTCGCGCGGGACGTCGAGCAGCGCCACCGCGGGGTCGAAGATCCGCGGGTCGGGCTTGGCGATCCCGAGCGCGCCGGAGGCCACGACGCCGCGCAGGTAGCGGGCGATCCCCAGCCGCTCCAGGTGGCCGGGCAGCGCACTGTCCCAGTTCGACACGCAGACCATCGGCACGCCAGCGTCGTGCAGGCGCCGCAGCGCCTCGAGCACCCCGGCCAGCGGGACGAACTCGAGCGCCGCCAGGAAGCCGTCGACGAACCCGTCGTCGACCTGCTCCGGGTCGAGCGCCAGCTCGGCGGCCAGCACCCCGGCCGCCTCGACCTGCAGCGCGCGCAGCCGGGTCGGATCGCCGGCGCGCAGGTGGTGCGCCTTGTAGAAGGCGATCTCGCGACGCAGCGCGAGCGCGATCTGGTCGGCGGTCCGGGCGATCCCGCGGTCGGCGAGCAACCGGCCGATCGCCGGGACCGGGTCGCGCATCGTCACCAGGCAGCCCATCGCGTCGAGCGTGAGCGCCCGGATCGGCGCCGCTGGCACCGAGTCAGCCGCCCTGGATCGCCGTCAGCACCTCGACGCGCTCGCCGGCCCGCAGCGTGCGGCGCGGCCACTCCCCGCGGGCGACGACCTCGCCGTCGATCGCGACCGCCACGCCCCGCCCGCTGGCCGGCGTCTCCAGCACGACCAGCAGGTCGGCGACCGTCCGCCCGACGACCGCGCGCGGGTCGCCGTTGACGGTCACGGTGTCGTTGGGGTCGCTCATCGTGCGCGGTCCTCCTCGGGCCCGGTGGCGCGGTCGGACGGCGGGCCCGCCGGGCCGGGGCGCGCCGCGTCGGGACCGACCATGACAGACGCGAACCGGCGCGGGTCGACGACCGCCCGCGGGTCGATCGCGCCGTAGCGGTCGGGCAGCGTCCGCTCGCCGCTCAGGCCGTCCGCCAGCAGCGCGCCGGTGATCGACGCGAAGAGCACCCCGTTGCGGTGCTGGCCGGTCGCCCACCAGAGGCCGTCGAGCGCCGCCGACGGGCCGATGGCCGGCAGGCCGTCGGGACAGGTGGGGCGCCAGCCGACCAGCGTCTCGACCAGCTCCAGGTCGAGCACGCCCGGCACCAGCTCGGCGCCGTCGCGCAGCAGGTCATGGACCGCCCAGGCGGTCACCGCGCGGTCGAACCCCCGCTCCTCGGTCGTCGCGCCGAGCACGTAGCGACCGTCGTCGCGCGGGACCAGGTAGCCGGGCCCGAACCGCAGCACCCGCTCGACCAGGCCCGGACCGTCCGGATCGCGCAGCACCAGCAGCTGGCCCTTGACCGGCCGCACCGGCACCCGCGCCGCGTCGGGCACGCCAGCCAGCCGCGCCGACTCGGCGCCGCCCGCGATCACCACCGCGCCGGCCCCGACGATCGTCCCGTCGTCGAGCTCGACGCCGGTCGCCCGGCCGCCGGCGGTCCGCAGCGCGCGGACCTCGCGGCCGACATCGATCGTCGCCCCCGCCCGGTCGACCGCCGCGACCAGCGCCGCGACCACCGCGCGCGGATCGACCGCCGCGTCGTCGCGGATCTCCAGCGCCGCCCGCAGGGTCGGCGCCAGCGCTGGCTCGCGTTTGCGGGCCGCGCTCGGCATCAGCCGCTCGACCCGCAGGCCGAACCGTCCGCAGATCGCCTGGAAGTGGTCGAGCGCCTCCGCCTCGTCGCGGTCACGGGCGACGGCCAGCGTGCCGTGCTCGCGCAGCGCGATCGCGTGTCCCGTCGCCGCCGTCAGGCCATCGACGAAGGCCGGCCAGCGCTCGCGGGCGAGCAGCCCCAGCTCCAGGTGGACCGGATCGTCGGGCTCGACCTCCGTGATCGGCGCCAGCATCCCGGCCGCGACCCGGCTGGTGGCCTCGCCCGGGCGTCCGCGGTCGATCACGCGCACCGTCGCTCCGCGCCGCAGCAGCTCCCACGCGACGGGCAGCCCGGCCAGCCCGGCACCGACGATCACGACGTCGACAGCGGCGGAGTCGGGGACGGCGGGCACGCCCGCAGGCTACTCCGCCGCGCCCCGCGGACCGCGTGCGGACAGCGTCCTCGGACCGCGCGGCTGGCAGACTTGCCGCGATGACCCCCGAGCAGCGTCGCGAGCGGTTCGCCGCCGTCCACCTGTACCTGGTCGGCCCGCTCGCCGCCCGCGGCCGCAGCCTGGTCGCGATCGCCGAGCAGGCGATCGCCGGCGGGGTCGACGCGATCCAGCTGCGCGACAAGCAGGCCGCCGACGACGAGCTGGTCGCCGGGCTGCGCGCGCTGCGGCCGCTCTGCGACACGAGCGGCACGCTGCTGATGCTCAACGACCGTCCGGACCTGGCGGTCGCGGGCGGCGCCGACGGGGTCCACGTCGGCCAGGACGACATGGCGGTCGCCGCGGCCCGCGCGATCGTCGGCGACGACCGGCTGATCGGCCTGTCGACCCACGACCCGCAGCAGGTCGACGCGGCGCTCGAACTGGGTGCCGACCACATCGGCGTCGGCCCGATCAACGCCACCCCGACCAAGCAGGGCGTGGCCGGGATCGGCGTCGACCTGGTCCGCCACGCCGCCGCCGGGCCGCTGCCGTTCGTCGCGATCGGCGGGATCGACCGGGCCAACGTGCACGCACCGCTCGACGCGGGAGCCCGGCGGGTCGCGGTGGTCCGGGCGATCGTGGAGGCCGACGACCCGCGCACCGCGGCGGCGGAGCTGCGCGCCGCGGTCGACGGCCACCGCTGAACGGAACCGATCGCGCTACCGCGGGTACGACGGGCGCGGCGGGCACCCCCGAACGGCCGCGGCCCGGCATGATGCAGGGTGATGGCCGACCGCAAGCGCAAGCGCAAGAGTTCCGCCGCCCGCGCCGCGCGGTCGCAGCCCGACCCGTCCGCCACCGTCGCGGACGCCGCGCCCGACCCGGAGCCCGCGGCCCGGCCGGCCAGCGGCGCGGAGATGATGAAGCGCGGCTACGCGCGGGCGGAGGAGAAGAACCAGGCGGTGCGCGAGTCGCTCGAGCCGATGCGGCCCGGCGAGCGCCCACCGGTGCTGATCGCCGCGGTCGTCTGGCTGCTGGTGATCGCGGTGGTGATGGTCTACAACGCGTTCGCCTCGAGCGATCTGAGCAACGGCAGCCGCGTCGGCAACCTGGCGATGGTGGCGCTGATCGTGATCGCCGCGATCGGCACGCTGCGGCTGCGCTACTGGGCGATCCTCGGCACCCAGACGCTGCTGGCGCTGACGCTGGTCTCGTTGATCCTCTTCGCGCTGGTGATCGAGAGCCTCCTGCTGGTGCTGCTCGGGGTGGTCTGCGCGGCGATCAGCGGCTACCTCTTCTACAAGATGGTCAAGGTCATGGCGCGCGTCCAGAAGACCGCGATGCTCGAGCGCGAGGGCGGCGCGGGGCACTGACCGGGAACGGGGCCTTCGGACGACCGGCCAAACGCCCGCCGAACACCCCCCGATCGTCCGGGTCGGTCGCGGCGAGCGCGCCGCCGACGTTCAGTAGGGTCGGAGGTCGCCCCCTGACTCCCCAGTGAGCTCCCCCCGCCGTCGCGCGCGGCAGCTCCTCCAGAACGACGCAGGAAGAACCTCTCAATGGCTCAGTACGACACGATCGTCATCGGTTCCGGTCCGGGCGGCTACGTGGCCGCCATCCGCGCCGCCCAGCTCGGGCAGAAGACCGCGGTGGTGGAGAAGGACACCGTCGGCGGCCGCTGCCTGAACTACGCCTGCATCCCCGCCAAGGCGGTGCTGCGGACCGCGGACGTGCTCAGCGAGGCGCGCGAGGGCGACGAGTTCGGTCTCAACATCGAGGGCATCTCGGTCGACTTCGACAAGGTCCAGGAGCGGCGCCGGAAGATCATCAGCCAGCTGACCGGCGGCGTCGCCGGGCTGCTGAAGAAGAACGGGATCGACTACCTGGAGGGCGAGGCGTCGCTCGACGCCGACGGCAACGTCGTCGTCGCGGGCGAGACCCACCAGGCCGCCAAGGGCGTGATCCTGGCTACCGGCTCGGTGCGCCGCGCGATCCCCGGCGTCGAGTACGGCGGCCGCGTGATCGGCACCGAGGAGGCCTGGGCGCTGGAGAAGCTGCCGGGCAAGATCGTCGTCGTCGGCGCGGGCGCGTCGGGCACCGAGATCGCCTCGGCCTACGCTCGCCTGGGCTCCGAGGTCCAGCTGTTCGAGTTCCTCGACCGCGTGCTGCCGTCGGAGGACGTCGACATCTCGCGCGTGGCCAACCGCGAGTTCAAGAAGCAGGGCATCGACGTGCACACGTCGACCAAGGTCGGCGACGTCTCGACCACCGACGAGAAGGTCTCCTTCACCTACACCGCCGAGGGCAAGGACCCGGTCGCCGGCGAGGCCGACTGGCTCGTGATCGCCACCGGCCGCGCGCCCGACGTCGAGGCGCTCGGGCTGGACGTCGCCGGCGTGAAGACCGACGAGAAGACCGGCCTGATCGAGGTCGACGGCCGCCTGCGGACGTCCAGGAAGGGCGTCTGGGCGATCGGCGACCTGGTCCCCGGCCCGGCGCTGGCACACAAGTCCTCCGACGAGGGCGTGATCGCGGCCGAGGACATCCAGGGCCTCGACACCCACCCGATCAGCTACGTCGACATCCCCCGCGCGACGTTCTGCCGCCCCAACGTCGGCTCGTTCGGCCTGACCGAGGCGCAGGCCAAGGAGCAGGGCTACGACGTCGTCGTCGGCAAGATCCCCTACGGCGCGGTCGGCGGCGCGACGGTCTACGGCGAGGCCGGCACCGTCAAGATCATCGGCGACAAGAAGTACGGCGAGCTGCTCGGCGGCCACATCGTCGGCGCCAAGGCGACCGAGATGATCCAGGAGCTGGTCAACGCCAAGGCGCTCGAGGGCGGCTACGCCGAGGTCGCCCGCACGATCCACGGTCACCCGACGCTGTCGGAGGCCGTGATGGAGGCCGCGCGTGCGGCCGACGGCTGGCTGATCCACGGCTGAGCCGGACGCGCAGGCGGGGAGGCAGACGCGATGAGTGACGTCACCCCCACCCCGCGACCCGCGAGCGGTGCCGGGCGGAGG
>CAZFIQ010000085.1:9933-10985 GCA_964519185.1 uncultured Patulibacter sp.
AGAACGGGCGGGTGACGCTGATGTGGTGCGCGTTCCAGGGGCCGCCGCGCATCGTGCGGGTGCACGGGCGCGGCGAGGTCGTCGGCACGGACGACGAGCGCGTCGCCGGCCTGTTCGACGAGCTGCCAGGGGCCCGCGCCGTGATCATCGTCCACGGCGAGCGGTTCAGCGACAGCTGCGGCTACTCGGTGCCGCTGTACGAGTACCGGGACGCCGGGCGGACCGGGGACGCGGCGGACGGACCGTCCGCCGCCGGCCCGCTCGGCGTGACGCAGCACGGTGCCGCAGGCGCTCCGGCCGGCTCCGGAGATCCCGCGGAGGCCGGTTCCGCGGAGGCCGCGGACGCACCGGCGTCACCCGACGCCGAGGGCCCGCCGGCCTTCTACTACGACTTCCGCGATCCGTGGTCGTACCTGGCCGCGGAGCGGGTGCTGCAGACGCTGCCGGTCGCGACGCCGTGGGTGCCGATCGACGCGTCGCGGCTGCCGGGCCCCCACGCCTGGGAGGGCTTCCGCTGCCAGGACGACCGCGATGCCGACCGCGAGCGGGTCGAGGCGGTCGTCCGCGAGCGCGGCCTGCAGCCGCTGCGGTGGCCGGCGGAAGTGCCCTTCGACAGCCGGCTGGCGCTGCTCGCCGCGTGGTACGCGAAGGGCATCGGCCGGGTCGTCTCGTTCAGCCTGCCGGCCTTCCGGCAGGCGTTCGCCGGCGGCCACGACCTGGCGACGGAGACCTACGTGCTGCTGGCGGCGTCGGCCTGCGAGATGCATCCGCGGGCGGTCGTCCAGGCCTTCGGCCGGGCGAGCGTCGCCGCCGAGCTGGACGCCGCGACCGCCCGTGCGGTCGAGCGGGGGGTGCGGTCGGTGCCCGCGGTCTGGACCGGCGACCGGGTCTTCCACGGCGACGACCAGCTCGACGCCGCCGCCGCCCACCTGGCGGCGAGGGCTTAGGACCTGTTTCAAAATCAGTGGTCGGCTGTCGTGGTCGGTGGCCGAGCAGCGCGCGGCGCGAGACCCGAGAGTCAGACTGGTTGTCTGACTGAGGGTTCGCGTCGT
>CAZFIQ010000086.1:0-10952 GCA_964519185.1 uncultured Patulibacter sp.
CAGCTGGACGCAGCGGTCGACGACGCGGTTCTGGACCTCGGCCGTCCACCACTTCGCCTTCGCCGCGTCGATCGGGTCCAGCCGCCCCGCGACGTGGGCCTCCAGGCAGCGGTCCACGAAAGCCCGGGTCACGTCGATCTCGGTCACCAGCTCGGCCAGCGTGAACCGGCTGTGCTGAAAGCGGCCGATCGGCTGCCCGAACGCCTCGCGCTCGCCGACGTAGTCGAGCGTGCGCCGGACCGCGGCGGCCGCGTGGGCGACGTTGGCGCAGGCGACGCTGAGGCGCTCCTGCGGAAGCCGCTCCATCATCCGACCGAAGCCGCCGCCGACCTCGCCGAGCACGTTCTCGGCGGGGATCCGCGCCTCGCCGAACGCCAACTCGGCGGTGTCGGCCTCCGGCTGCCCGAGCTTGTCGAGCTTGCGTCCGCGCGTGAAGCCGGGGGTGCCGGCCTCGACCGCGAACAGCGTGATCGCGTTCCGCGGCGATCCCTCGGCGGTCCGCGCGGCGACCACCACCAGGTCGGCCGAGAGGCCGTTAGTGATGAAGGTCTTGCTCCCGTCGAGGACCCACTCGGCGCCGTCCCGGCGGGCCGTGGTCCGCATCGCCGCCAGGTCCGACCCCGCGCCGGGCTCGGTCATCGCGATCGCGGTCACCAGCTCGCCGGCGCAGAACGCCGGCAGCCAGCGCTCCCGCTGCTCGGGCGTCGTCAGCTCGAGCAGGTACGGCGCGACGACGTCCGTGTGGATCCCGAAGCTCGACGCGTAGGCCAGGGCCTCCCCGGCCAGCTCCTCCTGGAGCACGGCGTTGAAGCGGAAGTCGCCGTCGCCCGCGCCGCCGTACTGCTCGGGCACGCCGATCCCCAGCAGGCCCTGCCGACCGGCCGCCGTCCACAGCTCGCGCGGGATCCCGCGGGCCGTGCGGATGCCGTCGGCCCGCGGCGCGATCTCGCGGACGACGAACGTCCGGACGACCTCCCGGAACCACTGGTGCTCGTCACCGAAGAGCGTGCGCTCGATCATCCAATTCCCCCTTGCGTCCCCGTGTTCCGCTGATAAGCTGCCGTCAGGTTACTGCACGGGAGGGAACGTCCATGATCACCTCAGGACCGCAGCAATGGGATCGGCTCGTCGACGTCGTCGTGGTCGGCAGCGGGGCCGCCGGGCTCAGCGCCGCCACCGCGGCGCACGACCAGGGGGCCGACGTGCTGGTGCTCGAGAAGGCGCCGCTGATCGGCGGCACCGCCGGCGTCTCGGGGGGCATCATCTGGGCGCCGCTCAACCGCCACGCCCGCGCCGCCGGGATCTCCGACTCCCGCGAGGAGGCGCTGCGCTACGTCCGCCGGCTGACCCGCGAACGCGAGCCCGACCCCGCCCTGGTCGAGGTCTACGTCGACCGCGCCCACGAGGCGCTCGACTACCTGGAGCAGGCGACGCCGCTGAAGCTGATGCTGGCCCCGCCGTTCACCGACTACTACGCCGACCTCCCCGGCGGCAAGCCGCAGGGCGGACGCTCGCTCGAGCCGCAGCCGTTCGACGCGCGGAGCGAGCTCGGCGAGCGGGCCGCGCAGGTCCGCACCAGTCCCCACCTGGCGCCGCTGACGATGGCCGAGGGCGCCCAGGTGCTGCTCGGCGGCGAGCTGCCCGCCGATCTCGTGGAGCAGCGTCAGGCGGCCGACGTCCGGGTGCTCGGCGCCGGGCTGGTCGCCGCGCTCTACCGCGGCCTGCTCGACCGCCAGGTGCCCGTCGAGCCCGCGACCCCGGTCGACGAGCTGGTCGTCGAGGACGGCGTCGTGACCGGGCTGCGCACGCGACCGCTCGACGGACCGTCGCAGCTGATCGGAGCCCGCCGCGGCGTCGTCCTGGCGTGCGGCGGGTTCGAGTGGAACCGGACGATGGTCCAGGCGTTCATCGGCGAGCCGATCGTGCCGATGAGCCCACCCCACAACGAGGGCGACGGCCACCGGATGGCGCTGGAGGCCGGCGCCCTGCTCGGCAACATGACCTCCTACTGGGGACAGCCCGCGATCCACGATCCGGCGGTCGAGTTCGAGGGACGGCCGATGATCCAGATGGGCGGCTCGCGCGCCTTCCCGGGCATCATCGTCGTCAACCGCGCCGGACGCCGCTTCGTCAACGAGGCCTCCAGCTACCAGGACTTCCCCCGCGTGGTCGACGCCTTCGACCCGCTGACCGTCGACTACGCCAACCAGGACCACTGGATGGTCTTCGACCAGCGGGTCAAGGACCAGGCGACGATCCTGCCGTCGCTGCCGCCCGGGTCGCCCGCCCCCGCGTGGATCGCCCGCGGCGACACGCTGCGCGACCTGGCCGCGGCCGCGGGCATCGACCCCGACGGGCTGGAGGCGGGGGTCGCCCGCTGGAACGCCCAGGTCGCGGCCGGACGCGACGACGACTTCGGCCGCGGCACGCTGTGGTTCGAGGCGTACATGACCGGTGGCCCCGACCCGCAGGCCTGCCTGCAGCCCGTCGCGACCGGACCGTTCTACGCGGTCAAGATGGTCCACGGCGCGCTCGGCACCAACGGCGGCGCGCGGATCGACGCCGACGGCCGCGTGCTGCACATGCGCGGCGGCGTGATCGACGGGCTCTACGCCGCCGGCAACGCGTCGGCCAACGTGCTGGGCTCCTCCTACCCCGGGGGCGGTGCGACGCTCGGACCGGCCCTGACCTTCGGCGTCCTGGCCGGCCGCCACGCCGGCGCGCGCACGCCGCACGCGGCCGCGACCCCGGTCGCCGCCGGGCGGGAGCCCCGGTGACCGTCCTCCGGCTCGCGCACGTCGAGCTGGCGGTCGCCGACGTCGCGCGCGCCCGCGCGTTCTACGTCGACCTGCTCGGATTCGCCGAGCACCCGACCGACGACGACGCCTGCTACCTGCGGGCGGCCGCCGAGTTCGACCTCTGGTCGCTCAAGCTCTCGCCCGGTCCCGCGGGCGGGCTGGTCCACGCCGGATTCCGCGTCGAGCATCCCGGCGACCTCGACGCGCTGGAGGCGCTCCACGCCGCCCGCGGGCTGCCGACCGAGCGCGTCGCGGCCGGCGCCGAGCCTGGGCACGGCGAGGCGCTGCGGACCCGCACCCCGGACGGCCACCCGGTCGGGTTCCTCCACGCGATCGCGGAGATCGACGTCGCTCCCGGGGGCCACCTGCGCCTGCCGATGCGCTCCGGGGCCGGGCGCGGCGGCATCCCGCCGGCGCGGATCGACCACGTCAGCCTGCGCGTCCCCGACGTCGGGCGCGCGCTGGAGCACTGGGGCGACGCGCTCGACTTCCGGGCCTCGGAGCTGTGGCTGGACGAGCAGGACCGGCCGCACGTCGCCTGGATCCGCCGGACGCCCCGCTCGCACGACGTCGCGCTCGGCCGCGGCGAGGACGCGGCCTTCCACCACCTGGCCTACGCCGTCGCCGATCCGTCCGCGCTGCTGCGGGCCGCCGACCTGCTGGGCGACGCCGGGCAGGCCGACCGGATCGAGTGGGGTCCCAGCCGCCACGGCGCGACCAACGCGATGGCGATGTACGTGCTCGACCCCGACGGCCACCGGATCGAGCTCTACTGCGGCGACTACGACCGCGACCTCGACCGTCCGCCGCTCGCCTGGCGTCCGCAGGACTACGCCCGCCAGGGCCACTCGTGGTGGGGCCACGGGGCACCGGAGTCGTTCGCCACGACGCGGCCGCTGCGCGGCCCGTGGGTCGCCCGATGAGCGGCACGCCGACGCTCTGGGAGCAGCTGGCCGACGTCCCGTTCCGCCAGCGGTTCGTCGCCGTCGCGGGGGTCCGCACGCGTGTGATCGAGGCCGGCGACGGCCCGCCGCTGGTGCTGTTGCACGGGACCGGCGGGCACGCCGAGGCGCACCTCCGCAACCTGCCGAGCCTCAGCCGCGACTTCCGCGTCGTGCTCTACGACATGGTCGGCCACGGCCACAGCGACGGGCCCGACCGGCCCTACACGCTCGACGTCCACGCCGACCACCTGGCCGGGCTGCTCGACGTGCTGGGCCTCGAGCGCCCCCACCTGTCGGGCGAGTCGCTCGGCGGCTGGGTCGCGGCCTGGTTCGCCGCCCACCGCCCGGAGCGGGTCGACCGGCTCGTGCTGACCACGCCCGGCAACGTCACGAGCAAGCCGGAGACGATGCGGCGGATCCGCGAGAGCACGCTGCGGGCCGTGACCGAGGCGTCGCCGGAGACCGTGCGAGCCCGGGTCGAGTGGCTGTTCGCCCCGGAGAACCGTGCGCTGGCGACCGACGAGCTGGTGGCGCTCCGGCTGGCGATCTACCGCCGCCCCCACGCCGAGCGGACGATCCGCCACGTGCTCGCGCTGCAGGACCCGGAGGTCCGCGCGCGCTACGCCTGGGACCCGGGCTGGACCGGCCGGATCGCCGCGCCGACGCTGATCGTCTGGACGTCCGACGACCCGACCGGGGCGTACGCCGAGGGCGAGCTGCTGCAGCGCTGGATCCCGGGATCGGAGCTGGTCCTGATCGACGGCGCGGGCCACTGGCCGCAGTGGGAGCGTCCGGAGCGGTTCGACGCGCTCCACCGACGGTTCCTGCTCGATCGCTGATCCCGGACGGGCGAGCGGCGGCGGGCCGCCGAACCGCCCGGTCGCCGCCGCAGGGGGTCGCGCGGTCGTGGCCGCCGTTCGCGGGTGGACGACCGCCGTGGTCAGCCCGCCAACGCGACCGCGACGTCGATGATCATGTCCTCCTGACCGCCGACGTAGCCCCGCCGGCCGACCTCCGCGAGGATCTCGTGGGCGGGCACGCCGTAGCGCTCCGCCGCCCGCTCGGCGTGCAGCAGGAAGCTCGAGTAGACCCCGGCGTGACCGAGCATGATCGAGCTGCGGTCCATCGCCGGCGTACGCGTGATGTACGGCGCGACGACCTCCTCGGCCGCCGCCAGGATCCGCGGCAGGTCGATGCCCGTCCGCACGCCGAGCCGGTCGAGGACCGCCGTCAGCACCTCGGTCGGCGCGTTGCCGGCCCCGGCGCCCAGCGCCCGCGTCGCCCCGTCGATCTGGCGTGCCCCCGCCCGCTGCGCGAGCACCGAGTTGGCGACGCCCATCGCCAGGTTGTTGTGCCCGTGGAACCCGACCTGCGCGTCGTCGCCGACCTCCGCGACGATCGCCGCGACCCGCTCCCCGGCGTCCTCCAACACCAGCGCCCCGGCGGAGTCGACCACGTACGGACACTGGCAGCCCGCGTCGACCATGATCCGCGCCTGCCGCGCCAGCTCGGCGGGGGTCGCCATGTGGCTGAGCATCAGGAAGCCGACGGTCTCCAGCCCCAGCTCGCGGGCGGCGCCGAAGTGCTGGATCGCCACGTCCGCCTCCGTGCAGTGGGTCGCGACCCGCGCGATCGACGCCCCGGCCGCGGCCGCCCGCCGCAGGTCGTCGACCGTGCCGACCCCGGGCACCAGCAGCACCGCGATCCGCGCCCGTCGGGCCTCGTCGACGGCGGCCGCGACCAGCCGCAGCTCGTCGACCGCCGAGAACCCGTAGTTGAAGGTCGATCCGCCCAGGCCGTCGCCGTGCGCGACCTCGATCACCGGCACGCCGGCGCCGTCGAGCGCCGCGACCGTGTCCCGGACCTGCCGCTCGCTGAACCGGTGGGCCATCGCGTGGCTGCCGTCGCGCAGCGTCGTGTCGGTGATCCGGACGTCGCGGCTCATGCCCGCCTCCCCCGTCGGCGCTCGGCCATCCGCTCGCCGATCGCGCAGGCGGCGGCCGTGATGATGTCCAGGTTGCCGGCGTGCGGCGGCAGGAAGTCGCCGGCGCCGACGACGCTCAGCAGCACCGTCACCCGCCCCTGTCCGTCCCACTCCGGGCGCGGGTCGTCGAACTGCGGGTCCGCCACCAGCCGGTAGCCCGGCACGTACGCGGCGACGGCCGCGACCTGGTCGACGATCGACGCCGCGACGGCCGCGCGGTCGACGTCGGGATCCAGTCCGACCATCACCGTGTTGCGCATCGTGATCGGCGGCTCGGCGGGATTGAGGATGATGATCGCCCGCCCGCGCTCGGCGCCGCCGACCCGCTCGATCCCCCGCGCGGTCGTCTGCGTGAACTCGTCGATGTTGGCGCGGGTGCCGGGACCGGCGGAGTCGGACGAGACCGACGCGACGATCTCCCCGTAGCGCACCGACGCGACCCGGCTGACGGCGGCGACGATCGGGATCGTCGCCTGTCCCCCGCACGAGATCAGGTTGACGTTCGGCGTCTCCAGGTGCTGGTCGAGGTTGACCACCGGCACCACCGCCGGGCCGATCGCGGCCGGCGTCAGGTCGATCGCCTGGATGCCCGCCTCCGCGTAGCGCGGGGCGTTCTCCCGGTGGGCCCGGGCGGAGGTCGCCTCGAAGACCAGCGCCGGACGCTCGGAGCGGTCGAGCAGCCAGTCGACGCCCGCGGCGCTGGTCTCGATCCCCAGCTCCCGCGCCCGCCGCAGGCCCTCCGAGTCGGGGTCGATCCCGACCATCCAGCGCGGCTCCATGTGGCGACTGCGGCGCAGCTTGAGCGCCAGATCGGTGCCGATGTTGCCGGAGCCGACGATCGCGACCGGAACCCGCTCACCCGCCGCCGCCGCGCTCACGCGATCCTCACCGTCAGCGGGGCGGCGCCCGCGCCGGCGACCGTCAGCTCGTCGCCCGCGGAGATCGGCAGCGCGGGCCCGAACGAGCCCGACAGCACGACGTCGCCGGCCCGCAGCTCGCCGCCGAGTCGCCCCAGGGTGTTGGCCAGCCAGGCGACCGCGAGCAGCGGCGACCCGAGCACCGCCGACGCCGGCTCGTCGACCTCGGTCACGCCGTTGCGGGCCAGGCGGAACCGGGTCTCCGGCGTCAGCGCGGCGAGCAGCTCGGCCGACCACGGTCCGCAGGCGAACCCGCCGTAGGAGGCGTTGTCGGCGACCGTGTCGACGAGCTGGATCCGCCAGGCCTCGATCCGGCTGTCGACGATCTCGACCGCCAGCGCGGCGGCGTCGGCCGCGTCCAGCACGTCGTCCGCGGTCGCTCCCGGCCCGCGCAGCGCGCGGCGCATCCGGAACGCGACCTCGCCCTCGGCCCGCGGCTGCAGGAAGGGCGCGACGGGCACGGTCGCGACGCCGTCGTCGTCGACCGCGAACCAGCGTGACCCCCAGAGCTGCCCGAAGTCCGGCTCGGAGACCCCCATCTGCCGCTGCATCCCCGGGCTCGTCAGGCCGATCTTGCGCCCGACCACGGTCTCCCCCTCGGCCACCCGCAGGCGCGCCCAGGCCTGCTGAACCGCGTAGGCCTGCTCGACCGTGGTGATCGCCCCCCGCTCGCCGAAGGGGGCGATCGGCACACGGTCACGCCAGGCGGCGTGAAGCCGGCGGGCGAGCGGTTCCGCCGCGAAGCCGGGGACTTCCTGGGTCATCGGTTCGGCCGCTCCCACATCGACAATCTGACGTCACGTTATCAACCGACCGGGGGCCTGGCAAGCGGGGACTCGTGGTCGGCGACGGTCGGCGTCCGCGGCACCGACGTCGCCCGACCACCGCGCGAGTCGTCAGCGCAGCCCGTTCACCACCACGGTCTCGACGCCGCCGTGCCGCGCGACCGCCGGCCGTCAGCCGCCGAGCTCGGCCTCGATCGCCACGACCACCCGCTCCCCCGCCCGCCCGTCGCCGAAGACCGCCGGCCGGTCGGCCGGCGGGGTCCGCTCGAGCGCGGCGACAGCGGCGCCCGGGTCCAGGTCGACCAGCGCGTTCCAGCCGGCGTCGACCGTCTCGGTCCACTCGGTCGTATCCCGCAGGGTGACGCACGGCACGCCGGCCAGGTACGCCTCCTTCTGGACCCCGCCGGAGTCGGTCACGACCGCCGACGCGCCGACCAGCAGGGTCGCGAAGTCGAGCGGCCCGACCGGGTCGACCAGCCGCACGCCCGCCGCACCCCGCAGATCCGCGTCGAGCCCGAACGCCGCCAGCCGCGCCGCCGTCCGCGGGTGCAGCGGCAGCACCAGCGGCCGCTCCGGCGAGGCCACCGCGATCAGCGTCGCGACCAGCCGCGCCAGCCGCTCGGGCGTGTCGACGTTGCCGGCCCGGTGCGCGGTCGCCAGCCGGTAGCCGCCGGCCGTCAGCCCCTGGTCCGGCAGCCACGACGCCGCCCGCTCGCGGGCGCGCGGGTGGACGTGCAGCGTGACGTCGGTCATCACGTCACCGACCTCGCGGACGCCCGCGGCCAGCCCCTCGCCGGCCAGGTTCGCGGTCGCGGTCGGCGTCGGCGTCAGCAGCAGCCGCGACAGGTGGTCGCAGACCACCCGGTTGCGCTCCTCCGGCATCCGCTGGTCGAACGAGCGCATCCCGGCCTCCACGTGGACCACCGGGATCGCCAGGTCGGCGGCGACCAGCGTCGCCGCCAGCGTCGTGTTGGTGTCCCCGTAGACCAGCACCGCGTCGACGGCGCCGGCCGCCCGCTCCTGCTCGATCAGCCGCTCCAGCTCGATCAGCATCCGGCCGGTCTGCGCGATGTTGCTGCCGCCGCCCAGGCGCAGCTCGTGGTCGGGCCGCGGCAGGTCGAGCTCGCGGAAGAAGACCGCCGAGAGCGCGTCGTCGTAGTGCTGGCCGGTGTGGATCAGCCGCTCGTCGTGACGCGCGCGCAGGGGTCGCGAGACCGCCGCGGCCTTGACGAACTGCGGACGGTTGCCGACGACGGTGACGATCCTCATCGGCGGGATCGTCGCAGGGTCGCCGGTCGGGGGCCGTCGTCCGTGCTCCCCGCGCGACGCTTGCGCAACCGATACCGCGCCGTGCGCTGCACGGCGCCCGGGCGTGCAGTCGCCGGCCCACTCAGCGCATCGCGTTCTGTCCGGCCCGTGGGTGTGTCGCGGCCGGCCCGGCCCAGGCGCCGCACGCCGCCCGGCCCACGGGCGTGCAGCGACGAACCCGCGAGCCCGACCGGC
Source organism: uncultured Patulibacter sp. (assembly GCA_964519185.1). Lineage (GTDB taxonomy): Bacteria > Actinomycetota > Thermoleophilia > Solirubrobacterales > Solirubrobacteraceae > Patulibacter. The sequence continues at coordinate 8,932 of CAZFIQ010000086.1, forward strand.
GTCTAGAAGAACGTCTGCGCCAACCGCAGCAGGTCCAGGTCGACGGTCTTCACGCCCTCGACCTCGGCCAGCGGGATCCGCTCGATCTCCGTGCCGCGCAGGGCCACCATCGTGCCGACGTCGCCGGCCAGCGCCGCCTCGGCCGCCGCGACGCCGTAGCGGGTCGCCAGCACCCTGTCGGTCGCCGTCGGCGTACCACCCCGCTGGATGTGGCCCAGCACGACCGTCCGGGTCTCGTAGCCGGTGGCCGCCTCCAGCTCCTCGGCGAGCGCGACGCCGATCCCGCCGAGCCGCTCGTAGCCGTAGTCGTCGGTACGGGTGTTGACCTTGACCTTGCGGCTGCGGCCGTCGGCGAACGCCAGCCGGGCCCCCTCCGAGACGACGATGATCGAGAAGTCCTTGCCGCGCTCGTGGCGGCGGCGGATCGTCTCGGCCACCTGCTCGACGGTGACGTCCACCTCGGGCACCAGGATCCCGTCGGCGCCCCCCGCGATCCCGGCGGTCACGGCGATCCAGCCGGCGTTCCGCCCCATCAACTCGACCACCATCACGCGATCGTGCGATGCGGCAGTAGTGTGCAGCCGGTCGATCGCCTCCGTGGCGATGTGAACCGCGGTGTCGAAGCCGAAGGTCCGGTCGGTGCCGACGATGTCGTTGTCGATCGTCTTGGGCACCCCGACCACCGGCAGGCCGAGCCGCTCGTGGAGCGTGCGCGAGATCATCATCGTGTGCTCGCCGCCGATCGCGATCACGCCGTCGAGCGTGCCGCCCGCCATCGCCGCCCGCACCCGGTCCGGTCCGTCGTCGTGGCGGAACGGGTCGTAGTTCGAGGTCGAGAGGATCGTGCCCCCAAGCGGCAGGATGCCCGAGAGCGCGGGGTGGTCGAGCGGCCGGTGGTCGCCGAACGCCAACCCGCGGTAGCCCCGGAGCAGGCCGATCGGCTCGTGCCCCTCCTTCATCAGCTTGCGGCCGGCGGCCCGGATCACGGCGTTGAGTCCCGGGCAGTCGCCGCCGGCGGTCAGGATCCCGATGCGCATAGGTCCACCCTACGCAGCACCAAGGTCACCCCCGTTGGCCCGGCGTCCAAACGTCACGCGTAGCGCGTCGGGATGAGGCGCGCGTAGACCAAGTAGGTATCGATGCCGTTCCCACCCGCCCGCGAGAGCAGTACAACCGTACTGCCGATAAGGACCGGGACCCACCCGCCCGCGAGATACGCCGCGTCTACGCGCGCCTCAACCGATGCGCTCGATCAGCGCCGCCATCCCCATGCCGCCCGCGACGCACATCGACTCGATCCCGTAGCGGCCGCCGGTCGTCTCCAGGCCGTTGATCAGCGTGGTCATGATCCGTGCGCCGGTCATGCCGAACGGGTGCCCCAGGGCGATCGCGCCGCCGAACGGGTTGAGCTGCTCGTCGCTGATCCCCAGCTCCTCTTTGCACGGCACGATCTGGGCGGCGAACGCCTCGTTGATCTCGACGATGTCGATGTCCTCGATCTTCAGGCCGGTCTGCGCGAGCAGCTGCTGGATCGCCGGGATCGGGCCGACGCCCATGATCTCCGGGCGGATCGCGGCGACCGTGGTGGCGATGATCCGGACGCGCGGGGTCAGGCCGAGCTTCTCGGCCTTGGCGTCGCTCATGATCAGCGTCGCCGCGGCGCCGTCGTTGAGCGGGCAGGCGTTGCCGGCGGTGACGGTGCCGTTCTCGGGGTCGAAGACCGGCTTCAGCGCCGCCAGCTTCTCGACCGTCGTGCCGGGGCGCGGACCGTCGTCCTGGGTGACGACGGTGCCGTCGGCCAGCGTGACCGGCACGATCTCGCGGTCGAAGTGCCCGCCGTCCCGGGCCGCGACCGCCCGCTGCTGACTGATCGCCGCCCACGCGTCCTGCGCCTCCCGGCTGACGTTCCACTGCTTGGCGACGTTCTCCGCGGTCAGGCCCATCGGCAGGTAGACGTTGCAGATCGAGCCGTCGGAGCCGTCGAGCAGCGGGTGGAACTCCCAGGCGCCACCCTGGATCGA
>CAZFIQ010000087.1:0-10761 GCA_964519185.1 uncultured Patulibacter sp.
GTCAAGGAGCTGCCGATGGAGTACGCGGTCGAGATGAACCGCCTGATCGAGCTCCAGATGGAGGGGTCGATCGGCTGAGATCGCCTCGCGGCCCCTGGGGGCGTCCTCGGTCGGTCAGGCACGTGCGTGCCTCTCCCTCCCTGCGTCCTTCCCAGGAACCACGACTCTTCACTCAGACGACGACCCTTCGGATATCTCATGACCACCCTTGCCGCCCCTGCTCCGATCTGGCTCGCTGCGCTCCGCAGCGGCGCCGCCGAGGAGCTGCCCACGCTCTCGCTGCCGACCTTCCGGGGCACCCCCGGCTGGGAGTTCACCGAGATCCCCGAGCTCGACCTCGACGTCTACCCGCAGGCCGCGGCCGGGGACGCGTCGGTGGCCGAGTCGGCCGAGCTGATCTTCGATCACCTGCCCGAGGGCACGATCCGCCTGACGCAGGTCGACCAGGCGATCGTCGACGCCAAGCCGCCGATCCCGTCCGGGGACGGGTCGAAGCAGGCGATCGTGCTGCCGCTCGAGGTCGCCGCCGCCCAGCACCCCGAGCTGGTCGAGCCGTACCTGGGCAAGATCGAGACGGCGCGCACGCCGTTCACGGCGCGTAACGACCGCGACTGGACCGGCGGGTTCTTCGTCCACGTCCCGCGCGGCGTGCGGCTCGAGGCGCCGGTGCTGCTGACGCTGATCCAGGACCAGGCCGGCCGCACCGTCTCCCCGCGCACGCTGATCGTGGTCGAGGACGGCGCCGAGGCGGAGGTCTGGTCGCAGACCGTGTCGACCTCGCCGGAGCTCGACGCGCTGGTCAACGGCGTGGTCGAGATCCACGTCGGGCAGAACTCGCGGCTGCGGTTCGTCGACGTCCAGGACCTCTCGGAGAAGACCTGGATCTTCGGCGCCCAGCGGGCCACGATCGAGCGCGACGGCTGGATCGACTGGATCACGCTCGGCCTCGGGTCGGCCAAGGGCAAGGTCTTCCAGGAGACCAGCCTCGACGGCCAGGGTGCCCACGGTCGGGTCACCGGCGGCTACGCCACCCACGGTACGCAGCACCTCGACTTCGACACGCTGCAGACGCACATGGCGCCGCACACCACGTCGGACCTGGCGTTCCGCGGGATCGTCGCCGAGAAGTCGTCGACCGTCTGGCGCGGCATGATCAAGGTCGACGAGGCGGGCCAGCAGACCGACGCCTTCCAGGAGTCGCGCAACCTGCTGCTCGGCCGCAAGGCGCACGCCGATGCGATCCCCGGCCTGGAGATCGCCGCCAACGACGTGCGCTGCACCCACGCCGCGGCGATCGCCCAGATCGACCCGGAGCAGGTCTTCTACCTGCGCTCGCACGGCCTTGGCCTGAACCAGGCCCGGCGCCTGGTGATCGAGGGCTTCCTGGCCGAGCTGGTCACCCGCTTCGAGGACGGTCCCGTCCGCGAGGCCCTCGGCGAGATCCTCCAGCGCCGGATGGACGCGGTCCTCAGCTGAGTCCGCGCCGGCGCGCCCGGCGCACCACAGACGTCCCAGCGCGACGGCCCTCCGCAGCCCCCGGCGGAGGGCCGTCGTCGTTGTGTCGCGAAGGCGACACTCCGCGCGTCAGCCGGTGACAGACGCCGCCGCCGCTCGGCGGCAGAGTGGCTCCATCGACGCGGTGGACGATCCGGTTCCGCCGCCATCCACGGAGGAACCACCATGCGCAACCTGCTCGACCGCCGTCCGTCCGCCGCGACGGTGATCTCCTGCACCGCCCTGTTCGTCGCCCTCGGCGGCACCAGCTACGCCGCCGTCACGCTCGACGGCAAGGACCTCAAGAACCGCTCGGTCACGGCCCAGAAGGTCAAGACCCGGACGCTGACCGGCACCCAGGTCAAGAACGACAGCCTGACCGGCCGGCAGATCCGCGAGTCGTCGCTCGGCACCGTGCCGCGAGCCCGGACCGCCGACAGCGCGACGTCCGCCGGGCGGGCCACGACGGCCGACAAGGCGACCACCGCCGACACGGCCGCGGTCGCGACCAAGGCGACGACCGCCGACACCGCCGAGCAGGCGAACACGGCAATCCAGGCGACGAGCGCGACCAACGCCGACCGCCTGGCCAGCCGCCCGGCGTCGGACTTCGCGGCGAGCGCGACGCGTCTGGTCACGGCGACGGCCGCGGCCGTCGCCGGGGCGGCCGGTAACGGCGCGGCTAGCAGCGTTTCCGCCGAGTGCGGTCCCGGCGAGCGAGCCGTCTCCGGTGGCGCCTCCTGGCTGACGGCCGCGGGCCCGGTCCTGCCCGTCACGATCGACGTCACGGTGCCGACCTCGCGCCCGATGACGGCCGGCGGCGAGTTCGTCGGCTGGAACGCCGCCGGGCGCAACAAGGACGTCGGGGTGCTCCGCCAGCTGCGCGCTTACGTGATCTGCTCGCCCAAGTTCTGACCCTGGTCCGGGTGCGCGTCGCTGAGCACCTCGATCGGGTCCTCGCGACCGCGCAGTGCGAGCGGGCCGAGCCGGCGCAGCGGCGGCAGTCGATCGCCGATCTGCGCCGCCGTCTCGGCCGACAGGAAGACCGTGCCCGGGTGGTCCCGTCCCAGCGCCTGCAGTCGGGCCGCCACGTTGGTGGTGGCCCCGACTGCGGCGTACTCCACCCGCCGCTCGGAGCCGACGAGCCCCGACACCACGAGGCCCGAGTGGGCGCCGATCCCCACGCGCAGCCCCTCGGCCCCGACGTACCCGTGGTCCCGGGCCCAGCGGCCGAGCTCCGGTACGCCCTCGTCGACGATCACGCGGATCGCGCCCCAGGCGCGGATCGCGTGATCGTCGGCGGGCACCGGGACGCCGAACGCCGCCAGCACCCCGTCGCCCTGGAACGAAACGACGGTGCCGCCGTGCCGGAAGACCGCATCGGAGACCATCGCCAGGTAGCGGTTGAGCAGCACGACGACCCGCTCCGGCGGCAGCGCGTCCGCCAGCCCGGTGAACCCGCGCAGGTCGCAGAAGACCATCGTCGCGGGCAGCGTGCGGCTCGGCAGCCCTCCGTCGTCGTGGTCGCTCAGCAGCTGCCCGGCCACGTCGGGCGCGACGAACCGCTCGAACGTCCGGCGCAGTCGCCGGCGGTCGCGGACCTCCTCGCGGTAGGTCGCGGTGACGGTGCCGACGGTGCCGAGCAGGACCGCGGCCAGCGGGGCGGCGAGCGGCAGCATCACGCCGGCCCGGAACAGCAGCCAGCCGGCGACCAGCAGCGCGCCCGCGCCGAGCAGCCCGGCGACGACGCCGACGCCGATCCCCCGCAGCGGGCGGACGGCGACCGCGGCCAACGGCGCCACGAGCCCGGCGACCAGCAGCAGCGCCCAGCGCCAGGCCGGGGCCGGATCGCGCAGCGGGTCGCCGTCGAGCACGGTCTGGACCGTGGAGGCGATGATCTCCGGGCCGCTCATCTGGCCGCCGCCGACGCTGGTCGGGTGCAGGTCCTGGGCGACCGGGGCGGTGACGCCGACGACCACGATCCGGTCGCGGACCGTCGCCGGGTCGACGCGGCCGTCGAGCAGGTCGGTGAACGACAGCTCGGGGATCGTCCCCGGCGGCCCGGGGTAGGCGATCCAGCGCCCACGGACCTCCGGCGAGCCGTCGGCGGCGAGCACCGCGACGTGCGGGACGCCGTGCACGGCGCCGTCGAAGTGCCGCCAGACCCCGTCGTCGTCGAGCGGGTAGAGCACCTGCCCGACGTCGCCGCCCGAGCGTCGCAGGGCGTCCGCGCCGCCGAGCACGTCCGGCTCGCCGTCCGCGAAGGTCTCGCTGGTGCCGAGCACCACGCGCGGATCGGCGGCGGCGCGCAGCAGCGCCCGATCGGACGCGGGGGAGTCGGAGGGCTCGCTGAACTGGACGTCGTAGACGACGCCGCGGGCTCCGGCCTCCAGCAGCGCGTCGATCGCCTGCGCGTGGAGCCGCCGGTCGAACGGGAAACCGAGCTGCTCGACCACGTCCTCGTCGATCGCGACCACCAGCACGTCGGCGCTCGGGCGCTCCGGGGCGAGCACCCGGAAGCGAGCGTCGACCAGGTCCCGCTCGAGTCCGGTGAGCACCGTCGCGCCGGCCCCGGCGGCCAGCAGGGCCGCGACCACGCCGATCGCCAGCGCCCGCAGCAGGCGGTATCCGCGTGGTCGACTCACGTCGGGGAGTGTCGCGCACCGGCGTACGCGCGTGCGATGATCGGACGACCGATGACCGAGCGACCACCAATCGCGGGCCGTACGCGGGGTCCCGCTCGGGCGATCGGCGCGATCGTCCTGGCGCTGATCGCGCTGGCGGCGATCGGACCGGCCGGCGCCGCCGCGATCGAGCTGCGCGGCCTGGCCGGCACCGGGGCCCTCGGCTGGACCGGCGACGGCGGTCCGGCGACCGCGGCGACCCTGGCGTCGCCCTCCGCCGCCGCGACGCAGGGCGACGGCGGGCTGCTCGTCGCCGACACCGGCAACCACCGGATCCGCCGGATCGCACCGGACGGGACGATCACGACGGTGGTCGGCAACGGACCGTGCTGCGGGACGCTCGGCGGCGACGCGGGGGACGGGCTGCAGGCGACCGATCCGGCGGTGCGACTGAACGGGCCACGCGGCGTCGCGGCGCTGCCGGACGGGGGGATCGTGATCGCCGACACGGCGAACCACGTGGTCCGCGCGGTCACGCCCGACGGAAAGATCGGCCGGCTCGCCGGGACCGGCAACCAGGGCCTCGGCAGCGACGGCCAGCCGGCGCTGGCCGTGTCGCTCAACGCGCCGCGCGGAGTGGCGGTCGCGGCCGACGGGGCGATCCTCGTCGCCGACACCGGCAACCACCGCGTGCTGCGGATCGACCCGGTCACGACCGTCGCCACCCGGGTCGCCGGGATCGCGTTCCCGACGGTCGGCGGCTACTCCGGCGACGGCGGCGCGGCGATCGTCGCGCAGCTCGACACGCCGTCGGCGCTGGCGCCCCGACCGGACGGCGGGTTCCTGATCGCGGACAGCGGCAACGACCGGATCCGCGAGGTCGACGCGACCGGCACGATCCGCACGGTCGCGGGCGCCGGCCCGATCGGCCTCCCGCTCGGCGACGGCGGTCCGGCTACCCAGGCCACCCTGGCCGGTCCCGAGGGCGTCGCGCTCGCCGCCGACGGCACGATGCTGATCGCCGACACGGCCCACGCGCGGGTGCGCGCGGTGACGCCCGGCGGCGTCATCTCGACGCTCGCGGGCGACGGCGTCGCCGGTGACGCCGGCGACGGTGGACCCCCGCAGGCGGCCCGGGTCTCGCTGCTGCGCGGCGTCGCCGTCGGTCCCCGCGGCCCGGTGCTCGTCGACACCGAGAACCACCGTCTGCGCGAGATCGTGGTGCCGCCCACGGTCTTCCCGTCCGACCCACCGCTTCCGCCGCCTCCCGCTCCGGTTCCGCCGCCGGAGCTGCGCCGCTCCGCCGTCGCCGGGCCGCTCAGCGGACGGGTCCGGATCCGCGTTCCCGGGGCCCGGAGCTTCGTCCGCGCGGGGTCGGCGCTGAACGTGCCGATGGGGACGGAGGTCGACGCCACCGACGGACGGGTCGAGCTGCGGTTCGTCACCACCCGCGGCGGCCGGACGGCGACGGTGGTCGCGTCCGGCGGGCGCTTCGTCGTCCGCCAGCCCGCCGAGCGCGACGGCGGCCAGCACCCGGGCGAGCTGGTGCTCTCGGGTCCGCTGCGGCACTGCCCCAAGCCGGCGCGCCGCAGCGGATCGACCGCGCGTCGCGGGGGCAAGGCGACGGCGCGGGCGACGAAGCCGGCGAAGAAGCGCAAGCAGCAGCGCGGGCGGCGGCTGACGGTCGACGCGCGCGGCAAGATCAAGACCCGCGGCAAGTACGGCGCGGCGATCGTGCGCGGGACCCGCTGGACGATCGTCGACCGTTGCCGCCACGAGCCGCGCCCGGGGACGCTGGTGACCGTCCGCTCGGGGCGGGTCGTCGTCGACGCGTTCCGGCTGAAGACCCGCAAGACGGTGCGCGCGGGACGCAGCTACCTGGCGCCGGCGACCCGGCGCCGCTGACCGCGCGGGCCGGATCGGCGCACCCCGGCGTCGCCGAGCGTCGGGGCGGCGACGGCGGCGTGCCCCGGACCGATCACGCCCCGAACGGGTGCGCCCGGCGCCGGATCGCCTCCGCGTCGCGGACCACCGTCCGGCCCCGCGACAGCTCGACCGCGCCGTGCTGCTGCTCCTCGCGCAGGACCCGGTTGACGGTCGCCCGGGAGGTGCCGGCCAGGCTCGCCAGCTCCTCCTGCGTCAGCGGCACCGTGACCTCCGCGTCCTCCGGCCCGTAGAGCGCGACGACGTCGAGCAGCCGACGGCGGACCCGCAGGTCGGCCGGCAGGTGGAGCGCGTCGACGAGCTGGGACGAGAGGCCGCGGACCCGCACGCTCAGGAGCTCGACCAGCAGCGCGTCGAGCTGCGGGCGGACGGTCCGCAGCCGGCGGAAGTCGATCGCGTGGACGCACCAGGTCTCGGCGTCGTCGAGCGCGGCGAGCGTGGCGCTGCGCGGAGCGTCCGGGGTCAGCAGCGCGAGCTCCCCGAAGGCGTCGCCGGGGCCGAGCACGTTGATCGTCGCGACGTCGCCGAACTCGGTGCGCAGGCGGACGGCGAACCGCCCGCGGACGACCAGGTGCACCGCGTCGCCGGGGTCGCCGGCGTGGAAGACGACCTCGCCGGCCGCGAAGCGGCGCCGCCGGGCCCGTTCGAGCAGCTCCTTGCGGTCCGCGCCGGACAGGCCCCGCAGCAACGCAAAGTCGGGCGTCGGCATCGGCGGGGACGCTACCGGCTGCCGGAGACGGCGTCGGCGGGAGTCCCGGGGCGGGTCCGGGGCGGCCGAGCTCAGCGCGGCGGCACCCCGAGCAGCTCGCGCGCCTCGGCGACCGTCGCGAGACGCCGGCCGGACGTCGAGACCATCTGCGCGGCGGCGGCGATCAGGTCGCCGTTCGAGCGGGCCATCTCGCCGTCCGGCAGGTAGAAGTTGTCCTCCAGCCCGACCCGGATCGATCCGCCGAGCGCGAGCGCCGCGCCGATCAGCGGCCACTGCACGCGCGAGATCCCGATCAGGCCCCAGTGGTGCTCGCGGGCGGTGCCGTCGGCCGCCGGGGGCACGGGCAGCGCGCGGCCGACCTCGGCCAGGTTGTCGGCCATCGTCGCCAGGTTGCGGGCGGTCGGCGGGATCCCGCCGGTCACGCCCATCACGAAGTCGGCGTGCAGCGGGCCGTCGAGCAGGCCCATGTCGATCAGCGGCGCCAGGTTGCCGACGTGCCCGACGTCGAAGCACTCGTGCTCGGGCTTGATCCCCAGCCGCTTCATCGCCCGCAGGAACGCGACGATCTCGTCGAACGGGTTGGGGAAGACCGTCGAGAAGACGAAGTCCTTGCGCCGCGCCGAGTACTTGGCGTAGTTCATCGAGCCCATGTTCAGCGCGGCGACCTCGGGCCGGCAGGCCTCCAGGTACGCGATCCGCTTCTCGACCGAGACGCCGATCGTGCCGGTCGAGAAGTTGATGATCACCGCGTTGCCGACCTCGTCGCGGATCGCCCGCTGGATCGCCGCGAAGTCCTCGACCTCGTAGCTCGGCCGGCCGTCCTCGGACCGTGCGTGGATGTGGATGTGCACGCCGCCCTCGTCGACGATCCGTCGCGCCTCGGCCGCGTACTCGGCGGGCGTGTAGGGGATCGCCGGGCACTGCTCGCGGTTAGCGAGCGACCCCGAGATCGAGCAGGTCAGGATCACGGGGTGGTCGGCGCTCACGCCCCGAACCCTAGGCGGCAGACGGGGGACCGGGGGTGGCGATCATCCACAGTTCGACCCCCAGCGGATGTGGGGGCTGCGGCACGCCGGGGTAGGATCGGGCATGGCCTCCGTCCCGCCCGTCGCGACCGACGAGATCGTCCGCACCGCCGCGCTGGCGCTCGAGCGCGATGCGGGATCGCTCGCCGGCGAGGCCGCGGCTCGGGTCCAGCAGGGGATGCCCGAGCTGCCGACGGCCTTCGCGGTGACCAGCCAGTCGGTAGCGGCGGTCCGCGAGCTGATCGCGGTCTTCGCGCGGACCGTCGCCCGCGGCGACGACCCGGGTGCGCTGATCGTCCCCGAGCAGGCGCTCGAGCACGCCCGGATGTTCGTTCGCCGCGGCGTCGACCTGTCGCTGCTGATCCGCACCTACCGCGTCGGCCACGCGGTGATGTGGGACGTTTGGCTGCGGACGCTCGACGCGCACGTCGCCGATCCGGCGGCCCGGCTGGCGGCCCGCGACCGCACCGGCGACGCCTTCTTCCGCTTCATCGACACCGTCGCCGGCCGGGTCGTCGAGGAGTACCACGCGGAGCGCGAGCGCTGGTCGCAGAGTGCGGCGTCGCGTCGCCTGGAGACCGTGCGCGACCTGCTCGACGGCCAGCCCACGGAGATCGACGCGGCCAGCCGGATCCTCGGGCGCGAGCTGCGCGGCACCCACCTGGCGTTCGTGGTCTGGCAGGGCCCGGAGCACGACGCGACCGGTGCGCCGCCGCGGCTGCGGCGGGCGGCCGAGGCGTTCGCGGCGGAGCGGGGGGACGGCCGGCCGCTGCTGGTCCCGGTCGGCCACCGGGTGCTGTGGGGCTGGTGCGGGGCGGGGCGGGCGCCGCGGGTCGCGGCCCCGGCCGGGACCGCATTCCAGGACGGCGTGCGGGTGGCGTACGGGGAGCCGGCGGCGGGCGTCGACGGGTTCCGGACGAGCCATCGCCAGGCGCTGGCGGCCCGCCGGGTGGCGGTCCAGGCGGTCACGCCGCGGCCGGAGACGGCGTGGACGGACGTGGCGGTGCTGGCGTTGCTCTCCGCCGACCAGGAGCTGAGCCGGGAGTTCGCGCGGCGCGAGCTGGCCGGCCTCCACGGCGACGACCCGGGTACCGTCCGCCTGCGCGAGACCCTGGCGGTCTATCTGCGCGAGGGCGAGCACGTCGGGCGGACCGCCGCCCAGCTCGGCATCCACGTCAACACCGTCGCCAACCGGCTGCGTCAGTGCGAGGCCGCGATCGGTCGCCCGCTGCCGGCCCGTCGTACGGAGCTGCACGCGGCGCTGACGCTGCGCGAGGGCGTCGGGACGTAGCGGCCGAGCAGCGCGGGGCGCGCCTAGCGCGTCGCCGGCTGCACCACCGTGGGGCGAGCAGCATCGTGCGCGCGCACCGCGCTGCGGGCGACACGCTCTGTGGCCGTGCAGCGCCGGGTTCGCCCGCGAACGGGTGTGGCGTTCATGGTCGATCTCCCCGTCGAATGTGGAAGACCCACAGGAGGGATCGGAGTGTCGCCCGTAGTCTCGGCCGCACGGCCGGGCGACGTCGCCGCGTCCGCCCCGCACCCGGACCCACGAACCCAGGACCGCATCCGCGTGAGCTCCCCGACCGCCACCGTCCCGCTGCCCGCCGAGCACGAACGCAACGCCGCTGCGATGCGCGAGCGGCTCGACGAGCTGGAGCAGATCCTCGACCGGGTCCGTGGTGGCGGGGGTGAGGACAAGGTCGCTCGTCACCACCGGCGCGGCAAGCTGCTGGCGCGGGAGCGGGTCGACCTGCTGCTCGACCGCGACGCGCCGTTCCTCGAGCTGCAGCCGTACATCGGCTGGGGCAGCGACTTCCACGTCGGCGGCAGCGTCGTCACCGGGATCGGGGTCGTCTCCGGCGTCGAGTGCGTGATCACCGCCCACGACCCGACCGTGCGCGGTGGCGCTTCCAACCCCTTCACGCTCCGCAAGGTCCTGCGGGCCGGCGAGATCGCCCACGAGAACCGGCTGCCGCAGATCCACCTGGTCGAGTCGGGCGGCGCGGACCTGCCGACCCAGCTGGACCTGTTCATCCCCGGCGGGCAGATGTTCCGCGACCTGACCCGCGCCTCCGCCGCCGGGCTGCCGACGATCGCGGTTGTCTTCGGCAACTCGACCGCGGGCGGCGCCTACGTCCCGGCGATGTGCGACTACACGATCTTCGTCCGCGACCGGGCCAAGGTCTTCCTCGGCGGCCCGCCGCTGGTCAAGATGGCGACCGGCGAGGTCGCCGACGACGAGGAGCTGGGCGGCGCCGAGATGCACGCCCGGACCTCCGGCCTGGCCGACTACCTGGCCGAGGACGAGGCCGACGGCCTGCGGATCGCCCGCGACGTCGTGCGGACCCTGAACTGGCGCAAGGCCGGCGTCGGGGGAGCGCCGGCACCGGCCGCCGCGGCGGCGCCGCGGGCGGACCCGGAGGAGCTGCTCGCCGTCGCGCCTGCGGACCTGCGACAGCCGTTCGACCCGCAGCTGGTGCTCGACCGGATCCTCGACGACTCGCGGTTCGACCCGTTCAAGCCGGCCTACGGAACCGCGCTGCAGACCGGCTGGGGCCAAATCCATGGCTACCCGGTCGGGATCCTCGTCAACGCCCGCGGCGTGCTGTTCAGCGAGGAGGCGCAGAAGGCGACGCAGTTCGTCCAGCTCGCCAACCAGAAGTCCGTCCCGCTGCTGTTCCTCCACAACACGACCGGCTTCATGGTCGGCCGCGAGTACGAGCAGGGCGGGATCATCAAGCACGGCGCCCAGTTCCTCAACGCGATCAGCAACTCGACGGTGCCGCACCTGGGGGTGATCATCGGCGCCTCCTACGGCGCGGCGAACTACGCGATGTCGGGCCGCGCGTACCGACCGCGGTTCCTCTTCGCCTGGCCCAACGCGCTGGCGTCGGTGATGGGCCCCGACCAGCTGGCCGGCGTGCTCTCGATCGTCGCCCGCCAGGCGGCCGAGGCCAAGGGCCAG
>CAZFIQ010000088.1:0-2867 GCA_964519185.1 uncultured Patulibacter sp.
CCGGTGCCCGCGGAGCCCCGCGGGAGGCGGTGCCGAGGATCGCGTCGACGATCACCGCGGCGTCGCCGAGCCCCGCGCCGGGCCACGGCTCGGTCGGTCCCTCCCAGCGGTCGCGGGCCTCCGCGGCGTCGCCCCGCAGCCGCTCGCCGGGGACCGTCGTGAGCACCCGCACCGGTCGTCCGAGCGCCGCCAGCCGGCGAGCCGCCACGTAGCCGTCGCCGCCGTTGTTGCCGGCGCCGCAGACGATCGCCACCGGGCCGTCGGGGACGGCCGCGACGACGGCGTCGGCGAGGGCCGCGCCGGCCGCTTCCATCAGCTCCGGTCCGGGGATGCCGGCCCGCTCGATCGCCCAGCGGTCGGTCGCGCGCATCGTCTCCGCGTCGTAGAGCGGATCGAGCCCCGCCGGCAGCCCCGCGCTCATCGACCGGCCGGCCCGTCGCCGTCGGCCGCCGTCGCCCACGCCACCGCGCTGGCGACCTCCCGCTCGTGGGTCATCGAGATCGCGACCTCCACCCCCAGCTCCGCGGCCCGGGCTGCCGTCGCCCCGCGCAGCCGGACGGTCGGCGGCCCGCCCGCGCCGACGACCTCCACCTCGAGCGGCCGGAAGGCGTCCATCCGCAGCGCCTTGGTCACCGCCTCCTTGACGCAGAAGCGGGCCGCCAGGTGGCGGGCCGGACGTCCGCGACCGGCGCTCGCGGCCTGCTCCGCCGAGGTGAACAGGCGGTCCCGCAGCCCGGGGCGGCGGGCCAGCGCCCGCTCCAGCCGGGCGATCTCCAGCAGGTCGATCCCGACGCCCTCGCGCATCGGCACGATGCTACCGGCGCGCGGGCGAAGGACCTAGGCGGCAGCGGGCGGCCGGGCTCCGGGCACCAGCGCGACGAGACCGTCGCAGACCGCCTGCGCCTCGTCCTCGGTCGGTGCCTCGGCCATCACCCGCACCAGCTGCTCGGTCCCCGACGCCCGGACCAGCACCCGGCCGCGGCCCGCCAGCGCGGCGTCAGCCGCGGCGACCGCCGCCAGGAACGCCTCGTCGGCCATCGCCCCGTCGCGGTCGTCCACCGCGACGTTGCGCAGCACCTGCGGCAGCCGCTCCATCGCCCGCCGGTCGGCCAGGCGGGCGCCGTCGAGCGCCTCCACCGTCAGCAGCGCCGCGGCCACGCCGTCGCCCGACGGGACGAAGCCGGTCTCGATCAGGTGGCCGGACTGCTCGCCCCCGAGGTTCCAGCCCTCGGCGTCGAGCGCCTGCATCACGTGGCGGTCGCCGACCGGCGTGACCGCGACCGGCACGCCGGCGGCCTCCATCGCCGCGTGGAAACCGTAGTTGGACATCACGGTCACCGCGACGCCGCCGACCAGGCGGCCAGTCCGCTTGAGGTGGACGGCGATCAGCGCGAGCAGCTCGTCGCCGTCGTGGACCCGCCCCTCGTGGTCGACGGCGAGCACCCGGTCGCCGTCGCCGTCGAAGGCGAAGCCGATCGCGCAGCGCTCCTCGGCGACCGTCCGGGCGATCGCCTCGGGGTGGGTCGAGCCGACGTCGGCGTTGATGTTGCGACCGTCCGGGCGATCGCCGATCACCACGACCTCGGCCCCGCGGCGACGGAACGCCTCGGCCGCGACGTCAACGGTGGCGCCGTGCGCGCAGTCGAGCGCGACCCGCAGGCCGGTCAGGTCGAGGGCCGAGAACCGCTCGTCGAGCGCCCGCAGATGATCCTCGGTCGCCCCGAGCAGCGGCCCGATCGTGCCGATCTCGGTGCCACGGGTCAGCGCGTCCGGCAGCTCCTCGACCAGCGCGGAGACCCGCTGCTCGCCGGCGTCGGGCAGCTTGCGTCCGTCCGGGCCGAAGAGCTTGATGCCGTTGTCGGCGAACGGGTTGTGGGACGCGGAGATCACCGCGGCCAGGTCGCAGCCCAGGCGCCGGACCAGCAGCGCGGCGCCGGGCGTCGGCAGCACCCCCGCGACCAGCACGTCCGCGCCGGAGGCCGCGGCCCCGGCTGCGAACGCGGCTTCCAGCATCGGGCCGGACTCACGCGTGTCGCGCGCGATCAGCACCCGGGGACGGCCGCTCCGCGAGCGAGGCTCCCCCGTCTCCGGGTCCTCGGACGCGATACCCCCCAGAACGGCAGCACGGCCGAGTCGCAGTGCGAGCTCGGCCGTGAGAACCGCTCCGGCCGGTCCGCGCACCCCATCGGTGCCGAACAGCCGTGATGCCATGGAATTCGGGTCCTAGCGCTTGCTGAACTGCGGGCGCTTACGGGCCTTCTTGAGGCCGGCCTTCTTGCGCTCCTTGACGCGCGCGTCACGCGTCAGGAAGCCGCGCTTCTTCAGCTCGCCGCGCAGGTTCGGCTGCGCGACCAGCAGGGCACGCGAGATGCCGTGGCGGAGCGCGCCGGCCTGGGCGCTGACGCCGCCGCCCTGGATCCGCACGACCACGTCGATCTGCTCGTCGTAGCCGACGACCTCGAGGGCCTGGCGGATGTTGCGCCGCAGGGCCTCGCGCGGGAAGTACGTGTCGAGGTCCTTGCCGTTGACCGTGTAGGCACCGGAGCCGGGCTTCAGGATCACGCGGGCGATCGCGGACTTGCGCTTGCCGGTGGCGATGTAGCGCGCGCCCTCGGCCAGGTCGATCGAGACGTCGGCGATCGGACCGTCGGCGTTGGCGTCGTCGCCCTCGCCGGCCTCGCCGGAGCCGTCGCCCTCGGCGCCGTCGCCCTCGTAGTAGTAGCCGAACTCGTCCGACTTCTCGCCGGCGTCGTGGCTGCCCTCGAGCACGATGTCGAAGTAGCCGGTGTCCTCGACCCGCCGCGCCAGCTCGATCGCGTTCGCGGCCATCAGCTTGATCACCGTCGCGTAGCCCTCGCGGCCGAGCC
>CAZFIQ010000088.1:2877-10619 GCA_964519185.1 uncultured Patulibacter sp.
TCGACCTCGAGGTCGGCCCCCGGGATCGCGGGCTTGACGCGCGGCGTCTCGTCCTCGTCGTCCTCGGCGGACTCCCCGGCGACCGCAGCGGCCTCGGCGGCGGGCGCGTCCTCAGTCGCGGCGGCGTCGGCGGCGGGCGCGTCCTCAGTCGCGGCGGCCTCAGCGGCCGGCGCCTCCTCGGCGGCGACCTCGAGGGTCGGCTCCGCGTTCTCCTGCGGCTCCGCCTCGGGCGTCTCGTCGGGCGTGGTGGCGTCGTCGGTCATCAGGCGTTGATCTCCAGGGCCTGCGGCTTCTGGGCCACATGCGGGTGCTCGGGGCCGGCGTAGACCTTGAGCTTGGTCAGTTGCTTCTTCGCGAGCCGGTTCTTGGGCATCATGCCCTTGACGGCCTTGCGGATGATCTCCTCGGGCCGCTTCTCGAGCTGCTCCTCGAAGGTGCGCGTGTAGAGGCCGCCCGGGAAGCCGGAGTGCCGGTGGTACAGCTTCTCCGTCCGCTTCTTCCCCGTGACCGCGATCTTCTCCGCGTTCACGACCACCACGAAGTCGCCGGTGTCGACGTGCGGGGTGTACTCCGGCTTGCCTTTGCCGCGCAGCTGCTCGGCGATCTGGGTGGCGAGACGACCGAGGGTCTGGCCCGTGGCGTCAACCACGTACCAGGAGCGCTCGCGGGTCTCGGAACTTGCGACGTACGTCTTCACGGTCAATCTCAGGATCGTGCGCGGGCAGGATTGGACGCGCAGCGGCGAGCCATGGTAGCGGAGGACGGGTCATCCGCGCGGCCCGGTCAGCGCAACCTCGCGGTCGCGCGCCCAGAGCAACATGTTGACGGATCCGGCGAGAACGAGCAGCACCCCCCACGTCAGCGGGCGTTCGAGCGCCGGGACCTGGTCGCGCAGGGCCAGCGTCGCGACCGTCGCGACGACCACGGCGGTCGCCGCGGCCACCCCGACCACCCCACCGCGGGCACGCCAGACGACCGTGGCGAGCACGCCGACCGCCAGGCCGGCGATCGCGCCGTGGGTCGGCGTCAGGTCCGCCGGCAGCGCCGACCAGTCCGCTCCCCAGGCACCGAGCCCGACGGCCAGCAGGATCACGCCCGCGCCCCACGGACCGTCGCCGCGCCCGCAGATCGCGGCGCAGACCAGCAGCGTCGCCGCGGCGGCCAGCGGCACGCGGGCCAGCGGCAGCAGGTCGGCGACCGCCGCCGCGAAGATCAGCCCGCCGCCGAGCAGGTAGACGACGGCACGCGGGGCCCGGTCCGGATCGTTCTCCGCCACCCGTTCGCCCGCCGGCCGCGTCAGCCGATCATTCCCACTCGATCGTGCCGGGCGGCTTGCTGGTGATGTCCAGCACGACCCGGTTGACCTCGCGGACCTCGCCGACCATCCGCCCGGCGACCTTGTCGAGCAGCTCGTAGGGCAGCCGCGCCCAGTCGGCGGTCATCGCGTCGTCGGAGGTCACCGCGCGGATCGCCACGACGTAGCCGTAGGTCCGCTCGTCGCCCTGGACGCCGACCGTGCGGACCTCCGGCAGCACGCAGAAGCTCTGCCAGAGCTCGCGGTAGAGGCCCGCCGCGCGGATCTCCTCCTGGAGGATCGCGTCGCACTCGCGGAGCGTGTCGAGCTTGGCCTGGGTGATCTCGCCGCCGACGATCCGGATCCCCAGCCCCGGGCCGGGGAACGGCTGACGCCAGACCATCCGCTCCGGCAGGCCGATCTCGGTGCCGACGGCGCGCGCAGCGGCTCGACCAGCTCGAACGTCAGGTCGTCCGGCAGGCCGCCGACGTTGTGGTGGCTCTTGATCGTCGCCGCGCCGGTGCCGCCGCCGGACTCGATCACGTCCGAGTAGAGGGTCCCCTGGACCAGGAACCGCGCGCCCTCGGGCGCCGACTCGTCCGCGTGGACGTCGCCGTAGGTCGTGGTCTCCGCGCCCTCCAGCTCCGTCCCGGCGCCGACCGCCAGCTTCAGCGCCTCCTCCTCGAAGATCCGGATGAACTCGGCGCCGATCGCCTTGCGCTTGGCCTCCGGCTCGGTCACGCCCCTGAGCCGCTCGAGGAACCGCTGCTTGGCGTCGACGACCACCAGCGGCACGTGGAAGTGCTCGCCGAAGGTCTTCTCGACCTGCTCGGTCTCGTTCTTGCGCATCAGGCCGTGGTCGACGTAGACGCAGGTCAGCTGGTCCCCCACGGCCCGGTGGACGAGCAGCGCGGCGACCGAGCTGTCGACGCCGCCGGAGAGGCCGCAGATCACCTTGCCGTCGCCGACCTGCTCGCGGATCAGCCGGATCTGCTCCTCGGCGATGTTGGCCGCCGACCAGTCCATCGCGCAGCCGCAGACGTCGCGGAGGAAGGTCTTGAGCGTGTCCTGCCCGTAGGGCGTGTGGATCACCTCGGGGTGGTACTGGATCCCGTAGATCCCGCGGTCGACGGCCTCGAACGCCGCCACCGGCGACGCCGTCGAGCGCGCCAGCGCGACCGCCCCCTCGGGCGGCGTGAAGACGGTGTCGCGGTGACTCATCCAGGCCGGCTGCTCGGCCGGCTGTCCCCGGAGCAGCCGTCCCGGCTCGAGCACCGTCAGCTGCGAGCGTCCGTACTCGCCGACCTCGGCCGACTCGACCCGCCCGCCGAGCTCCTTGGCCAGCAGCTGCATGCCGTAGCAGATGCCCAGCACCGGAACCCCGAGCTGGAGCAGCTGCGGGTCCAGCGGCGGCGCGTCCTCCGAGTAGACCGAGGCGGGCCCGCCGGAGAGGATGATCCCCTTGGGCTTGCGGCGCGCGACCTCGTCGGCCCCGACGTGGTGCGGCAGCAGCTCGCTGAAGACCCCGCACTCGCGCACGCGCCGGGCGATCAGCTGGCTGTACTGGCCGCCGAAGTCGAGCACGACCACCTCGTCGACCGCCAGGTCGACGGGCAGCGGGTTGACGGGAACGGGCGTAGCGGCGTCGGTCACGGGCTCGGTCACGGACTCAGATGGTGGTGTCGTAGGCGGACGGAGCGATCGCGACCTCCGCCCGGTTGAACTCGGCCAGGTCGAGGAACCCGCAGGTCGCCATCGAGCGACGCAGGGCGCCGATCAGGTTGGTGGCGCCGTCGCCGTTCGGCGCCGGGCCCATCAGCACCGCCTCCAGCGGGCCGGCCGCGCCGACCTCGACACGGCTGCCGCGCGGCAGGTCGCGGTGGACCGCGGTCGGGGTCCAGTGCCAGCCGCCGCCGGGCGCCTCGGTCGCGCGCGAGAGCGGGGCGCCGAGCATCACCGCGTCGGCGCCGCAGGCGATCGCCTTGGCCAGGTCGCCGCCGGTCCGCATGCCGCCGTCGGCGATCACCTGGACGTACTCGCCGGTCTCCAGCACGTGCGTCGAGCGTGCGCCGGCGACGTCGGCGATCGCCGTCGCCTGCGGCAGGCCGATGCCGAGCACGTTGCGGACCGTCGATCCGCGCCCCGCGCCGACGCCGACCAGCACGCCGGCGGCCCCGGTCCGCATCAGGTGGAGGCCTGTGTGGTAGCTGGAGCAGCCGCCGACGACCACCGGGATCGGGACCTCGGCGATGAACTCCTTGAGGTTCAGGACGTCGTGCTCGTCGTCGGTCGCCGGCTTCTCGGCGACGTGCTCGGCGCTGACCACGGTCGTGTGGATCGCCAGCACGTCGAGCCCGGCCTCGAGCGCGTGCTCGTAGTACTTGCGCACCCGCTGCGGGGTGAACGCCCCGGCCACGACGACGCCCGGCTCGGCCTTGATCTCGCGGATCCGCTCGGCGATCAGCTCGGGCCGGATCGGCGCCGCGTAGAGCTCGCGGAGCCGCGCCAGGCCCTCCGCGCCGGAGAGCGTGGCCAACCGCGCCAGCTGCGCCTCGGCGTCCTCGTGGCGGGTCCAGACGCCCTCGAGGTCGAGGATCGCCAGGCCGCCCAGGCGGCCGATCACCTTCGCGGTGGCCGGCGAGACCGCGGCGTCCATCGGCGACGCGACCAACGGCAGGGCGAACCGGTAGGGCCCGAGCTTCCACGACACGTCGACCTCGTCCGGATTGCGCGTCCGGCGCGAGGGCACGATCGTGATGTCGTCGAAGCCGTAGGCGCGGCGGGCCTTCTTGCCGCGGCCGATCTCGATCTCCATTGCAGGAAGGATCGCGCAGCGGGCGCCGACGTGTCGAGTGGATGGCGCCCTCGCGCTCGCGGGGCGCCGTCGACGACGATCAGTCGTCGTCGTCGGGCAGCTCGATCGGCTCGATCTCGACCTCGTGGATCAGCCGCTCGACCTGCTGCGGGTCGACCAGGCCGGCGCCCAGCCGCTGGGTCGCGTCCGCGCCGCAGGCGACCGCCGAGCGCAGCGCCTCCTCCTCCGGCCGGCGCTCGTAGCGCGCCGCCACCAGACCGGCGAGGAAGGCGTCGCCGGCGCCGATGCTGGCGACCGTCTCGCGCACCCCGATCCGCGCCCGCAGCAGACGCAGCGGGGCCGGGGTGCCGTTGGCCGGATCGTCGCGGACGCCGGCCACGCAGCCGTCCTGGAGGGTCATGATCGCCTCGCGGACGCCGTGGTCGATCAGCTCGTGGATCGCGTGGGCGCAGTCCTCGTCGCTGGCGAACTCGTGGCCGACGACCTCCTCCGCCTCCAGCTGGTTCGGCGTGACGACGTCCGGCTCCGCCTTCAGGACGTGCCGGAACGGCTCGCCGTCGGTGTCGGCGTAGACCCGCACGTCGAGCTTGTGCAGCTCGTGGATCAGGTCGGCGTAGATCGTCTCCGGCACGTTGCGCGGCAGCGAGCCGGCGAGCACCACCACGTCGGCGCCGCGGGCCAGGTAGAGCAGTTTCTCCTGGAACAGCTCGAGCTCCCGCTCGTTGACGCGCGGCCCGCGCTCGTTGACCTCGGTCTGGATCGCCGACGTCGGATCGAAGATCGCCGTGTTGGTCCGCGACTCGTCCTCGATCCGCACGAAGTCGTTGAGGATCGACTCGCGCGTCAGCTGCTCGACCACGCGCGTGCCGGTCGCCCCGCCGGCGAAGCCGGTGGCGATCACCGGCTGCCCGAGGGTCTTCAGCGTGCGTGCGACGTTGACCCCCTTGCCTCCGGCGAGCGTCGTCTGCTCGACCGCCCGGTGCCGGTGTCCCAACCGGATGTTGGGAACGACCAGAGACCGGTCGATCGCCGCGTTCAGGGTCACCGTGATGATCATCGCGCGCCTCGCAGCCTACGGGGTATCCCCCTGCCGAGGGGATCCGAGCCCCGCCCGGCACTCCCCCGGACGATCCGCCGCGTCGCGTGGTCAGCCCGCGCCGGAGGCCCGCTCGACGGGCGGCCGGCGGCGGTGGCGACGCAGGCCCAGGACCACCAGCGCGACCGCGCAGACGAGCGCGATCGCCAGCAGCAGCTGGACGCTGCGCTTGGCGAGGTTCTCGTCGAGCCGGTCCCAGACCGTCGCGGCGGCGACGTCGCTCGCGGTGACCGCCGGTACGCGGGCGACGACGCGGCCCCGCTGGACGACCTCGACGGTCCCCAGCCGCGTTCCGGACGCGAGCGGCCCCTCGACGTCGGCCGGCAGGCCGACGACCCGGACCGTGACCTGCTCGTCGCGGCGGACGGTGCGCCGGACGGCCCCGTCGGCGACGATCCGCACCGTCTGGTCGCGGTAGCGCAGCGGCAGCCGGTCGACGGTCGCCGCGCGCTTGAGCACGGTGCGGCGCTGGTAGCTGGCCCCGGCGTAGCGCAGCAGCGCCAGGCTGTCGGCGTCGCGTTGCGCCTCGGAGTCGGTGCCGAGCACCACCGAGATCACCGAGATCCCGTTGCGCCGTCCCGATCCGACCAGGGCGTATCCGGAGCGCTGGGTGTGACCGGTCTTGACCCCGTCGACCCAGTCGACGGTGTTGACCAGCCGGTTGCGATTGGAGACGGTGATCTCCGGGTCGGCCGAGGTCAGCCGCAGCGACGACGATCGGACGATCCGCCGGAACTCGGCGTGCTGGCGCAGCAGCAGGGTGATCTTGACCAGGTCGGAGGGGCTGGCGTGGTGGCCCTTCGCGTCGAGTCCGATCGGGTTGCGGAAGCGCGCCCGGATGCCCATCTCGCGGGCCCGGTCGTTCATCATCCGCACGAACCGCGGCACGCTGCCCCCGACGGCCACCGCGATCGCGTTGGCGGCGTCGTTCCCCGACGGCAGCAGCAGCCCGGCCAGCAGGTCGCGCATCGTCATCCGGTCGCCGGCCCGCAGCCCCGCCGTCGACTCGACCGCCGCCCCGGCGTAGGCCGGGACGGTGAAGCGCTTCTGCAGGTCGGGCTCCCGCTCGAACGCCACCAGCGCCGTCATCAGCTTGGTGGTCGACGCGATCGACCGCTGGTCGTTAGCGCGCCGCTCGAAGACGACGTCGCCGGTGGTGACCTCGATCGCCAGCGCGGCCGGCGCCGAGATCCGCGGCTCGTCGGGAAGCTGCGCGCCGGCGCTCGCCGGGCCGACGATCGCCAGCAGCAGCGGGACCGCGAGCGCGAGCGCCCGCAGCCGGAGCGGCGGACGACGGCGAGCGGCGGGCCGGCTCGGTCCCGGATCAGTCACGCAGGCGGAGCCGCTGGCCGGCCCGGATCGCCTGGGGGTCGACGTCGGGGTTGAGCTCCTGCAGCGCGTCGACCGTCAGGCCGTAGCGCTCCGCGATCTGCGACAGGTTGTCGCCCGCCCGAACGGTGTAGGTCCGCCGACCCTTGCCGGCCGACGTGGTCCGCGTCGTCGGCGTGGTCTGCGCCGCCGGCTCGCCCCCGCCCGGTTCGGTGCCGTTCTGGACGATCAGGAAGACCGCGACCAGGATGGCGAGCAACGCGCCAGGCGCGAGGATACGAGCAACGGAACCCGACGACATCAACGATCAGGATAGGCGTCGACGGCGTTCCGCGGGTCGCTGCACGGGTTCAACCACGCGCCGCCGCCGCGGCCCGCAGATGCTCCGCGGCCCGCCGGGCGGCCTCCGCGGGGTCGCCCCCGTCGGCGGCGAACGCCCCGACGATCGAGCGCGAGGCCGTGATCAGCGCGGCCCCCGGGCCGGGCCGGAAGGCGGCTTCGAGGTCCTCGACCCGACCGCCCTGGGCTCCCACCCCGGGCAGCAGGAAGGGCGTCCGTGGCATCAGCGCCCGCAGGCGCTCCAGGTGCTCGGGCGCGGTCGCGCCGACCACCGCGCCGACCGGGGTCAGCGGGTCGTCGTCGGCTGCGGCCTCGGCGCCGAGCTCCGCCACCATCCGCGCGGTCGTCGCCCAGAAGGGGGCGCCGTCGCCGTCGCCGCGCTCCTGCAGGTCGGCGGCACCGGGGTTGGAGGTGCGCACCAGCACGAAGGTCCCGCCGCCGCTGGGATCGCCCGCCGCGACGAACGGCCGGATGCTGTCGCGGCCCATGTAGGGGGCCACGGTGACGGCGTCGGCGCCCGCACCGGGAACGGGGCCCCAGGGCGTGTCGATGCCGCCGAAGGCCGCGTCGGCGTAGGCCGCGGCCGAGACGTCGATGTCGCCGCGCTTGGCGTCGAGGATCACCAGCAGCCCGAGCTCGCGGGCGTGCTCGGCGACGAGGTCGCGCGACGCGATCCCGGCGGCGCCGAGGCGCTCGAACGACGCGCTCTGCAGCTTGACCGCCACGCACGCCGGCGCCACCGCGTCGAGGACGCGACGACAGTGCACGGTGACGGCGTCCGCCGCGGTCTCGGCCGCCGAGCGGCCGGGGGCGACGGACTCGGCGCCGGGCCCTGTCGTCGCGTCCTCGACGCGGTGGCGCCGGCGTGC
>CAZFIQ010000089.1:0-8118 GCA_964519185.1 uncultured Patulibacter sp.
ATCGCCCACGAGTGCGGGATCCGCTTCGACGCCTTCGACGTCGGCGAGGTCTTCCGGCGCACCCCGCACCTGACCGACCTGCAGCCCGCCGGCACCCGGGTCGCGATCGACCTGTACGAGATCGGCGGGATCCCGGTGGTGGTCAAGGCGCTGCTCGACGCGGGCCTGCTGCACGGCGACTGCCTGACGGTCACCGGCCGGACGATCGCGGAGAACCACGCCGACGTGACGTTCCCGGCCGACCAGGAGGTGGTGCGGCCGGTCGCCGCGCCGATCTCGCCAACCGGCGGACTGGCGATGCTCCGCGGCAGCCTGGCCCCGGACGGGGCGGTCGTCAAGGTCGGCGGCACCGCGACCCGCAGCTTCCGCGGTCCGGCACGGGTCTTCGAGAGCGAGTCCGAGTGCCG
Source organism: uncultured Patulibacter sp. (assembly GCA_964519185.1). GTDB lineage: Bacteria > Actinomycetota > Thermoleophilia > Solirubrobacterales > Solirubrobacteraceae > Patulibacter. The sequence continues at coordinate 408 of CAZFIQ010000089.1, forward strand.
CGACGCGGTGCTGGCACGCGACTACCGGGAGGGCGACGTGCTGGTGATCCGCAACGAGGGACCGCGCGGCGGTCCGGGAATGCGCGAGATGCTGCAGACGACCGCGATCCTCTACGGCCAGGGGATGGGCGACAAGGTCGCGCTGATCACCGACGGCCGGTTCTCCGGCGGGACCCGCGGCCTCTGCGTCGGCCACGTCGGGCCGGAGGCCTACGTCGGCGGGCCGATCGCGCTGGTCCGCGACGGCGATCCGATCCGGATCGACGCCGACCACGGCCTGCTCGACGTCGAGCTGCCGGAGGCGACCATGGAGGAGCGGCGACGCGACTGGTCGCCGCGGTCGACGCTCTACGAGTCGGGAGCGCTGTGGAAGTACGGCCGACTGGTCGAGGCCGCCCGCTACGGCGCGGTCACGCACGGGGAGGCGCACCGGTGAGCGCGGTCGACAAGCAGGCGCTGGGGCTGCCCAGCCGCCACGTGACCGAGGGCCTGAGCACGGCGCTGAACCGGATCTTCTTCCACGCGATGGGGGTCGGGTCGGAGAGCATCGCTCGTCCGGTCGTGGGCGTGGTCTCGTCGTGGCACAGCGACGCCCGCAGTGCCGCGCTGCCGCTGGAGCTGGCCGGCTGGGTCGAGGGCGGGGTGTGGGCCGCCGGCGGCCTGCCGCGCAAGTTCGCGACGATCGCGGACGACGCCGAGGGTCGCGATCCCGGGTTCCTGGGCCGCGAGCTGATCGCCGACTCGGTCGAGCTGACGGTGCGCGGGCACTCGCAGGACGGACTGGTCGGGGTCGCCGCCAGCGAGGCGGCGATCGCCGGGCAGGCGCTGGCGATCTGCCGCCTGGACGTGCCCGGGCGGATCGTGCCGCTGCTGGGCACGCGCTTCGGCAGCACGCCCGACGCCCACGCGCTGGCGCGGGCGCTGGAGTCGCTCGGCCTGGTCGAGCGGGGAGACGAGCCGGAGGCCGCGGCCGCCGCGGCAGGACGGCTCGTCTGCGGGGAGGTCGTCGCGGGGGTCGCGCCGCGGTCGCGGATCGACCGCGACGCGCTGATCGCGGCGGCCCGGGTCGGGCTGGAGGCCGGCGGCGGCCCGGCCCTGCTGGTCCACCTGGTCGCGCTCGCGTCGGAGGTCGGGGTCGCGCTCGACCTGGCCGATCTGGTCACGGCCGCCGGCGGCCCGGCACTGCGCTGGGTGACGGGCGCGATCGCCCCTGAGGGTGCGATCGTCGCCGGCGCGCGCGACGCGCCGGTCTGTGGCCACTGCCTGACCTTCGCCGGCCCGGAGCAGGCGGTCGCCGCGCTGGCGGACGACTGGCCGGCCGAGACCGTCGTCGTGATCCGCGGCCAGGGTCCGGTCGGGACGCCCGGCGCGCGACGGATGGTGGCGGCGGCGGAGCAGCTCGCGACCCTCGACCGTCCCGCCGACGCGACGATCGTGACCGACGGGCTGCTCGCGTCGCTGGCCGGGGTGACCGTGGTCTGCGCGGTCGGACCGGAGGCCGCGGTCGTCGGGCCGATCGGCCGCCTGCGCGACGGCGATGGCGTGCTGATCGATCCGCAGCAGGGCGTCCTCGACGGGACGCCGACGGGCAGCGGCGACGGCCCGGCGGCGCGGGCGGCCGAGCCCGTGCGGCAGAAGTACCAGCGGCTGGTCTCGTCGCTGCGCGACGGCGCGGTGACGCACCCCGGCGCGGCGGCCGAGGTGGTGCGCTACCCGGACCTCTGAGCCCCTCCGGCGTCGCCGCGCCGCCGGCTGTCGATGTGGACCAGCGGCCGCGGCGGCGTCGCGGGAGCGGCAAGACGGGCGAATCGCGACGGCGATCGTGAGGCCGCGGTAGGCTGCCGCCCCGCCCGTCGGTGCGGGAGCGGCTCCTACGCGCCGGAGCTGACGGCGATCGCCGGTCCGGCGGCGGCCATCGGGCCGATCCCCGGCTGGTCCTGCTTGACGTGCTCGTCGGCGTGGTACGACGAGCGCACCAGCGGGCCCGCGGCGACGTGGTCGAAGCCCAGCTCGTTCATCCCGATGTCGGCCAGCTCGTCGAACTCGTCGGGGTGCCAGTAGCGGACCACCGGCAGGTGGTTCTCGGTCGGCCGCAGGTACTGGCCGATCGTGAGGATCTGGACGTCGACCTCGCGCAGGTACTTCATCGCGTCGACGACCTCGGCGAAGGTCTCGCCGAGCCCGACCATCATTCCCGACTTGGTCGACAGGCTGTCCCCGCCCATCGCCTTGGCGTTGCGCAGCACCCGGCACGAGCGCTCGAAGGTCGATCCGCGGCGGGCCACCTGGTACAGCCGGGGGACGACCTCGACGTTGTGGTTGAAGACGTCCGGACCGGCGTTGATCACCGTCGCCAGCGGCATCTCCTCGCCGCGGAAGTCCGGGGTCAGCGTCTCGATCTTGGTCGTCGGCGACTGCCGCCGGATCTGGTTGATCGTCGCCGCCCAGATCCGCGACCCGTAGTCGGGCAGGTCGTCGCGGTCGACCGACGTGACGACCGCGTGGCGCAGCCCCATCAGGGCGATCGAGCGGGCCACGCGGGCGGGCTCCAGCGGGTCGTTCCAGGTCGGCGTCCCGGTCATCACGTGGCAGAACCCGCAGCGGCGGGTGCACGTGTCGCCCAGGATCATGAAGGTCGCGGTGCCGCGCTCCCAGCACTCCCCGATGTTCGGGCAGGCCGCTTCCTGGCAGACCGTGTTGAGGTTGTTGGCCTTGATCGTCTCGTTGAGCTCCCGGTACTTCGGGGAGCCCGGCGCCGGCACCTTGAACCACGCCGGCTTGCGGTCGCGGTAGGGGATGGTCTGGGTCCCCAGGACCTTGCTGACGTCCGCGCCGCCCGGCTTGGCGCGCGAGCGCGTCTGGCGGATCGGAAGGGCCTTGGACGGTGCCTCGGACACGACAAGCAGCCTATCGGTTGGCCGATCCAAGCTCGTCGGCCGCTGGCGGTTCCGTTGGCGGAGTCGCCAGATCGGGCGTCCGACCGAGGCGGACGGCGGTCGCTCCGCCCGGACGCTCCGCCGCCGGACGCGGGGGCGTCGCCGCACGGCCCCGCGGCTCCGGGGCGGCCGCGGCGACCGCCCGCAGCGTCGGCACGTCGGCCGCGACGGTCTCCACCTCGAGCTCGCGTGCCAGGGCCGCGGCGAACTGGTCGGCGACCCGGCGCATGATCGGCTCGCCGTCGAGCGTGGGGTCGCTGCCCAGGTCCGGCGCACCGGACTCGCGCGCCAGCGAGGTCATCGGGTCGGTCAGCCCGCACGGCACGACCCAGCCGAACGGCTCCAGGTCGGTGATCACGTTCAGGCCGACCCCGTGGGTGGTGACCTGGCGCGACAGGTGCAGGCCGATCGATCCGAGCTTGCGGGTCTCGACCCAGGCCCCGGTGAACTCGATCCCCTCGGCGTTGCGCCCGCGGGCCTCGATGCCGTGCTCCGCCGCCACGGCGAGCATCGCCCGCTCGAGCGCCCGGACGATCCAGAGCACGTCGGGGGTTCGCAGGATCAGGTACGCCACCAGCTGGCCGGGGCCGTGGTAGGTCACCTTGCCGCCGCGGCGGACGTCGACGATCGCGATCCCGCGCTCGGCGTACCAGGCCTCGCCGAACGGCAGCTCCTCCGGCGTCGAGCGCCGGCCGCGGGTATAGACGGGCGAGTGCTCCAGCAGCAGCAGCGTGTCGCCGATCTGGTCGGCGACCCGCGCCTCGCGCAGGCGGTGCTGGAAGTCCAGCGTCTCCGCGTAGGGGACTTCGCCGAGCCAGGCGACGGCCAGCGGGCCGCCTTCGACCGCGGGCGTTCCGTGCCGATGCTCGCGGTCGCTCATGTTCCCTCCGTGGTCGGGACCTCGCCCGGGCGGTTCTCCTCCCCGGGGCCGGCGGCCTCGCGGGTCAGGCACCCGGCGTAGCCGTCCTTGAGCTGCTGCTCCGACGGCGGATCGCCGGCCAGCATCTGGGAGACCGTGACCGGCTCCAGGTCGCGCTCGCGCATCGCCTTGATGATCGCGGGCATCGCCTCGTAGGTCGTGCCCTTGATCTCGTGCATCAGGATGATCGACCCCGGCTTGAGCCCGTCGATCGCGTTCTGCGCGACCTTGGCGGCGGTCGTCGGACCCAGCGAGTCCTGGGTGTCGACGTTCCACAGCACCTGGACCATGCCGAGGTCCTTGATGATCTTGTCGGTGGTCGCGTTGTGCGCCTGGTACGGCGGGCGGAACAGGTCGGGGCGACGGCCCAGGACCTTCTGGCTGGCGTCGTTGCCGGCGACGATCTCGCGCCGCTGGCCGTCCGCGCCGAGCGTGGTCAGGTCGGGGTGGTTCTGGGTGTGCGTGCCGCTCTCCCAGCCGAGGTTGCGCTGGGCCTCGACGTACCGCTCGTTGCCGGGGACGACCCGGCCGACCCGGAACACCGTGACGGGGATCCGCTCCTTGGACAGCAGCGCCATGAACTTCGGCGACAGCTCGCCCGGTCCGTCGTCGTAGGTCAGGGCGACCCACGGCTTCTTGCCGGCCCCGCAGTAGACCGGCTCTCCCAGCGCGGCGAACCGCTGGACCGCGGCGATCCGCTGGAGGTGGTCGGCGGAGGTCGTGGCGGCGACGTTCATCGCGTCGCCGAGCAGCGGCACCGACGCGGTCCGCTGGTCGTCGCCGTCCCCACCGGAGGCGATCGAGGAGGCGACGAGGATCGCCACCAGCAGGCCGACCAGGGCGCCGGCGCCGAGCAGGATCCGGCGGCGGCGCAGGGCCGCGGTCCGGCGATCGTCGGGCGGCGGCGGGCCCGGGGGGCCGCTCGGACGGTCGGGGCCGTGGGGGCGGCGGGGGCCGGACCCGCCGGGGCCGGCGGGGCGTGGCCGGGCGGCGACCGGCTCCGGCTCGCGCGGCGGCGCGGGGCGGTCCGGCCGGGAGGGGCCGTCCCAGGCGTCCTCGTCGCCCCAGTCCCAGTCGTCCGGATCGGAGCCGACCGGCCGGCGCCGGTGCGGAGGATCGTTCGGTCGGCCGGGGGAACCCACAGCTGAACGGTAGTCGAAGGCCGCGGCCGGCGGCGCATGCAGCGGCGTCAGTGGGGTAGCGGCCGCGGGCGCGGGGGCGGGCGCGCGTGCAGGCGCGAGGACGAGTGAGAGCGCGAGTGCGGCCGCGAGGGCCAGGGCGAGCGCGGTCGCGAGCGGGGCGCGATCCGGTGACGTCCCGCGCGCCGCCGGATCGCGCCGCGTACCCTGGGCGGATGGCGACCTCACGACCTGCCGACGGCGGCGAGCCGTCGCTGTGGTGGTCTCGCCTCCGCTGGCGGATGCGGGGGGAGTCGGCCAAGGTCGGGTTCGTCCTGGCGGTCGCGGTCGACGTCCTGCTGCTGATCCTGCTGCCGGTCAGCGGCAACGGCACGGCGCTCGGAAGGGCGGTCGTCGCGGCGCTCGCGCTCAACCTGGTGCTGGTGCTGGTGGGCTCGGTCGGCGGCGCCTGGGCGCTGCGGCGGCGCGACCCGTCGTTGCCGCGGGTGGTCGCGGCCGACCGGGCGGCGGTCTACCTGATGGCGGTCGGCGTCGCGGGCGTGGCGGTGGCGGGGATCATCCACCGGCCGGCGATCACCGAGCAGCGGGCCAAGATGGAGGCGGTGATCCGCGAGGGCCAGCGGTTCGTCCAGCGGCACGCCCCGGCGGAGATCGCCGCGCGCAAGGACCAGTACGACGTGCGGCGCTGGTCGACCAACGTCTACCGGGTCTGCTTCCCGCACGACCGCCCGACCCGCGCCTGGTGCGTGGTGGTCCGCCCCAACCGGATCAAGAACCGCGCCCGCCGCGACAGGGACACCCGCCCCAACGACCGCGCCGGCGGGACCTCGGGCGTCGCCGGCCCGAGCCCGCTGAAGGCGCCGCCCGAGTCCGTCGATTGAGGACCTGAGAGCCTCCGGGGAGCGGTCCCGCTACGCGCCGAGGAGCTGCGCCGGGTCCTGCAGCAGTCGCGCGAGCGTCCGCAGGAACGGCCCGCCGTGTGACGGGTAGATCGCGCGGTGGTCAGCGGTCAGGGTCAGGGTCACCACGGTCCGCGGGACGATCTGGTCGTCGAGCACCCACGGCCGGCGCCCCGGCGCCCCGATCGTCAGCGCCGCGCCGATCCCGGGCGGCATGATCGCGTCGAAGCGGTCGGCGCCGTCCGCGCCGCCGTCGATCAACGCGAAGGTCGCGCCCGCGGTGTCCGGGGCGCGGAGCCCGTTGTCGCGGACCTTGGCCTCCAGCTCGCCGCGCTGCGCGGCGATCGCGGTCAGCGCGTGGTTGCCGGCGTCGCGGATCGTCGGCAGCGCGATCGCCTCGCCGTCGAAGTCGACCGCCAGCGCCACGTTCGGCTGGGCCCAGACCTCGATCTTGCCGTCGCGCCAGGTGCCGTTGACCCGCGGGTGCTCGACCAGGGCGATCCCGGTCGCACGGATCACCGCGTCGACCAGCCGGACGTCGCCGGCCAGCGCGCCGGCGACGACCTCGACGTCGACGTCGACCGCGGCGGTCCAGGTCGGCACCGTGGCCCGGACCTCGGACATCCGCCGCGCGATCGCGGTCTGCGTCTTCGTCGGGATCCGGGCGGTCGTGGTACCGCGCTTGGTCCCCTCCTCGACGGAGATCTCGGGCGACAGGTGGGCGGCGACGCTGGTCGACTGGGACACGGGGAACCTCTCCGGGACGGGTGGGCGGCGGGCCGGGCGGGCATCCGGCGCCGGACACTGCGTGGTCTCTCGAGGATCGCAGGTCGTCCGGGGCGGCGGGCGGCTCGCGGAGCCGCGGCCGGGGCGATCGCTCCGCGGCCGGGCCGCCCGGATCGCGCGCTCGCGGCGCCCGGCCGTGAGTCCGCGATCGGTGCGGCTGGCGGCGCGCCTCCCGCGCACTCGCTCCCGCGCCCGCCCGAGACCGCGATCCGCGCGGCCCCCGGCTACAGCGCCAGGCTGCCCGGGTGCTCCAGGTACGTCCGCAGGCGGTCGAGGAACGCCGCGGCGTGCGCGCCGTAGATCACGCGGTGGTCGCTGCAGAGCGTCGCGGTCAGCACCGGTCGCGCGACCGGCTGGTCGTCGACCGGGACGAACTTGGTGACGGTCGACCCGACCGCCAGGATCGCGCCCTGGCCCGGCGTGATGATCGCGCTGAAGTGGGCGACGCCGAGCATCCCCAGGTTGCTCACGGTGAACGTCCCGCCCGACAGCTCGGCCGGGGTGATCCCGCCGCTGCGTGCGCGCTTGGTCAGGTCGCGCGAGCGCTCGGCGAGCGCCCCGAGCGACAGCAGGTCGGCGTCCGCGATCACCGGGACGACGAGCTGCTCGTCGTCGGTCGCCACCGCCACGCCGACATTGACGTGGTCGTGCTCGGCGACCTGGTCGTCGACCCAGGCGCTGTTGACCCGCGGGTGGTCGCGCAGCGTCATCGCGCAGGCCTTGACGATCAGGTCGTTGACCGACGGCGTGCGCTTGCCGCCGACCCGCTTGATGTCCGCCCGCAGCGCGAGCGCGGCGCTCATGTCGATCTCGACGGTGACGGCGAAGTCCGGGATCTCGGTCCGACTCTGGACCATCCGCTTGGTCACCAGCCGCTCGATCCGCGACGGCTCGCGGAAGCGCACCCCGGTAGGGGCCGATGAGGCTGCGGTGCGGGCGGGCGTCGTCGCCTCTCCGGCCGGTCGTTCGCCGCCGGTCGCACGGGGCGAGGCGGCCGCGGCGCCACCGGCGGTCGCGGTCGGTTCGGTCACG
>CAZFIQ010000089.1:8128-10535 GCA_964519185.1 uncultured Patulibacter sp.
TCGGTCACGGTCGTCGCGGGACCATCGTCGCCGGTGGCGGCTGCGTCGACCCGGTCGCGGTCCGTGGCCGTCGCGGCCCGGGTGCCGTTGCCGTTCGCGTCGACCCGCTCGCCCCCCGTGGCCTGGGCGCCGGCGCCGTTCGTGGTGACGCCGACGGCGACCGTCGCGGTGCCGTCCTCGTCGATCCGGGCGATCTGCGTTCCGGGGGCCGCGGCCGTGCCCGTGGCGACGGCGATCCGCAGGACTCCGCTGGCCTCGGCCGGGTAGGCCAGGGTCGCCTTGTCGCTCTCGATCTCGACGATCTCGTCGCCCTGGTGGACCACCGCGCCGTCGTCGACGAGCCAGGCGACGATCGTGCCCTCCTCCATCGAGTCGGACAACCGCGGCATGAGCACCTCAGGCATCGCAGGCAACCGTAGCGGCCGCCCTGCGGGAAATCGGCGGCCGGTTCGGCGAACCAGACGACCGGGGGCCCGACGACCGGCGGGGTCACGCCCCGCCAACCCCCAGCTGATGCGGATAGCACCGCCCCGATCGGCCAAACCCGCATCACCCGGCGCGCGCCGCCCCACCCCACCCCGGCTGATGCGGATCGCGTCGGTCTGGTCGGCAGAACCCGCATCAGCGCGGGCGGGCGGGTGGGGAGGATGAACTACCCTCGGTCCGTGCGTCGCGCGCCGATCGAGCCCGGGGACATCGTCGAGGTGGACAAGAAGGGGCGCCGCTTCATGGCGCTGGTGATCGGCACCGATCCGCGGGGCGACGTGCGGGTCGAGCCGATCTGCCGCGGGATCTCGTGGCGGACCGCGACGTCGCGCGAGCTGATCCGCCACTGGAAGAAGGCCGCGCGCCGCAAGTACCAGGCCGACCCGGACGAGCATGAGGAGCAGCTCGACCTGGGGTTCGACCTGGACGACAGCCCCTGACCCCGCCGGCCGATGCGGCTTTCGCCCGCCTGGCCGGCGCGATCCGCATCAGCTTGCGGGGGGCGGGGGGCGGGGGGCTGGGGCGCTCAGGCGCTGGCCAGCGCCTCGGTCAGCTGGGCCTCGTCCGGCTTGCGCGACGGGGCGAGCGTCAGGGCCAGGGCGACGTTCACGGCCGCCAGAACCGCTGCGGCGGCCAGGCCGCGGTGGAAGCCGTCGGTCAGCGCCACGGCCTGCGGGGCTCCCGACGCGAGCGCGTCGCCGACCCGCGAGTTGGCGAGCGTGGTGATCACCGCCAGCCCCAGCGCGCCGCCGATCTGGAAGGCGGCCGTGATCACGCCCGAGGCGGAGCCGGCGTCCGCCGGATCGACGTCCATGATCGCGGCGATCTGGTTGGGCACGCCGACCAGGCTCATGCCGAAGCCGAAGACCACCAGGCCCGGCATCACGTCGCTGGCGTAGGCACCGTCGACGCCGGCCCGGGCGAGCAACAGCAGTCCGATCCCGCTGAGGATCGCGCCCGCCGCGAAGACCGGTCGGGTGCCGAGCCGCGTCACCAGCTGCCCGGCGAGGATCGCCGCCGCGATCGCCGCGATCCCCATCGGGACGAACTGCAGGCCGGCCTCGACCGCGGAGGCGCCGCGGACGTTCTGCAGGTAGAGCGCGGTCAGGAAGAACATCCCCAGGAACGCGCTGCCGTTCAGCGCCAGCGACAGGCTCGACACGCTCAGTCCGCGGGAGCGGAAGAGCCGCATCGGGATCAGCGGCGCGGCGGTCCGTCGCTCGACCGCGACGAACGCCCCCAGCAGCGCGACGCCGCCGAGCATCAGCGCGAGCACCTCGGCCGAGCCCCAGCCCGCCGACTCGCTGCGGATCACGCCGTAGGCGATCGCCAGCACGCCGGCGGTGCTCAGCGCGGCCCCCGCGACGTCGAACGAGCGACGCTCCATCGCGCCCCGGCTCTCGCTGATCCGCAGCGGTGCCGCGACGAGCACCGCCAGCCCGATCGGCAGGTTGACGAGGAAGATCCACTCCCAGCCGAGCCCGTCCACGAGCACGCCGCCGGCGATCACGCCGAGGGTGCCGCCGATGCCCGCCAGGGCGCCCCAGACGCCCAGCGCCACGTTGCGCTCGCGGCCCGGCGGGAACGCGACCATCAGCAGCGCCAGCGCGGCGGGGGACAGCAGCGCGGCGCCGACGCCCTGGAGCGCCCGCGCCGCGACGAGCATCTCGGACGACGCGGAGAGGCCGGCGATCAGCGACGCGACGACGAACAACGTCATGCCGGTCATGAACATCCGCCGTCGGCCGAGCAGGTCGGCGGTCCGGCCGCCGAGCAGCAGCAGGCCGCCGAAGGCCAGCGTGTAGGCGTTGATCACCCAGGGCAGGCCCTCGGTCGAGAAGCCGAGCGCCCGTTGGATGTCGGGCAACGCGACGTTCACGATCGTGACGTCCAGGACGACCATGAACTGGGCCAGGGCGAG
>CAZFIQ010000090.1:0-10485 GCA_964519185.1 uncultured Patulibacter sp.
GACGCGGCCCCGACGGGCCGCTTCGACACGCTGACCGATGGCGCGGTCGTCGCGCTCGGCGACACGGTGCCGCTCGACGTCGTCGCGGCCGACGACTTCGGCGTCCGGCAGGTCGAGTTCCTCGTCGACGGCGAGTCGGTCGGGATTGCGAGCGGCTTCCCCTACCGGCAGGAATGGACCCCGACGGCGGGCGACGGTCGGATCTACGCGATCTCGGCGGTGATCACCGACTCGTCCGGTCAGACGACCACGATCACGGCGAGCGTCCGGGTCGGAGAGGCACCGGTGGTCCCGCCGGTCGATCCGCCGGTGCTTCCGCCGGTCGAGCCCCCGGTGACGCCGCCGGTCGGCGGCAGTGACGGCGGCGCGGTGGTTCCGCCGACGTCGGAGCTTCCGGTCTGCCCGCGCGTGACGGTGCGCGTGACCCGCCCGGCGGTCCGGCCGCGCAACCCCACGCGCCAGAGCCTGCGCGGCAAGCGGATCGCGCGGGGTGTCGCCGTCGGCGTCCGCCCGTCGACGGCGGCCACGGTCACCGCGACCGCGACGGTGCGCTTCCGCCACCAGGGGCGGACCCGCACGCTGACGTTGCGCCCGGCGACCGCGACCGCGGCCGGCGGACGGACGCAGTCGCTGGTCCTGGCGACGCCCGGCCGGTCCCAGGCGCAGCTGCCCACCGGTCGCGCGGTGCGCGTGTCGCTGACCGTCACGACGCGGGCCAGCGACTGCACCGGGCCGACGACGCGGCGGACGACGACGGCCTTCGACACGCGGATCACGCGGGTCGGGATCGCTCGGTAGCCGCGGGAGCCGACCCCGGAAGCGCGACCGCCGCCCGGATCGGGCGGCGGTCGTCGTCGTTCCTGGGCGGCGGGGCGGCGGGCGCCCGTTGCCCGGGTCTCGGATTCTCAGTCCAGGTCGACCCGCGTGAAGCGGGCCAGCGAACCCTGGAACCGCTGGAGCTCGTCCGGCGGGATCGCGTAGGTGTGCTCACGGCCGGGGAAGGCGCCGCTGCGGACCTCGTCGGCGTAGGCCTGGACCGCCGCGACCGTGTCCTGGTGGCCGTGGGCGTACTGCTTGACGAACTTCGCCGTGCGCCCGTCGAGCAGCCCCAGCAGGTCGTGCCAGACCAGCACCTGGCCGTCGGTCGAGGACCCCGCGCCGATCCCGATCACCGGGATCGACAGCAGCGGCATCAGCTCCTCGACGACGGCCGCCGGGACCGCCTCCAGGACCAGCGCGCAGCAGCCGGCCTCCTGCAGCGCCAGCGCGTCCGTCACCAGCTGGACGGCCTGGCCGGCCTGCCGGCCCTGGGCGCGCAGCCCGCCCAGCGCGGTCGCGGTCTGCGGGGTCAGGCCGAGGTGGCCGACGACCGGGATCCCGGTCTGGACGATCGCCCGGGCGCGGTCGACCATCAGGCCGCCGCGCTCGATCTTGACGGCGTCGGCGCCGGCCTCCTTGACGAACCGCTGGGCCGTCTTGATCGCCTCGTAGTCGGAGGCCTCGTAGGAGCCGAACGGCAGGTCGCTGACCAGGAACGGCGTGCGCAGGCCGCGGCGCACGGCGCGGCTCAGCATCAGCATCTCGTCGACGGTCGCGGGGACCGTCGAGTCCAGGCCGAGCACGGTGGTGGCGGCGCTGTCGCCGACCAGCACCATGTCGACGCCGGCGGCCTCGGCGATGCAGGCGGACGGGTAGTCGTAGGCGGTGACCATCACGAGCTTCTGGCCGAGCCGCTTGTGCTCCTGCAGGGCGGTGATGGTGACGGGCGCGCGGTCGGTCGCGGCGCGGTCGATGACGGGTGAGGAGGACATCGTGGGATCTCCTTGGCGGGGAGAGTGGTGGTTCCGGTGGCGGGCGCTAGAAGCCCGGGACGACCGTGGTCGGCCGCGACTCGGCGGTGAGCAGGGCGTCGACGGCGTCGTCGACGTCGATGATCCGGTTGGTGCCGCGCTCGACGTGGACCACGACCGGCTCGTAGTGCTCCAGGTCCTCGCGCGTGTACTGCGCGTAGCTGATCACGATGATCGTGTCGCCGCGGTGCACCAGGCGCGCGGCGGCGCCGTTGACCTTGACCTCGCCCGAGCCGCGCTCGCCCTCGATCGTGTAGGTCTCGAACCGCTGGCCGTTGTCGACGTCGACCACCGCGACCTGCTCGTGGACGAGGATGTCCGCGGCCTCCATCAGCTCGGGGTCGATCGTGATCGAGCCGACGTAGTGCAGGTCGCAGTCGGTCACCGTCGCGCGGTGGATCTTGGACTTCAGCATCGTGCGGTGCATGGTCAGCCTTCGACGGTGAGGGTCTGCGGGGTACGGGATGCGACGGAGATCGGCTCGAGCACGACGTTGTCGAGCAGCCGGACGGGACCGACGGGGACGGCGACGACCAGCAGCGAGGGACCGTCCAGCGTGGTCCGGTCGCGCAGGCTGTCGGGGTCGACGACGGTCAGGTACTCGGCGGTCAGGCCCGCGGCGTCGAGCTCGGCGGTCGCCGCGGCGAGGATCGTCGCGACGTCCTGCTCGCCGGAGAAGGCGACGGCCGAGGCGGCGGACAGCGCGGCGGGGATCGCCGCGGCCCGGGCGCGCTCCGTGGGTGACAGGCGGACGTTGCGGCTCGACATCGCCAGTCCGTCGGGCTCACGGACGGTCGGCAGCACGTCGATCTCGACCCCCAGGTTGAGGTCGCGGACCAGCCGCCGGATGACCAGCGCCTGCTGGGCGTCCTTGGCCCCGAAGAAGGCCACGTCCGGCTGGACCATGCCGAGCAGCTTGGCGACGACGGTCGCGACGCCGTGGAAGTGCTCGGGGCCGCGGTGGGCGCCCTCGAGTCGCGTGGTCAGGTCGCCGGAGACGCGGACCTCGGTGGCGAATCCGTCGGGGTAGACCTCGTCGACGCCCGGCGCGAACAGCAGCTGCGCACCGGCCTCGCCGGCCAGCTCGACGTCGCGCTGCTCGGTCTTGGGGTAGTTGGCCAGGTCGCCGGCGTCGCCGAACTGGCGCGGGTTGACGAACGACGAGACGATCGTCACGTGCTGGCTGCCACGCGCGACCGAGGCCGCGATCAGCGAGAGGTGGCCGGCGTGGAGGGCACCCATCGTCGGGACCAGCCCGACGGTGCAGCCGGCGCCGCGGGCCTGGCGCACGAAGGCGCGCAGCTCCGCGACCGTGCGGACGATCCTCACGGGACGATCCGGGCCTCGAGGTGGGTACGCCGGCTTCCGGGCGATCCCGGGCGGCGGGGGACGAATCGAGCGGTGAGCGCACCCAGGTGCGCGCTGCGACAGGACGTCATGTGGTTCTCCGGTCCAGCTCCCGTGGGGGATGCCGGTCGCGTTTTCGGGGCGGGTGGAACTGCGGCACTGATCCGGTCCGTCCCGCGTACGCGGTGACAGCCGTACCGGAGTTGTAGCACTCCGCGCGCAGAACGCAACACGCTACGGTCAGGCGATGGGCGCCGCCCCGCCACGAACGACGCCCGAGAGCCCGTCATCGGTGCGGCGCGCCGAGCTGGAGCGCCTCCACGGCGCGGCGCGCCAGTGCGTCCGCTGCGCGCAGCCGGCGGCCAGCCGCAACGCGGTCGTCTTCGGCACCGGCGACCGCGACGCGGCGCTGATGCTGGTCGGCGGGCCGCCCGAGCAGAACGAGGACCGGCAGGGCCTGCCGCTGGTCGGGGCGGCCGGACGGCTGCTGACCGAGCTGCTGGCCGAGCTGGGCCTGGAGCGGGACGACGTGTACCTGACCTCGATCGTGAAGTGCCGGCCGCCCCAGAACCGCGAGCCGCTGGCCGAGGAGCTGGCCCACTGCCGGCACTGGCTGGACGAGCAGGTGGGGCTGGTCGCGCCGCGCGTCGTCTGCTCGCTCGGCAACCTGGCGACCAAGGCGCTGCGCGGCGATCCGACCGGGATCCGCCAGCTCCGCGGACGCGCCGAGGTCCGGACGATCGGCCCGCGCGCGGTGCGGCTGCTGCCGCTGCTGCACCCGGCCGCGGCCCTCTACCAGCGGGCGATCCTCGAGCAGCTGCGGGCGGACCTGCGACAGCTTCCGGAGCTGCTGGCGCTGCCCGTTCCCGAGCAGCCCGTCGTCGCTCCGGAGCCGGCCCCCGGACCGGATCCGGAGCTCGCCGGGGACGCGGCGGGCGACGACGCGGGGGGACCGCCCGACGACGGTCCGCCGGCCCAGCTGGAGCTCTTCGGGTGAGCGGTGCGATCGGGTCGGTCTTCGGCGTCCTGCCGTACTCGTGGAACAGCGTCCTGCTCGACGTCGTCCAGTCGTCGTTGGTCGCGCTGCCGGCGGCGGGCCTGCCGCCGCTGATCCGGCGGCTGGCCGGTGGTCGGGCGTGGTCGCTGATCATGCCGGTCTCGATCGTGGCGGTGGTCGTCGGGCTGGCGCTGCTGCCCGGCGCGGCGATCGCGCTGACCTGGCTGGCGCTGCTGGCGGTGCCCGTGCTGGCGGCGGCGACGCTCGGCTGGGGGATGCACGGGGCCCGGCCCGGCTGGGCGATCGCGGCGCTGCCGCTGCTGGCGGCGGCGATCGCCTACGAGGGGGAGACCGTCGGCGACCTGGCGGCGCTGCTGCTGACCGCGCTCAGCTGCGTGGCGTTGGCCCGGCTGCTCTGCGGGGTGGTCGCCGGCGATCGCGCGGCGCGCGGCCAGACCTGGGTCCGGGTGGCGTTGGTGGCGATGGCGGTGCTCGACGCGATCCTGGTCTTCTCGTCGGCGCTCCAGGGGCCGAACGCGACGCTCAACGCCGCGGTGCCGGCGGCCGAGCTGCCGCGGCTCCAGTTCGTGACCTTCGGCGGCGCCTCGATGGGCTACGGCGACGTCTTCGTGGCGGCGGTGCTGGGGGCGGTGCTGGCGGCCGAGGGGGCGTCGCGGCGGGTCCAGCTGGCGGCGGCCGGGGCGGTCTTCGTCGCCTCGCTGCTGTTCTCGCTGCTGTGGTGGGTCGACAGCATCTCGACCCTGCCCGCGACCGTTCCGGTGGCCGTGGTACTGCTGATCTTCGGCGGCCTGCGCGGCTGGCCGGCCGGGTGGTCGGCCGTGCGCCGCCGGTCGCCCGAGCCGCCGTCGCCGGTCAGCTGACCGTCGGGACCTCGGACGCCCCGGGGACCGCCGGGGCCTCCGGCTGGTCGATCTCGACGTCCGGCGCGGGGGAGGTCCACCAGGCCATCGTCAGCGTGATCGAGGCGGCGGCCGCCTGGGCGACCAGCACGATCGTCGCGAACTCGGTCGCCGTCCAGCCGGAGCGGGCGAGCATCGCGACCTCCGCGGTCGCCAGCAGCAGCAGCGGCACCAGGTGCCGGTGACGTCCGATCGCTGACAGGTACTGGACGCACATCAGCGTGATCGAGAGCAGCAGCATCGCGATCCCGAGCAGCGGCAGCGCACCGGAGGCGGAGGCGAAGTCCGGCCCGAACGCGGTGCGCAGCAGCCACTCCGGGATCAGGAAGAAGATCAGGATCGCCGGCAGCCCGATCGCGAACAGGAACGCCAGCGCCCGGGCCAGCACCGGACGCGGGTTCTCGCCGGCGATCGCCCGCCGGGTCGCCTCCGGCAGCAGCTGCAGCGCGACGCCGACCGCGACCCAGACCACGGCCTTGGCGGCGACGGCGGCCGCCGCGTAGGAGCCCGCGACGTCGACCGACAGCTCGCGCTTGGCCAGGATCGTGTCGACGTTCTGCATGATCGCCACCAGCAGCAGCGAGAAGATCACCGTCCGCTCGCCGCGGGCCAGCGTCCAGAACGAGACCGGCTGCTCGTCGTCGTGCCGGACGGTGCCCGCCCCGACGTGGTGGTGGCGCAGCCGGCGGTCCATGCCGATCGCCAGCAGCACGAAGGCGATCGGCGCCGCCGCGAACGCCCCGGTGACCTCCATCCCGATCGCCACCAACAGCAGCGCGGCGCCCAGCCGGAAGACCGCCTCGAGCACGATCGAGCCGGCCACCGCGTCGTAGTCGGTCAGCCCCTGCAACGCCCCGCGCTGCAGGCAGACGAGCAGGAACAGGGTGCCCGACACCGGCAGCACCGCGGCGGCCCAGGGGTGCGAGTCGACGCCGATCAGCGCCGCCAGCGGCTCGCGGAAGACGACGCCGAGGACCACCGCGACGACCGACAGCGACAGCGCCTGGACCGTCCAGCGCCGCACCTCGCGGTACGGCTCGTGGTGCCCCTCCTCGGTCCAGCGGACGATCGCGCGGGCGGCGGCGGCCTGCATCGCCTGCCCGGAGACCTGCATGATCAGGAACGCCGCGATCAGCGCCGCCAGCGTCGCGTAGCCGCTCTGTCCCAGCAGGCGCGTCAGCAGCACCGTGAACAGCAGCTGCACGGCGTTGTTGAGCATCGACGCGGCGGCCAGCTCCGCGGCCCGTCCCGTGTCGGTGGTCCGCAGGTCGCGCAGGCGCGCCAGGCGCGAGCGTCTCGGGGGAGGAACGGAGGTGGACCGTCCCGTCGGCGCAGGGGCATCGGACGGCACGATCGGAGAATGGTAGTCCTCGCGTCGGAGACGCGAGTCGTCCTGAACGGCGGCCCCGTCCGCCGGCCGCGGTCGCCCGGTCGCCGTGCGGGCCGTCGGCGAGCTCCGGCGGCGCGGGTGGGCGCGGCTCCCGCCCGCGGGCCGGTCGCGGTCCCGCGGGGCGGCAGGACGTAGAATCGGGGTCCGATGCGTGTCGACGTTCGCCAGACCGCGTCCGCGGGCGAGACCGAGCGGGTCGGCGCGGAGATCGCGGCCGCTCTGCAGCCCGGGCAGGTGGTGCTGTTGCGCGGCGATCTCGGCGCGGGGAAGACCACGCTGGTGCGCGGAGCGGCGCGCGCCCTCGGGGCCGACGGGGCGGTCAGCTCGCCGACCTTCGCGCTCGCCCACCGCTACGACGGCACGACGGTCCGCGTGGCGCACCTGGACCTCTACCGGCTCGGCGGCGGCCCGCTCGGCGACGACGACGAGCAGCTGATCGAGGACGAGCTGCACGGCGACGTGATCGCCTTCGTCGAGTGGCCCGATCCGCTGGAGCCGCTGGTCGCCGGGCGGGTCGCGCTGACCGCCGAGCTGCAGCACGACGGCGAGGACCGGCGGCGGATCGAGCTGCGGTGGGCGCGATGAGCTGGACGCTGGCGCTGGACACCGCGACGCCGGCGACGGTCGCCGCCGCGGTCGCGCCCGACGGCCGGAGCGCGGCGCGGATCGAGTCGCCGGAGGTCGGCGTGCGTCCGGCGCACACCGCGCGGCTGCTGGCGCTGGCCGAGGACGCGCTGCACGCCACCGGCGGCGACTGGTCCGGGGTGACCCGGATCGTGGTCGGCCTGGGGCCCGGGACCTTTACCGGGATCCGCGTCGGGGTCGCGACCGCCCGGGCGGCCGCGCTCGCCAGCGGGGCGGCGGTGGTCGGGGTGCCGACGCCGGCCGCGCTGGCCCAGGCCGCCCGCAGCGACGGCGCCGAGGGGCCGATCCTGGTCGTCCAGGACGCCCGTCGCGGCGAGTGGTTCCTGACGCTGGTCGCCGCCGGCGACGTCGCCCGCCAGGCGGCTGGCCTACGCCCGTGGACGTGCCCGCGGAACGAGCTGGAGGCGACGGTCGCCGGGCTCGAACCGCGCCCGGCGGTCGCGGTCGGCGACGGCGCCGTCGCCCATCGCGAGGGGCTGACGGCGCTCGGCGTGGCGGTGCCCGACGACCCGCAGCTGCATCGGGTGGACGGCGTGGCGCTGGCGGCCGTCGCCGCGACGACCGCGCCCGCCGCGGACGGCGACGTGCGGCCGGTCTACGCGCGCGAGCCCGACGCGATCCCGACCGCGGAGCGCCGCTGATGCCGCCGATCCCGAACGCCGGAACCGACCGCAACGCCAGCGCCGCCGGGCGCTCGTCCGGGGGCGGCCTGTCGATCGAGCGGCTGACCTTCGCCGATCTGCCGCAGGTGCTGGCGATCGAGCGCCGCAGCTACCCGGCTCCGTGGTCGCTGGCGATGTTCGTGCTGGAGACCGCCAAGGCCGGCGGCCTCAGCATCGCGGCCCGCCGGACGCCCGGGCCGGACGAGTCGGGCGCGGTCGCGGACGAGCTGGTCGGCTACGCGATCATCAGCCGCTACGACGACGCCTACCACGTGATGAACGTCTGCACCGAGCCCAACCGGCGGCGGGCGGGGATCGCGCGGCAGCTGCTCGATCACGTGATCGAGGACGCCGGTGGCCCGCACGCACGGCTGACGCTCGAGGTCCGACCGTCGAACGTCGCCGCCCGCGAGCTCTACGACTCGCTCGGCTTCCTGGCGGTCGGGGTCCGCAAGCGCTACTACCGCGACGACGGCGAGGACGCGCTGATCATGTGGCGGACCGCGGCGACGCTCCAGGGCCGGACCGACGACGTCCCCGGCGCCGAGCCGACGGGCAAGGGCGCCGGAGCGGGCGGCCCGGTGCCGCCGGACGTGCCGATCGGCCCGGCCGGCCCGCCGCGGGAGCGCCGGCGATGATCCTGGCGATCGAGACGAGCTGCGACGACACCTGCGCCGCGGTCGTCGACGACGACGGCGCGATCCACGCCAACGTGATCTCCAGCCAGGGGATCCACGACGCCTACGGCGGGGTCGTGCCGGAGCTGGCCGCGCGCGCCCACGTCGAGCGCTGCGACGCGGTGATCGCCGACGCGCTGCGGACCGCCGGGATCACCCTCGACGACGTCAGTCGCGTGGCCGTCACGCAGGGGCCGGGGCTGGTCGGGGCGCTGCTGGTCGGGATCCAGGCGGCGAAGGCGATCGCGGTGGTCCGGGGGCTGCCGCTGATCCCCGTCGACCACCTGGACGGGCACGTGCTGGCCGGCACCCTGCAGCCGCTCGGCTTCGATCCGCCGTTCGTGGCGCTCGTCGCGTCGGGCGGTCACAGCTTCCTGGCGCGGGTCGATGCGCCCGACCGGATCGAGCGGCTCGGCGGCACGCTCGACGACGCCGCCGGCGAGGCGGTCGACAAGGGCGCGCGGCTGCTCGGCCTGCCGTACCCCGGGGGACCGCACCTGGAGCGGTTGGCGGCCGACGGCGACCCGACCGCGTTCGCGTTCCCGACGGCGGCCAAGGTCCGGGGGCTGGACCTGTCGTTCGCGGGCCTCAAGACGTCGCTGCTCTACAAGGTCCGTGAGCTGGGAGAGGCCGAGGTCGAGCGCCGGCGCGCCGATCTGGCCGCGTCGTACCTGCACGCGATCGTCGAGACCCTGGCGATCCGCGTCGAGCGGGCGCTCGAGCGGACCGGGATCGACCGGCTCGCGGTCGGCGGCGGGGTGGCGGCCAACGGGCCGCTGCGGGCCCGGTTGGGCGCGCTGCCCGCCGCGGTCGCGATCCCCCCGCGCGAGCTGTGCACCGACAACGCGGCGATGATCGCCGCCGTCGCCCGCCACCGCGCCCCGCTGACGGACCACGCGGCGCTGCTCGCGCTCGAGGCGTACGCCTCGGGACAGCGGCCGCGGCGCGCCGCCGCGGAATCCACCTGATCGTGGGGTACGGATCGCCGCACAGCCGATCAGTACCCGCGCGGGTCGCGTCGTCTGCGAGGATCTGAGGGTGTCCGCCGCCCCCGAGGTCGTTGTCTTCCTGCGCGCAGGATGCCACCTGTGCGCCGATGCGATCGCCGATCTGGACGTGCTCAGCGAGCAGGAGCCGTTCGTCGTGCGCACGGTCGACATCGAGCGCGACGACCGCCTGCACGCCCGGTACCTGGAGCGGATCCCCGTGATCGCGGTCGCCGGCGAGGAGCTGTGCGACTTCGCCGTCGACGGCGAGAAGGTGCTGGCCGCGGTCCGCGAGCTGCGGGCCCGCCGCGAGGCGGCCGGCGGCGTCGAGCCCCGCCGTGCCGTGCCGGCACCGGCGGCGGTGGCGGCCGCGCCGCTGGCCGTGCCGGCGATGCCGCGGCCGGCCGCCCGCAAGCTGGCCCCCGTCGCGCTGCCGGCGACCGAGCGCGACGACGAGCTGGACGACGCGACCGACGACGAGGCCCCGCGAGAGCCGGAGGTCC
Source organism: uncultured Patulibacter sp. (assembly GCA_964519185.1). GTDB lineage: Bacteria > Actinomycetota > Thermoleophilia > Solirubrobacterales > Solirubrobacteraceae > Patulibacter. Next base: position 9,978 of record CAZFIQ010000090.1, read on the forward strand.
GGCTCGGCGTCGGCCAGGCGGAGCGATTGTCGCGCTACCTGCAGGTCCTGACCCAGGCCCGCAAGATGGGGCGCGAGACGATGAGCTCGCAGGAGCTCTCCGCGCACACGCACGTCAACAGCACCCAGATCCGCCGCGACCTGTCGGGCTTCGGCCGGTTCGGCAAGCGTGGCGTCGGCTACGACGTCGAGGAGCTGGTCGTCAAGATCCGCAGCATCCTCCACACCAGCCAGCACGTCGGGATCCTGCTGCTGGGCGCCGGCTACCTGGGCCGCGCGATCGCGGGCAGCGACGTCTTCGCCGACCATGGCTTCGAGATCGTCGCGGTGCTCGACAACGACCCGGCGAAGATCGGCACCCCGATCGGCGACCTGACGATCGGCGACGTCCGCTACCTGGCCGAGACGGTGCGCAGCAACGAGATCGTCGTCGGGGTGATCGCGTCCCCCGCCAAGGCCGCCCAGAGCCTGGCCGACGAGCTGGTCGACGCCGGCGTCCAGATCATCTT
>CAZFIQ010000091.1:0-366 GCA_964519185.1 uncultured Patulibacter sp.
GCCGCGTTCTGCTGGCTCGGCGGCTTCGCCGAGGTCGCGGCCGCCCCGCCGGCGATGACCTTCCGGCTGCACGACGCGCTCGACTTCGCCCAGGGCTCGGGTCTGATCCTCAACTACCACACGGCGTACTTCTCGCTGGTCACCCGCGGACGGCTGCAGGCCGGCGAGACGGTGCTCGTCCAGGGAGCGGCCGGCGGCGTCGGGACCGCGGCCCTGCAGATCGCCAAGGGGCTCGGCGCGACCACCGTCGCCGTCGTCTCCAGCGACGACAAGGAGCGGATCGCCCGCCAGGCCGGCGCCGACCACGTGGTCCGCTCGACCGGCGCCTGGAAGACATTCGCGATGAGCTGCGCGATGCCGTTGTTT
>CAZFIQ010000091.1:376-7059 GCA_964519185.1 uncultured Patulibacter sp.
CCGGCGGCGTCCACCTGGTGATCGACGCCGTCGGCGGCGACCGCTTCCTCGACAGCCTGCGCTCGCTGCGCAAGGGTGGGCGGCTGGTCGTCGTCGGCTTCACCGGCGGCAGCATCCCGGAGGTCAAGGTCAACCGCCTGCTGCTCAACAACACCGAGGTGATCGGCGCCGGCTGGGGCGCCTACGCCGGCGGCGACGACCTGACCCCGGTGATCGCGGCCGCACTCGACGAGCTGACCGAGGCCGGCTTCGTCCGTCCGATCGTCGGCGCCCGCTTCCCGCTCGACCAGGCCGCGGAGGCGCTGCTCACGCTCGACCGGCGCCAGGCGCTCGGCAAGGTCGTCCTCGACATCCGCTGAGGCGCGCGAGAGCGCGTCGCATCTCGGCGCGCCTGGTCCTCGGCAGTACGGGTGTACGGCTCTCGGACCAGGCGCACCGACCTGCTCGGCTCTCGCGCGCCTCGGGCCGGTACGCGCTTCCGCCGTTCAGCCGGCCGGTGACCGCTGCCGCGCGAGCAGCTTGGTCGTGACGATGCGGTAGTCCCGCGGGTCGATCGGCAGCAGCCACTGCTTGATCCGGGTCAGCGGACCGACGTCGATCCCGATGTCCGACAGCACCTCGTCGACGTTGTGCATCGAGAACGGGATGATGTTCGTTCCCCGCGCGTGCTGGCCGTGGGTGCGCTCCTCCATCCAGCGCAGCCGCACGTCGATGTGCCGGAGCTGCTCCTCCGCGCTCGGCAGCGGCTTCGCCCGGCCCGACAGGCGGTCGGCGATCCAGAGCGCCGCGACCTCCGCGCTGAGCGGGCTGAAGAACGACGAGTTGTAGCCGCAGAACGACAGCCGGGGCACGTCGACCGGCTGGATCTGTCGGTACAGGCGGAAGTTGCCGCGATCGTCGTGGAGGCGCTCCTGCAGCGCCTCGTCGAGGAACGGCACGTGCTGCCGGAAGCCCGTCCCGCAGACGACGACGTCGGCCCGCACCCGGGTCCCGTCGGACAGGTCCGCCACCGGGTTCCCGTCGTCGTCGACCGTCAGCCGGCTGACCACCGTGTCGCGGTGCAGGTCGATCTGCCCGCTCTGGACCTTGTCGTAGAGCCCGTCGGTGGCCAGGCTGACCGTGCTGCGGCCGATGTCCTCGAACCGCCCCGGCGGCACCAGGTCGAGCTTGCGCAGCCGCAGCTGCCAGGTGGAGATCGCCTGCACCGTGCCGAGCATCGCGTTGCGGACCGGCCGGCCGGGGCCGTGCAGGAAGCGCTCGAAGCCGCGCGGCTCGATGTAGCGGAAGAGCGCCTCGCCCATCCGCGTGAGCATCAGGAACTTGTAGTTCACCAGCTTGCCGATCCGGCTCGGCATCTTCCAGATCAGCTCGCGCGCGACCAGCGTCGTGCTGGCCGTCTCGTCGGCGATCGCGTACGCCAGGTCGCACGCCGACTTGCCGTAGCCGACGACCAGCACGTGCTGGCCGCGGGCCTCGTCGAGCTCGTTCAGCTGCGAGGTGTGGCAGACCCGGCCCCCCGCCGCGCGGAACGCGTCGACGCCCTCGAACGGCGGGATCAGCGGCTCGCAGAAGATCCCGTTGGCGACGACCAGGTGGTCGAACGACTCCTGCGTCGACGCCGCGGCGCCCTCCGGCCGCTCGGCCGGCGCGCTCGTGACCGTCCAGCGGCCGCCGGCCTCGTCCAGTTCGGCGGCCAGCACCTCGGTCCCCAGCCGCACGTGGGGCGCCAGCCCGAAGCGGTCGACGTAGGCCGCCAGGTACGCCTGGACCTGGTCCCCGGTCGGCTGCTCCGCGTACTCGCGCGGCATCGGGAAGTCCGACAGCGCGTACGTGCTCTTGACGTTCTGGGTGCGCACGCCGGGGTAGCGGCGCGTGCGGCTCCAGACCCCGCCGACGTCCGGCGCCTGCTCGTAGACCGTCACGTCGTGGCCGAAGGCCTTCAGCACCTTGGCCGACGAGAGCCCGGCGAAGCCGGCGCCGACGATCGCGATCCGCATGCTCATCGTCCCTGTCCCTTCGCCAGCCGCGGGATCGCGGGCTGGGCCTGCTCCGGCCCCATGGCGCTGTAGCCGCCGTCGACCGCGATGTCGGCGCCGGTGACGAACGACGCCGCGTCCGAGCAGAGGAAGAGCACGACCTCCGCCACCTCAAGCGGATCGCCGACCCGCCGCAGCAGGTGGAAGTCCGCCGCGACCGCGTCCGTGTGCGCCCGGTCGCCTTCCGAGACCTCGTCCATGATCCGCGACCAGGTCCAGCCCGGCGACACCGAGTTGACGCGGATGCCGTCGGCCGCCAGGTCCATCGCCGCGCTGCGGGTCAGCTGCGCGACCGCCGCCTTCGACGCCGGATACAGCCAGCGACCGGTCTGCGCGACCCGCGCGCTGATCGACGTGAAGTTCACCACCGCCGCGCCGGGCGCCAACCGCAGCTGCGGCAGGGCGGACTTGAGCATCATCACGCCGCCGACGAGGTTGACGTCGAGCGCGGTCAACCAGTCCGCACGCGACGACTCGAGGCCGTCGTCCAGGTACGTGGCCTGCATGTTGACCAGGGCGTCGATCCGGCCGTACCGCTCGACCGCCCGCTCCACGCAGCCGCGGCAGTCGTCGTCCGACGTCACGTCCGTCGCGGCGAAGCAGACCGCCTCCCCCTGCTCCGCCGCCAGGCGCTCGCCGCCGTCGCGGTCGATGTCCGCCACCGTCACGTTCGCCCCCGCGCGCACGAACGCGCGCACCACGTCCTGGCCGATCAGCGTCGCCCCGCCCGTGACGATCACGCTGCGGCCCTCGAGGCCGTGGCCCCGCGAAGCTCCGTCCGTCATCTCCTGCTCCTCCGTCGACTTGCCGAGGTCTTCCGTCGACCCTAGGTCGCGGGCCCGGAGCCTCGCCAGACGCGAAGGAACCGTTCTGGGCGACCCCCTCGTTCGAGGGAGTCGACGCCGTCAGTCGCGGAACCGCGCCAGCTCGACCCGCGAGCGGACGCCGAGCTTGCGGTACACCGCGCGCAGGTACTGCTTGACGGTGTAGGGGCTGAGGTGCAGGTGCGCGGCGATCTCGGGGTCGCGCAGCCCGCCGGCCGCCAGCCGGGCGACCTCCGCCTCACGCGGCGTCAGTCCGCGCGTCGACCACGACGGCGACCGGTCGTCGGCCCCGGCGCCGAGCAGCTCGACGAAGGTGATCACCAGCGTCGGCGTGCTCTCGAGCCGCGTCGAGCGGCCGACCAGGACGTCGTTCGTGCCGTCCACGCCGGTCACCGGGACCTCGCAGCGCGTGGTCTCGCCCGTCCCCCGCACCGGACGGACGAGCAGCTCGTCGACCGCCGACGCGCCCTCGCGCAGGCCCCCGAGCAGCCGCCGCGCCGCGGCGTTGGTCCGGCGCTCGGCGGCGTCGAGGTCGGTGATCACCACCGCCTCGCGGCACAGCTCGAGCGCGGAGACGACCTGGTCGCGCTCCCGCCGCAGCGACTCGCGCTCGCGCCGCGAGCTGAGCGCCACCGAGAGCAGCTGGGCGATCGTCTGCGCCATCAACCGGTCCGTCGCGTCGAACGCGCCCGCCGTGTCCGAGCGCCCGAAGTTGAGCGTGCCCTGCAGCTGATCGTCGACGAACAGCGGCGCCTCGAGCAGGTTGTGCATCCGGTGCAGGCCGAAGACCCGGTCGTAGACCCGCGTCCGCGTCCACTCGTCGGGCGCCATCAGCTGTCCGCTGTCGACGGCGCAGCGGGTCGCGACGGCCCGCTGCAGGACCGGGTCCTCGTGGCGGCCGAACTCCTCGTAGCGCGAGAGGAAGAAGTCGCTCACGCCCCGCGCCGCGATCACCTCCGTGCCGCCGGTCAGCGGGTCCAGCAGGTAGAGCCCGGCTGCGGAGGCGGGTACGAACTCACCGACGCCGTCCAGGTACCGCTGCTGCAGCTCGTCGCCGCCGTCGGCACGGGCGACGTGCCCGAGGAACTCGGCGAGCCTGCTGCTCAGGACGGTTCGGTCTTCCACCTTCCGCCCATTCTGCCCGAACCCGGAGTGCGGTTCCAGGCCTGTGCGTCGGGCGGGGCGCGGGCGGGGCGGAGGTCCTCGGCCCGGCAGGACGGGCGGTGTGGCCGGCGGAGCGGCGCCCCGCGCCGGCCGTCAGTCGTTCGCGGGTGCCTCGTCGTGCTCCATCGACACGCCCTCGCGGAGTGCGCGCAGCGCCGCCTTGCGCTGGTCCTTCGGGCAGCGGTCGAGCATCAGGATCCCGTCCAGGTGGTCGATCTCGTGCTGCAACCGGCGGGCCAGGCCACCGGCGGCGTCGATCGTCACCTGGCGGCCGCTCAGGTCGAGCCCGCGGACGCGGACCCGCGACGGCCGCTCGACGTCGACCGCGACGCCCTGCAGCGACAGGCAGCCCTCGGTCACGACGTCGGTCTCGTCCGACGACCACTCGACCGCCGGGTTGATCAGCGCGGTCGCCGCCCCCAGCTCCTCGTCGCCCTCGCGGTAGACGAAGTAGCGCCGCAGGATCCCGACCTGGGTCGCCGCCAGGCCGGCGCCGAAGGCCGCGTCCATGATCGTGATCAGCCGGCGGGCCTCGGCGACCAGGTCGTCGTCGATCTGCTCGATCGGCCGGGCGGTCGCCTTCAGCGCGGGATCGCCCCACTGCCGGATCTGCTGCAGCGCGGCCTCGCGCCGCTGCCGCTCAGCGGCGGTCAGCTGTCGCTCGCCGGCCACGGTCAGCCGAGGGCCGGGACGGCGTCGGCGGGCGTCGCGCGGACCAGGCCGCGCTCGTGCAGCACGACCGCCAGCTGGATCGTGTTGGTCGCCGCGCCCTTGCGCAGGTTGTCGCCGACGACGAACAGGTCGAGCGCCTGCTCGTGGCCCGGGTCGCGGCGGATCCGGCCGACCAGCACGTCGCTGCGGCCGTCGGCGTCGAGCGCCAGCGGGTAGACCGCGTTCGTCGGGTCGTCGCGGACCTCGACCCCGGGCGCCGCCTCCAGCAGCGCCCGCGCCTGCTCGGGGCTGAGCGGCTGGCGGGTCTCGACGTTGGCGGTCTCGCTGTGGCCGTTGATCACCGGCACGCGGGTGCAGGTCGCGGAGACGCGGATCGACGGGTCGCCGAGGATCTTGCGCGTCTCGTTGATCAGCTTGCGCTCCTCGTCGGTGTGGTCGTCGACGAAGCTGCCGGCGTGCGGCAGGACGTTGAAGGCGATCTGGTGCGCGTACGAGCGGGCGGCGGGGACGTCCGTCCCGTCGAGCACCGCACGGGCCTCCTCGAGCAGCTCCTCGACCGCGGCCTTGCCGGTCCCGGAGACCGCCTGGAAGGTCGACACCACCAGCCGCTCGATCCCCGCCGCCTGCTGGATCGGCCGCAGCACGACCATCAGCTGCATCGTCGAGCAGTTCGGGTTGGCGACGATCCCGCGGTGCCCGTCGAGCGCCTCGGGGTTGACCTCGCTGACGACCAGCGGCACGTCGTCGTGCATCCGCCAGGCGGAGCTGTTGTCGACGACCACCGCGCCGGCCTTCGCGAACCTCGGCGCCCACTCGCGGCTGACCGACCCGCCGGCCGAGAAGACCGCCAGGTCGAAGCCCTGGATCGTCTCGTCGTTCAGCGGCTGGACGGTCATCCCGCGCAGCGTGCTGCCGGCCGAGCGCTCCGATCCGAAGGGCACGATCTCCCGCACCGGCAGGCCGGCTCCGGCCGGCGCCTGACCGTCGACCGCCTTGCCCGCGGCCGTCGGGGTCCGCGTGCCGTCGTCCGGGACGCCCAGCTCGTCCAGCAGGACGCTGCCGACCTGCCCGGTGGCGCCGACCACGGCAATGCGGTACCCCTCGTTGCTCATCCCTACAGGGTACGAGGAACGGTCCGGGCCGGGCCGCCCGGCGCACCCCCACCCCGGGTCGAATGCCGACCGGTCGTCGTTGGACGTCCGTGGGGTGCCGAACGGCAACCGGTCGTTGTTGGGCGATCGCGGGGCCCTCGAATGCCGACCGGTCGTCGTTGGGCGTCCGTGGGGTGTCGAACGGCAACCGGTCGTCGTTGGGCGCGGGCTACCAGTCCGGCGGCGCCTCGGCGATCGCGCGCACGTCCTCGACGCTCAGCGGCCAGCCCTTGTCCGGGTCGTACTGCAGGTCGGGCAGCGTCGGGCTGGCCCAGCGCAGGCACGCCTGCAGGTGCAGCCCGGGACTGCGGGCGATCTCGTCCGGGATCCCCTGGAGATCGAGCGGCAGGCCGAGCAGGTCCTGGACCTCCTCCGCCAGCGGCTCGTGCTCGGCGTAGACGTAGTGGGCGATCCACCCGGAGAGGAAGGCGTAGAGGTCCACGCCGACGACCGCGCACGACGCCACGTCCTCCGCCCCGTCCCCCGCGCCGATCAACACGACCAGCGGCCGGTCGCCGCCGCCGACCGGCGACCAGATGCCGAAGACGTCGCCCCCGGCGTCGGAGCCGAACGGCACGACCTCCTCCGGCACGAACCACTCGCGCGAGCGCAGCGCGCCCCGCGCCGTCGCCAGGTACGGACCGATGACCCCGCGCGCCTTGATCGGTGCGTAGGTCCGCAGGTGCCCGCCGACCAGCGACGCCCCGCCGCCGACGGTCCGCGACCACTCGCGCAGCTGCGCGGGAATCGGCCGGCCGAGCTTCCCCTCGACCGCCTCCAGCGTCTCGAAGCTCTCCCCGCCCGGCAGCGCCGCGTCCGGGTCGAGCTCCTCGACC
>CAZFIQ010000091.1:7069-10314 GCA_964519185.1 uncultured Patulibacter sp.
CCACCGGCCCGGCCCGCCGCCGGCCCGAGCGTCCGCGGCTCACCCGCCGCGGCGGGACCCCGTCGGGACGCTAGGCGAACTCGCCGAACGGCTGCTCGGGGCGGATCGTGTCGTCGCCCGACAGCTCGAACGCAGCGTGCAGCGCCTGGACCGCGGCGGGCACCTGGTCGCCCGGCACCACGCAGCTGATCTTGATCGGCGAGGTCGCGATCATCTGGATGTTGATCCCCTGCTCGCCGAGCACGGTGAAGACCTTGGCGGCGACGCCCGGGTGGGTCTTCATGCCCGCCCCGACGATCGAGACCTTGCCCATCTCCGCCTCGGTGCCGACGTCGCTGATGCCCAGCTCCGCGACGACCGGGCCGAGCGCGTCCTGCGCCGCCCGCAGGTCGTCGCGCGGGACGGTGAACGACATGTCGGCGCGCGCGTCGTCGCCCGACGGCTCGTTCTGGATGATCATGTCGACGTTGATCTCCGCCGCGGCCAGCGCGGAGGTGATCCGGCCGGCGGCGCCGGGGCTGTCCGGCACGCCCTGCAGCGTGATCCGGGCCTCGACCGTCGAGTGGGTGACGGCGGTGATCAGGGGGTGCTCCACGGTCTGCTCCTGGCGCTGGTGGTGGGCGGCGACCTCGGCCTCCGACACGACCCAGGTGCCGGGCGTGTCCTCGAAGCTCGAACGGCAGTGGATCCGGACGCCGTGGGTCCGGGCGTACTCGACGCTGCGCAGCTGCAGGACGCCGGCCCCGGAGGCCGACATCTCCAGCATCTCCTCGAACGACAGGACGTCGATCTTGCGGGCGTTCGGCTCGATCCGCGGGTCGGCGTTGAAGACGCCGGGCACGTCGGTGTAGATCTCGCAGGAGTCGGCGCCGACCGCCGCGGCCAGCGCGACGGCGGTGGTGTCCGACCCGCCGCGGCCGAGCGTCGTGACGTCCTTGGCGGTCGAGACGCCCTGGAAGCCCGCGACCAGCACGATCCGGCCCTGGTCGAGCGCCTCTACGATCCGGTCGGCGCGGACGTCGAGGATCCGCGCGCGGGTGTGCGAGGTGTCGGTGACGATCCCGGCCTGCGATCCGGTCAGCGAGATCGCCTCGTGACCCATGTCGTGGATCGCCATCGCCGCCAGCGCGCACGAGACGCGCTCGCCGGTCGACAGCAGCATGTCCATCTCGCGCGGGTCGGGGCGATCGGAGATCTCGAAGGCGTCGGCGATCAGCCGGTCGGTCTCCTTGCCGCGGGCCGACAGCACCACGACGACGCGCTGGCCGGCCTCGCGCTTCTTGACGATCCGCGCGGCGGCGCGCTTGATCCGCTCGGCGTCGGCGACCGACGTGCCGCCGAACTTCATCACGACGGTGTCGTTGGGGGCTCCGTTGCCTGTGCCGACGTCGTTGCTCATACGCCCGGGGGACTCTAAGGGACGGAACGCGGACGGGTCGGACCGCGCTTGGTGGGTCGTGTCGAACTGCTCGGTGCAGCCCACCAAAGGCGACAGCGAACAGGCCGGCCGGCGGTCAGAGCGCGCGGCGGCCGGCGAAGGCCCGGCCCAGCGTGACCTCGTCGGCGTGCTCCAGGTCCGCCCCGACGGGCAGGCCGGAGGCCAGCCGCGAGACCGTCACGCCCGGGGCCAGCCGGCCCAGGTCGGCCCCGATCTGCAGGGCGGTGGCCTCGCCCGCGGTGGTCGGGTTGGTCGCCACCACGACCTCGCTGACCCGCGAGCCGGTCCCCCCGGGGTCCGCCGGCAGGTCCGGATCGCCTTCCACGCCCCGCCGGTAGAGCTCCTCCAGGTGCAGGTCCGGCGGGCCGATCCCGTCGACCGGCGAGAGCGCGCCGCCGAGCACGTGGTACCGACCGCGGTACTCGTGGGTCCGCTCGATCGGCAGGATGTCGGCCGGCCCCTCGACGACGCAGAGCAGCGTCGGATCGCGGCGCGGATTGGTGCAGATCACGCACTCCGGGCCCTCCGCCAGGTTGAAGCAGTTCCGGCACTCGCCGATCCGCTCCTTGACCTCGATCAGCGCCTGCGCCAGCGCGCGGACCTCGTCCTCCGGGCGGGTCAGCACGTGGTAGGTCAGGCGCTGCGCGGTGCGCGGGCCGATCCCGGGCAGCCGCGCGAAGGCGGCGGCCAGCCGCTCGATCGAGGCCGGTTGCACCGCGCGCTCCGGGTCGGCCTAGAAGCCGAGCCCGCCCAGGCCGAGCTTGCCCATGTCGAGCCCGCCGGTCAGCGCGCCCATCCGCTTCTCCGCCAGCGCCTGCGCCTCGCGGATCCCCTCGTTGACCGCGGCCACGACCGTGTCCTGGAGCAGCTCGGCGTCGTCGGGATCGATCGCCTCGGGGTCGATCTCCACGCTGCGGACCTCGAGCGCGCCGGTGATCCTGACCGTGACCATGCCCCCGCCGGCGGTGACCTCGACCTCCTCGGTCTTCAGCTTCTCCTGCGCAGCGGCCATGTCCCGCTGCATCTTCTGGACCTGCTTCATCATCTGCTGCACGTTCGGCTGCGGCATCAGGCGTCTCCGGGGTAGATGGTTGATCCCACGGAATCGTGGATGTGGGGTGCGTTCCCGGTGGATGCGGAGCGTCCACGGGTACCGAAAGTCAGGCTGGTTGCCTGACTGAGGTACCCGGGGACGGATCCGCGCCGCCGGGGACGTGCACCACGCCGCGAAGTCGTGGAATCAATCATGTAGTGGTCGTGGTCGTGCGGTCGGGAGTCGGCGGGGCGGGATCAGGCATCCGAGACCTCCTCGGCCTCGAACTCCTGCACCACGCGGCGGATCACCTCGGCCTCCGGCAGCAGCGGCTCCTCCGGAGCCTGCAGTCCGTCGCGCTCCTCGGCGCGGACGTCGAACCGGACGCCGAGCACCTCGTGCAGCGCGCCCGCGATCGCCGCGCGCGCATCGTCGCGGTTGAGCAGGCGGGCCGACGAGCCCTTGCCCGCCGGCAGTCCGAGCACCAGCGCCCCGTCCGCGGCCTGGACGACGCGGGCCTGACCGAGCGCGGCCTTGACGGCGTTGCCCGGCATCTGGTCGGCGATCGTCGGCAGCAGCTCGGCGACGTCGGCCGGCGAGACCCCGAGCGGAGCGGGAGCGGACGGCGCCGGGGCCGGCGGAGCCGCGACCGCGGCCGGCGCCGGGGCAGCCGGGGCAGACGACGGGGACGGCGACGGGACGGGCGCCGCCACCGGGGGGGCAGCCGGCGCGCTCGGCGCGACGTCGGCCGGTGTCGACGGGAACGCCGGGGCC
>CAZFIQ010000092.1:0-7191 GCA_964519185.1 uncultured Patulibacter sp.
CGAGCTGGGCATCGCGCGCGCCTGGGTGCTCGGGCTGCTCGATCTGGACGGGGACGTCGAGGACGCCTTCCGCCGCGGCCAGGCGGCCCGGGGCGTCCGCGTCGGCGTGCGGGAGCGGACGGCGGCGCTGCGGATCGCCGCGCGGATCGGGGCGCTCCGCCCGGCACCCCTGCCGCAGGCCGAGGCCCGGGTCCGCGGGCGCCGGCACGAGGCCGCCCGCGACGCCGCGTCGGTCCAGTACCACTACGACATCTCCAACGCCTTCTACCGGATGGTGCTCGGACCGACGATGGTCTACTCCTGCGCCTACTGGGACGGAACGGACGACGACACGCTGGAGCGGGCGCAGGAGCGGAAGCTCGACCTGATCTGCCGCAAGCTGCGGCTTCAGCCCGGCGAGCGGCTGCTGGACGTCGGCTGCGGGTGGGGGAGCCTGGTGCTCCACGCCGCCGAGCGCTACGGGGTCCGGGCGGTCGGGATCACCGCGTCACAGGAACAGGCCGCGCTGGCTCGGGAGCGGGTCCGCGACGCGGGCCTCGACGATCGGGTGGAGATCCGGATCCAGGACTACCGGGCGGTCGACGACGGGCCGTTCGACAAGATCGCCTCGGTCGGGATGTACGAGCACGTCGGCGCCCGGGCGCTGCCGGTCTACGCCCGCCAGCTGCTCGACCTGCTGCGTCCCGGCGGAATCCTGCTCAACCACGGGATCACCCGGCTGCACGACGGCAAGCAGGGGCAGCCGTCGTTCATCGACCGCTACGTCTTCCCCGACGGGGAGCTGCACCGCCTGGGCCTGGTGGTCGGCGTGCTCGAGCGCGCGGGGTTCGAGGTCCGCGACGTCGAGTCGCTGCGCGAGCACTACGCCCGGACGCTGCGGGCCTGGGGCGACAACCTGGCGGCGCAGCGGGAACGAGCGCTGCGGGAGGTCGGCTTCCAGCGGGAGCGGGTCTGGCGGCTCTACATGGCCGCCTCCGCCGTGGCGTTCGAGATCGGCCACATCTCGGTCGTCCAGACGCTCGCGGTCAAGCCGGGGGCCCCGCACGGCCTGCCCGCCGTGCGGTCCGAGCTGCGCGGAACCTGACGTCGGGAACCCGCTCGCCCGGCGCTGGCCCGCGCCGTGCGCCGTTCGGCGGGAATTCGCCGCTCCGGCGTCGGCGAGGACGCGGCGACGAGGTACTGTCGCCGACGATGCTGCCGCTGCCGCCGAACGCCCCCGACGCGGAGCGCCGTGCCCGTGCCCGCGCCGCGGTCGCCGCGGCGGCGCGGGTCACGCCGGTCGTCCACTCCGAGGGCTTGAGCGCCCGTCACGGCGCGCCGGTGGTGCTCAAGGTCGAGACGCTGCAGCGGACGGGCGCGTTCAAGTTCCGGGGTGCGTTGGCCAAGCTGGCGGCGCTCGGGGCCGACGCCGACCGGGGCGTGGTCGCGGGCAGCGCCGGCAACCACGCGCGCGCCGTGGCGCTGGCCGCCTCGTCGCGGGGCGTGCCGGCGGTCGTCTTCATGCCGGCGGCCGCGCCGATCGCCAAGGTCGAGGCCTGCCTCGCGCTCGGGGCGACCGTGGAGCTGATCGAGGGCGCGGTGGAGGAGGCCGTGCGGGCCGCGAAGGACCACGCGGCGCGCGAGCGGATGGCGTTCGTCCACCCGTTCGACGACCTCGACGTGATCGCCGGCCAGGGGACGATCGGCGAGGAGCTGCTGGTCCAGGTGCCGGACATGGAGCAGATCGTCGTGCCGGTCGGCGGCGGCGGGCTGATCAGCGGGATCGCCACGGCGATCAAGGCGGCGCGCCCGGAGGTCCGGGTCGTCGGCGTTCGCGCGGCCGCGCGCGGCGCGCTCTCGGCCGACCGCAGCAGCGAGTCGCCGCTGGCGACCTTCGGCGACGAGCAGCGCCGGGTCGCGGAGGCGTCGGGCGTCGCCACCACGATCGCCGACGGGATCGCGGTCAAGCATCCGGGGGAGCTGACCGGCCCGCTGGTCGGGCAGCTCGTCGACGAGCTGGTGGCGGTCGACGAGGACGCGATCGCCGAGGCGATGATCCTGCTGCTGGACCGGGTCAACCTGGTCGCCGAGGGGGCCGGCGCGGTCGGGCTGGCCGCGGTCCTGCGCGACCTGGTCCCGCCGCCGACCTCCGGCAGCACCGTGCTGGTGCTGTCGGGCGGCAACGTCGACACCAACCTGCTGGCGCAGCTGGCTCGGCGCCACGAGACGCTGGTCGGCCGGCGGCTGAACGTCGTCTGCCTGATCGCCGACCGACCGGGCGGACTGGCCGAGCTGTCCGGCGCGATCGCCGCCGCGGGCGCGAACATCGTCGAGGTCCACCACGTCCGCGACGGGATCGATCTGCACGTCGGCGACACGACCGTCCGGTTGAGCCTGGAGACGCGCGGCCCGCAGCACGCGGCCGAGGTGCTGGCGGCGATCGCGGCGGCCGGCTTCCCGGTCGAGCGGGCGGCGTAGCGGGCGCGTAGCGGCGGGGCCGGATCGGCCGCGTCCGGGCGGTGCGCAACCCGGAGAAGCTCGCCGCTTGGGGGTGAGCGCGCGGCCGCCGCCTCCTCAGTCGCCGAGCGCGGCGACGTCGATCGCCGGGGGCTGGCGGCTCGACGCGTTGCGGTCGAGGTGCCGGCGGGCGTGCAGCAGCGCGTCGTCGATCGTCGGCAGCAGGTGGTTCTCGTGCGCCAGCGCCTCGACCGCGCCGACGCTGCGCAGCAGCCGCTCGTGCTCGGGGCGGGCGCAGGCGATCAGCACCGTGACCCCGCGCGCCTCCAGCTCGGAGATCAGCGCGCGCAGGGTCTGGGCCCCGGTGCTGTCGAGGATCCGCAGGCTGCGCAGCCGCAGGATCACCGTCTCCACGCCGTCGGCGGCGGCGACCGCGTCGAGCAGCCGGTGGGCCGCGCCGAAGAACAGCGCGCCGTCGAGCTCGTAGGTGACGATCCGCTGGTGGTGCAGCGCCTGGGCCACGGCGTGGTCGTCGATCGCGGCGTCGTGCGGGTGCGCGCGGTCGATCCGGGTCGCCTCGGCGACCGACCGCAGCGCCAGCAGCGCGGCGATCACGACGCCGACGATCACCGCCACCACCAGGTCGAAGGCGAGCGTCGCGAGCGCGGTCACGGCCAGCAGCAGCGCGTCCCCGCGTGAGGCCCGGACGACCCGCAGCGCCGCCGGCGCGGCGACCATCCGGCCGGCGGTCACCATCAGCACCCCGGCGAGCGCGGCCAGCGGCACTTCGCCCAGCAGCGGCGCCAGCGCGACCACGACCACGATCAGGACCAGCCCGTGGACGATCGCGGAGACCCGGGTCCGGGCGCCCGAGCGGACGTTGACCGCGGTCCGGGCGATCGCGCCGGTCGCCGGCATCCCGCCGAAGAACGACACCGCCACGTTGGCGGCGCCCTGGCCGACCAGCTCGCGGTCGGGTTGGTGGGGCTCGACGCCGTTGCTCATGCCGTCGGCGACCTTGGCCGACAACAGGCTCTCGATCGCGGCCAGCGCGGCGACCGCGATCGCCGCCGCGGCCAGCCGGCTGAGGTCGTCGAACGCGAAGGCGGGCAGGCTCGGCGCCGGCAGCGACGCCGGGATCGTCCCGATCGGCTCGACCGCCCAGCCGCTCGCCACGACCGCGAGGCTGACCACGACGATCGCCACCAGCGATCCGGGCAGCGCCGGATGCAGCCGCGGGGCGACCAGCATGATCGCGGCGACCGCGACGACGACCGCCACGCTCGACCAGTCGGCGGCGCCCCAGTCGATCACGGCCTGGACCGCGGCGACCGCCGTGTTGTGGGTCTCGGGGGCGGCGACCCCGAGTGCGCTCGGCACCTGCTGCAGGAAGATCAGCAGGCCGATCCCGATCGTGAAGCCCTCGATCACCGGCCATGGCAGCAGGTGCACGTAGCGCCCCAGCCGCAGGGCGCCGGCGGCGATCAGCAGCAGCCCGGCCAGCAGGGCGACGACGACGATCCCGGACGGGCCGACCTGGGCGACGACCGGGATCAGGACGACGGTCATCGCGCCGGTCGGGCCGCTGACCTGCAGGTGCGACCCGCCGCAGACCGCGGCGACGATCCCGGCCACGATCGCCGTCACCAGTCCGGCCTGCGCCCCGATCCCCGAGGCGACGCCGAAGCCCAGCGCCAGCGGCAGCGCGACGATCGCGACGGTGACGCCGGCCAGCAGGTCGCGACGCCAGCTGCGCCGCAGGCCCCGGTAGTCGGCGGCGGACGGGAGCAGGTCGCGGACGTCGCTCATGACAGCCGCAGCTCGTCGCGGGTCGTGGTCAGCATGTCGACGAGGATCTCCTTGGAGACGGCCAGCAGGGCGCTGATCCGCTCGTCCGCGAGCCGGTAGAAGACCGTCGTTCCGTCGCGGCGCGTGGTCACGAACCCGGCGCGGCGCAGGACCCCGAGCTGCTGCGAGAGGTGCGGCTGCTCGGCGTCGACGTGCTCGAGCAGGGCCGATACCGACTGCTCGCCGTCGGACAGCAGCTCGAGCGCGCGGATCCGCAGCGGGTGCCCGAGCGTCTTGAAGAACTCGGCCTTGAACTGCGGAATGTCACGCATTCATAGAATATAAGCATATTTGCATATATAGGCCGAATCGCGGCGCTCGGAATTGCCCGGTCCGGGCGCTGGATGGTAGGTTCGTTATGAATTGAATTCAGGTTACGAATTCTATTCGCGAGCTTTGCTGAACGGGCGTATGCCTTCGAAGTGGTCTCACCGCATGGCCATTCCGAGGGGTGGGGTGGGTCGCGGGGCGCGCCCGGACCGCACTCGGGAGATTGACCACGGGACGCCGGAGTGGGCGTCCCCGAGAGGAGGAACCGATGGCACGGATGGAGGGCAAGGTCGCCCTGGTGACCGGCGCGGCGCGCGGGCAGGGGCGCTCGCAAGCGGTCGCGCTGGCCCGCGAGGGGGCGGATCTGCTGGTACTCGACTGCCCGCGTGAGACGGGAGGGATCCCGTACGCGCTCGGCACCCCGGACGATCTGCGCGAGACGGTTCGGCAGGTCGAGGCGCTCGGCCGGCGGATCATCGCGGTCGAGGGCGACGTGCGTCGTCAGCAGGACCTGGACGAGCTGGTCGCCCAGGGGATCGCGGCGTTCGGACGGATCGACGTCTGCGTGGCGAACGCCGGCGCGTGGGCGCTGAGCGACTTCTGGGAGACCTCGGAGGAGGAGTGGGACGCGGTCGTCGACATCTGCCTGACCGGTACCTGGAAGACCGTCAAGGCGGTCACGCCTCACATGATCGCCCGCGGCGGCGGGTCGATCGTGCTGATCTCGTCGGTCTCGGGCGTGGAGGGCGGGGACCGGCTGGCGCACTACGCGGCGGCCAAGCACGGGGTGCTCGGCCTGATGAAGTCGGTCTGCCTGGAGCTGGGGCCGAAGCACGGGATTCGCTGCAACGCGGTGCTGCCCGGGACGATCGACACCGACATCCTCAAGTGGCCGGGCGCGCTCGACTTCATGGCCGGAGGCGAGGGGCTGGGCTCGGTCGACAAGCTCCGGGAGGGCACCAAGCTGTGGGGCGCGCTCAAGGGCCGCGGCCTGCTGAGTCCCGAGTCGACGACCCGGGCGGTGCTCTTCCTGGCCTCCGACGACGCGGCCGACATCAGCGGGCTGGAGCTGCTGGTCGACGCCGGCCACCGGATCCTGCCGGGGTTGAACACGACCGAGCTGGCGGCGCAGGCCGCAGGCTGAAGGTTCGCCGCCACGCCGGATCCGACCGGCGTGGCCGCCGAGGTCGACGCCCGCAGCGGGGTCGACCTCGGCGGCGGGAGCTACTCGGCGCGCTCGGCGTTGCGTGCCTCGTACTGCTCGGTGGCGGCGGTGATCGCGGCCAGCGTCTCCTCGCGCCACTCGTTCTCGCGGACCCAGGCGTTGTGCTCGCGGATCGGCGCCATCTGGCCGCGGAACTCCGGGATCACGTACTCGGCCCAGAGCTTGACCGCGTTGCGCTGCCGCTCGGGCGACGCGAAGTCGGCCAGGGTCATGATGAAGCTGCCGAAGCCGCCGGTCTGCTCGGTCAGCTTGCTGATCAGGTCGATCGCGGTGTCGGGGGTCCCGATCAGCACGAAGCCGCTCTCGATCGCCTCGTTGAGGATCGCCTCGGGGTCGGTGTGCTCGGACGGCGGCAGCGGCGAGATGTGGCCAAGGTAGTTCCAGATCTCGGCGAAGCCGTAGAGGCAGTCCTCGCGGGCCTGCTCCTCGGTCTCGGCGATGTGGGTCAGGGCCGACAGGCGCCAGTTGCGGCGGTCGACGGTCTGGCCGTGCTCGGCCGCCTCGCGCTCGGCGATGCTCCAGTGGTGGCGCAGCGCCTCGAACGACGCCGGGCTGGTGGCGGCCAGGTTGATCATGCCGACGCCCAGGCGCCCGGCGGTCACCGGTCCCGACGGCGACGTCACCGCCGCGACCACGACGTCGAGCTCCGGCACGCTGTAGGGCCGGACCTGGAGCTTGGCCTGGCGCAGCTCGAACCAGTCGGTCGACTTGGTCACGGTCTCGCCGCGCAGCAGCCGGACGATCACCTCGGCGGACTCGAGCATCATGTCGCGCTGCCGCGCGGGGTCGATCCCCAGCATGAAGGCGTCGGAGATCAGCTGCCCGGGACCGAAGCCCATGATCGCGCGGCCCCGCGAGAGGTGGTCGAGGGCGACCAGACGCTCGGCCAGCAGGAACGGGTTGTGGTAGGGCAGTGAGTTGACCGCGGTGCCGAGCTTGATCGTCCGCGTCCGCTGCGACGCGGCGGCCAGGAACATCTCGGGCGGTCCGATGCACTCGTGGCCGCCGGAGTGGTGCTCGCCGAGCCATGCCTCCTGGAAGCCGAGTTGGTCGGCGAGCTCGATCATCTGCAGGTCGCGCTCGAAGAGGACCGTCGGGCTGACGCCGATCCGGTGGAACGGCGCCATGAAGACGCCGAAGTTCGTGGGGTGCTGCGGTGCGGTCATGCTGCTCCTCGCTCGGGCGTGGACGGGTGAACCGGGCCGTGCGGCGCCGACGGCCCCGCACCGGTCGGGTGGGGCCCTGCGCTGCCACGGCAACCTCTGCTGAATTGAAGTTGATTCAGCAAAGCGCGGCCAGTCTACGTCGGGGCTCGGGCGGCTGTCAAGCGGGGCTCAGCCGGCCGCCCCGAGCAGGCCGCCGCAGTCGACCGGCAGGTTGATGCCGGTGACGTAGCGGGCGGCGTCGGAGGC
>CAZFIQ010000092.1:7201-10271 GCA_964519185.1 uncultured Patulibacter sp.
GATGTCCTCCGCGTCGACCCACGGCTCGGGGTAGACGTGGGTCGCCGTCGACGCCACGGCGAAGTCGTCGCGGGTCGGGGCCGCGAGGTCCGGCCGGAAGGTCCGGTAGCCGGCCTCGTTGTCGATCATCGGCGTCAGGGTCTGGGTCGGAACCACGCAGTTGACGCGCACCCGGTGCGGACCGAGCTCGAGCGCGAGCGAGCGCATCAGGCCGGTCACGCCGTGCTTGGCCGCGGCGTAGTGGGAGACGTTCTGCATCCCGCGGAGGGCCAGCAGCGAGGAGGTCAACACCAGCGATCCGCGGCCGCCCCCGGAGCCGCGGGGCGCGTTGCGGAGGATCGCGGGCAGGGCCGCGCGGGCGGTGTTCCAGACGCCCGTCAGGTTGACGTCGAGCATGTCGCGCCAGGCCTCGACGGGCAGCTCCCACGACGGTCCCAGCGCGTTCACGCCCAGTCCGGCGTTGGCGCACGCGACGTCGAGCCGGCCGAACGCCTCGACTCCGTCGTCGACCGCCCGGCGCAGTGCCTCGGTGTCGCGGACGTCGGCGATCCGCGTCAGCACGCGGCCGCCGGCCTCGCGGATCAGCCGCTCGGTCTCGGCCAGGTCGTCGGGGGTCGGCATCTCGTACGACGCGGGAATCGGCGCGCAGGCGTCGAGTGCGATCACCGCGGCGCCGGCCGCCGCGAAGCGCACGGCGTGCTCGCGGCCCTGGCCGCGGGCGGCACCGGTGATCAGGACGACGCGGTCGGAGAAGTCGTACGGGGACATCGGGCTCCAGGTGAATGAGTTGACTTCAAGTTGAAACTAGCCGCCGGTCCGCGGTAGCGCAAGCCACCGGGGACGGCGTCGATCGGACGGCGGCATAGACTCCGGCGATGGCCGACCTCCGCGTGCTCCGGGTCTTCTGCGACGAGCAGGGACGCCACGGCAACCCCCTGGGCGTCGTGCTCGACGCCGCGGCGATCGACGACGGGCAGCGGCAGCGGATCGCGCACCGACTCGGGTTCTCGGAGACGGTCTTCGTCGACGACGCGACCACCGGCGCGCTGCGGATCTTCACGCCCGCGGTCGAGCTGCCGCTGGCCGGGCACCCGCTGGTCGGCAGCTCGTGGCTGCTGGCCCGGGTCGCCGACGAGGCCGGTCGCCCGCGGCCGACGACGCTGCGCCCGCCGGCCGGCGAGGTCGCGACCGGTGGCGACGACGGCGGAGCATGGATCGAGGCGGATCCCGCCGCGGCGCCGCCGTTCGTGCTGGTCGAGCATCCGAGCCCGGAGGCGGTCGAGGCGCTGGCGGTTGAGCGGGGCCCCGACGTCCACGTCGACGCCTGGGCGTGGATCGGCGACGGACGCGACGCGGTCCGCTGCCGGGTCTTCGCCGACGGGGTCGGCGTGCCGGAGGACGAGGCGACCGGGTCAGCGGCGCTGCGGTTGATCGCGGCGCTCGATCGTCCGCTGGAGATCCGTCAGGGTCGCGGGTCGGTGATCGTCGGCCGGCCGGTCGACGGTGGGCGCGTGCGCGTCGGCGGTCGCGTGGTCGAGGACCACGCGACCGCGCTCGACGCGGTGCTCGGCGACGACGCCGCGCTGGCGCGGGTCACCGCCGACGCCGGCTGAGCGGGGGCGGGTCCGCCGCTGCTCGTGCGGCGGACCCGGTCCGGATCAGGCCGGACGGACGCGCACGGCGGTCCCGTAGGCGCAGGTCTCCGTGCCGGTGCCCGCGTAGTCGTTGGTCTCGAAGCGGAACGCCAGCACCGCGTTGGCGCCCTTGCTCTCGGCCTCGGCAGCCAGCCGCTCGAGGGCTTCCCGGCGGCTGTCGTGGAGCATCTTGGTGATGCCCTTGAGCTCACCGCCGACGAGCGACTTGAGCCCGGCGCCGATGTTGGAGCCGACGTGGCGGGAGCGGACGGTCAGCCCGAAGACCTCGCCCAGCACCTCCTCCACGACGTGCCCGGGGATGTCGTTGGTGGTGACGATCTGCATGGTGGTCGCAGTCTAAGACGTCGTCCGAAACTGATCGGCACGTCAGGTGCGGCCGCTGATGTTGAGGTGACGTCCACGGGTGCTGGCCGTCTGCGACGTCGATCGATCGTTCGTGCCGGTCGTGCGTCGAGGGTGCGATCGTGGGCGTCAGAGCCCCCCGGATCGCGCGCTCGGGTCGTGGACCCCAGCGAGTGGGCGATCGACGGGGTCGGGGCGGCCCGCAGGAAAGCAGACATCTGAGGACTTGGTAGCATGCAAGCCATGGCCCTGTCCCCGGTAGGCCGCGGCTCGCTCAGCGAGCTGGCGGTCCAGCAGCTGCGCGAGCAGCTCGAGCTGGGCACCTGGCCGGTCGGCTCGCGGCTGCCCGCCGAGTCGCTGCTGGCCGAGCAGCTGGGGATCGGCCGCTCGACCGTCCGCGAGGCGGTTCGCGTGCTGGTCCACGACGGCCAGTTGGAGACCCGCCAGGGCTCCGGGACGTTCGTCCGCGCACTGACGCCACCGCCGGAGTGGGAGCCGCGGATGCGCGCCGCCGCGCTGCTCGACGTCTACGAGGTCCGCGAGGCGCTCGAGGTCCAGGCCGCGCGACTGGCTGCGGAGCGCCGTAGCGACGCCGACCTGGCCCGGATCGACGCGGCGCTGGCCGAGCGCGAGCGGCGCCGCGCGGAGGGCGAGATCGAGGCCTTCGTCGACGCCGACCTGGCGTTCCACGGCGCGATCGTCCTGGCGGCCGGCAACGAGCTGCTGCGCGACATGTTCGCCTCGTTCCTGACGGTGCTGCGCGCCGCGCTGGTCGAGGTGGTCCGCGACGTGGTGCTCGACGACGTCGACTCGGCGGCGGCCCACGCCGACCTGGCCGCGGCGATCCGCGCCCGCGATCCGGAGGCGGCGATGGCCGCCACCCACGCCAACATCACCGTCACCGGCGGGCCGCTCGGGTCCGTCGCCGTCCCCAACCCTGAATCCCAAAGGAGCAGCCGGTCATGACGACACGCAACCCCTCCACGGCTGGCCTGCTTCCCGAGGGACAGCCCGCCTGGAACCCTCAGCTCAGCAGCGGCATGCCGTCGCACCGCTACCGCCCGTTCCACCAG
>CAZFIQ010000093.1:0-10211 GCA_964519185.1 uncultured Patulibacter sp.
CCCGGCCTGCACGCCAGCCTGGTCGTCGTGCAGGCCGGGCCCGGACCAGCCCTCGCGCCGGCGACCGATCGTCCAGGCGGGCGACGACCCGGCGGAGACGTCGAGCGCGATCGCCGCCGACGGCCGTCCGGCCTGGCGGTCCCCGACCCGGTGGAGCGGGCCGTCGGCCGCGGCCAGCAGCTCGACCGCGTCGGGAACGCCGCCCCGCCCGGACGAGGCGACCGCGGGCAGCAGGTCGCACATCGGGTGGCCGTCGAGCGACGTCGCAAGGTAGCCGACGCCGGCGCCCTCGGCGATCACCGGGACACCGGCGCGGCGGGCGGCGACGATCGCGTCGCGCAGTGCTCCGTTGGCGGCCATCGCCGCGGCGTGGGGGATCGGCGCGCCGTCGCCGAGCACGATCGCCGTGACGCCCGCGGGCAGCGCCCGGTCGGTCGCCAGATCGACGGGGGCGACGACCGCGCCGACCGCCGTGCAGGCGTCGCGCAGCGCGCGGGAGGGGTCCAGCAGCGTCGGTCCGCCGGCGACGGCGATCGTCGGTCGGGGGTTGGGCGCGGTCAGCGACACGTTCGGGGAGCGGGCGAGGGGAGCGTCGGCGGCCGGGGCTCAGCCGGGCAGGATCGCCTCGATCGCCCCGACGACCTCGGCGGAGAGCGGCTCGGTCTTGGGCCGGAAGCGTCCGACGATCGCGCCGCCGGGGGCGACCAGGAACTTCTCGAAGTTCCACTGCACGTCGCCCGCCTCGCCGTCGGCGTCCGACGCCTCCGTCAGCTGGGCGTAGAGCGGGTGGCGGTCCGCGCCGTTGACGTCGCTCTTCTCCAGCAGCGGGAAGCTGACCCCGTAGGTCGCCGAGCAGAAGGTCGCGATCTCCTCGGCGGTGCCCGGCTCCTGGCCCATGAACTGGTTGCACGGCACGCCGATCACCTGCAGGCCACGCTCGCCGTAGGTCTGCTGCAGCTGCTCGAGCCCCGCGTACTGCGGGGTCAGCCCGCAGCGCGAGGCGACGTTGACGATCAGCAGCGCGCGGTCGGCGTAGGGGGCCAGCGAGGCGTCCGCGCCGTCGAGGGCGCGGACGGGGGTGTCCAGGAGCGACATGCGGGACAGGCTAGATGACCGGTGGGCCCGGCTCGGCGGCGCGCCCGGGCGTTGCGACCCGTCTCGGTCCCTACTCGGCGGTAGCGTTCGTCCCTACGGTCGAGTAGCCTGCCGTCATGCGGAGGAGGAGCGTCACCGGCCAGGTCGTGCTGATCACCGGCGCGGCCCGGGGAATCGGGGCGGAGACCGCCCGCCTGCTGGCCCGGCGCGGCGCGCGGCTCTCGCTGGTCGGCCTGGAGCCCGAGCGGCTGCGGGCGCTCGCCGACGAGCTGAACGGCAGCGACGGGCCACGGACGCCGGCCCGTCCGGACGAGGTCTCCGCGCACCCGCTCCACGTCTGGTTCGAGGCGGACGTGACCGACCAGGCGTCGCTCGACGCCGCCGTCGCCGGCACCGTGGCCGCGCTCGGCGGGATCGACGTGGTCGTCGCCAACGCCGGGATCTCCAACGTCGGGACCGCCGCGCTCGGCCCCGCCGACGCGCTGGTGCGGACGGTCGACGTCAACCTGAACGGCGTGATCCGCACGGTCGGCGCGGCCCTGCCGCACGTGATCGAGCGGCGGGGCTACGTGCTGGTGGTCGCCTCGCTGGCGTCGTTCACGGTGCTTCCGGGGATGGCCGCCTACTGCGCGTCGAAGGCCGGCGCCGAGGCCTACGCCAACGTGCTGCGGCTGGAGGTCGCCCACCACGGCGTGCGGGTCGGCAGCGCCCACCCGGGCTGGATCGACACCGACATGGTGCGTGGGATCGAGGACGACCTGCCGTCGTTCCGCGAGACCCGTTCGCAGCTGCCGGGGATCCTCGGCGCCACGACGTCGGTCGCCGACTGCGCGCAGGCCTTCGCGGACGGGATCGCCCGTCGACGCCGTCGGGTCTACGTGCCCGGGGCGGTCGGCGCGATCCAGGCGCTGCGCACGGTCGTGGTCGGCCCGCTCGCCGACGTCGCGATCCGGCGCCGGGCCCGGACGATGGTCCCGCGGATGGAGCAGGAGGTCGCCGCGCTCGGACGCAGCTTCTCGGCCACCACGGTCGGCGTCGGGAGCGGCCCGTCGGGCACCGCGGACCGTGGGCCGGCGGACGGCTGAGCCGGGGCGAGCGCGATGGCGGAACCGACCGGTACGACGGGGACGGGACGCGGGGGACGCACGTGAACCTGCCGCGAATCGGCGCCCTGCCGTCGCTGCCCGGCCTGCCGGTGCTGCTGCCGCGGGTCGAGGCGGCGCTCGACGCGGTGATCGCCCTCGAGCGGACGCTGCGGACGCTGCCCGAGGACATCCGCCTGCTGCAGCTGGAGCTCGCCTCGGTCGGGGCGATCCACGGCGAGCTGCACGCGATGCGCGGGGACGTCCAGCGGATGACCGTCTCCGTCGACCGGCTGACCACGGAGATCGAGCGGCTGGCCCCCGACGTCGACCACCTGCGCGACACGGTCGACGCGATGTACGCCGGCGTCCGGACGCTGGACGACCGGGTCGCCGCGATGGGCTCCGCGGTCGACGGGGTCGAGCGGGTGGCGTCACGGCTGGCCCATCCGCTGCGGCCCCGGCGGGCGGGCCGGACGGGGCCGGCCGAGGCGGAGACCGCCGACGCGGACTGACGCTCGGGACCTGCCCCCGATCGCCCGCGGTGGCGGCGCCCGAGGCGCGCGGACGGGAAACTCCCCACCCGCCGGGTGGCCGGTGCTAGTGTCGGGACGAGTGGTGGCCGTCGCGCAGCGACGCCGACAGCAGGCTCTCCCCCAAGGGCGCTGGCTGGAGACGATCGCGTGACGTTCACGGCGGCCGTCATGAGAAACAGCAGGTGTGTCGTCGAGCCGGGTCGTGGACCCGCATGACGCACGCTGGAAGGAACGCCAACCCCCTGGGAGGCAGCCCCGATGCTGGATCTGGAAACGACGTCGCAGCGCGAGCGGACGGACCTTCGTCTGCTGCGCCGGTACCACGAGCACAACGACGTCGCTGCGCGCGAGGAGATGGTGCGCCGCGGTCAGGCGCTGGTCAAGTCGCTGGCCCGCAACTACAGCGGCCGCGGCGAGCGGTTCGACGACCTCGTGCAGGTCGGTTCGGTCGGCCTGGTCAAGGCGATCGACCGCTTCGACCCCGCCGCCGGAACGCGGTTCGTGGCCTTCGCCGCGCCGAACATCACCGGCGAGATCAAACGCCACTTCCGCGACCACTGCTGGCTGCTGCACGTGCCGCGCTCGGTGCAGGAGCTGGACGCGCGGATCAACCGCGAGAGCGAGCAGTTCTCCTCGACCACCGGCCGCCGGCCGTCGGTCGAGGAACTGGCCCAGGCGCTCGACGAGCCCGAGGAGCGGATCGTCGACGCGCTGCAGGGGGGTCGCGGCTACAGCGGCCTCTCGCTCGACTCGCCGGTCGGGGACACCGTCGGCGTGCTCGACATGCTCGGCGAGGAGGACCCCGAGCTGGACGCGATCGACCGTCGCGACCTGGTGCGCCGGGCCTGCGCCGCGCTCGACGAGCGCGAGCGGCAGATCGTCGCGCTGCGCTACGGCGAGGGGCTCCTGCAGCGGGAGATCGCCGAGCGGTTCGGCGTCTCGCAGATGCAGGTCTCGCGGATCCTCGCCCGTGCGCTCGAGCGGATGCGCGACTACCTGCTGGCGCAGGAGGACGATCACGGCCTCGACCGCGATCCGGCGGAGGCCGCCGCCGACCCGCGCCGGCTCAACTGACCGCGGGGAGGGACGCCGTCCCTCCCTCCCGGCCCGTCCGGTCGACCGGACGGGCCGACAGCGGTCCTCCGGTCGCTACGTCGCGTCGGCCGGCTCGTCGAGCAGGAAGACCTCGACCGACGCGTCGGCGCGGGTGTCGGTGCCGCTGACGAAGGCCCGCACGCGGCGTCCGGTGGCCGCCTCGACGGGGCGCTTCAGCTCGTCCTCGGCGGCGTACTGGAAGAACAGCCGCACGTCGCGGATCCGCTCGGTCTCGCCCAGCTCGACCAGCCGCTTCTCGGCCGGCGTCTGGGTGTCCTCGAGGATGCAGACGACGGCATCCGGGCCCGCGAAGTAGGTCTTGACCTTGGTCGGCCCGCGGCCGAACTGCGCCTTGTATATCTGCGCCATCGCGTTCGAGATCGCCTGCAGCGGGCTCTCGTGGCCGTTCGCCGGATCGTGGTGGAGGGAGCGGTGGGGCATGGCGGTCGTGGACGCTCGGGCGTGCTGCGCCAGAGCCTAGTGGGTGGTTCCCCGTGGGTCGTGGGAAAGCACCATCTTGAGACATCAGCGGCTCTCGGGCGAGCGAACGATCGTCCAGGGTCCGGGGGCGGCGGATCGACGGGATCGCCCGCGGGTGGTGTTTGCCGACCGCGGACGGGGTAGAGGACAGCAGGGTGCGCGGTCGGCGTCGCCGCCACGGCGCCGGCCGACCCCACCCCGTCGGCCGTCCGCGCCCGTGCCGCGGAGCACGGAGCCGCGGGGGGAGTGGCCCTCGGCTCGGCTCCGCGCCGTGCCAGAATCGGCGACGTGTCCACGAGCGCCCCGACCGCCGTCGTCGACGAGATCGCCCCCGGGGTGCTGCGGATCGCGATGCCGTTCCGCGGGTTCGACGCGGGTCTGAACGTGCACGTGGTGCGCGGCGACGGGCCGCTGACGCTGGTCGACGCCGCGGCCTCGCTGCCCGGCGTGTCACGGATGCTCGGCGAGGCGCTCGCCTCCGTCGGGATCGGCTACGCCGACATCGAGCAGGTGGTCCTGACCCACCACCACCTCGACCACATCGGCCTGACCGGCGAGGTCGTCGCCGCGGGCGGCGCGCGGGTCGCCGCGATCCCCGAGGTCGCGGCGGTGCTCGCCGACCCCGCCGCGCACTTCCGGGCCGAGCTGGACTGGCTGGTCGAGCACGGTCGGCGGCACGGCGCGCCGGACGAGCTCGCCGAGGGATCGCGGCAGGCGCTGCCGTTCACGACCGCGATCCCGCCGGCGACGGTCGACCTGGTGCTGGCCGATGGCGAGCGGCTGGAGGCGGGCGACCTGACCCTGACCACGGTCCGGCGCCCGGGGCACAGCCCGACCGACACGCTCTTCCTGGCCGAGCAGCGCCCGCTCGCCTTCGTCGGCGATCACCTGTGGGACGGGTCGCCGGTGACGCCCGTGCTGGGGACGATGTCGAGCGCCCGCCCGGCGGCGGAGTACCGCGACGGCCTGGCGCTGACCCGCACGCTCGCCGGCCATCGGCTGCTGGCCGGGCACGGCGTGACGGTGGAGGACGTGCCGACGCTCGTCGACGAGCGGCTGGGGCGGCTGGATGGCCGGCTGGAACGGGTCCGCCGGGCGCTGACCGACGAGCCGGCGGGCACCTGGGACGTCGGCCGGCGGGTCTGGCGGTCGGACGCCGGGGGCTACCGCGGCCCGGCCCGGCTCTCGGCGCTGCTGGCCGCGCTCGAGCTGCTGGTGGAGCGGGGGCAGGCGATCGAGCTCCGCGACGGCGACCGGGTCGCCTGGCGCCGCAGCCGAGACGACGTCTGAGTACGTCGTAGACCTCGATTCTTCCCGCGCCGGTGGAGCGGGCGTGCGAGGATGACGGACGGTACAGCGGCCGTCGCGCGGGAGGAACCGTCCCGTCCGGTGGCGGACCGCGCTCGGAGCGTGCGTGTGCGCAGCGGGCGGTACCTCCCTGAGACGTTGACGACCGACTGTGCCCGAGGCTGATCTTCCCCCAGTGGCCGGCGACGCCGCCGGCCCGGCCGGTGGCCCGCCCGACGCTCCCGGAGCCCCCGGGGCGTCCGACCGCGGGTCGGTGGCCGCATCCGCCGCGCCGGCCGCTCCCGACCGGGAGTCGCTCGACCCGGAGGACGAGAACGACGGCGCGCCGTCGACCGCGGGGCTGTTGAAGCGGATCGCGATCGGGATCGCGATCACCGTGGCGCTGTTCGTCGCCTTCCGGCTACTGGCGCCGCACGTCGGCTTCCTCCAGGACACCTGGGAGAAGGTCAAGCAGGGCGATCCGGTCTGGCTGATCGTCGCGGTCGTCCTCGAGGGCTTCTCGTTCGTCGGCTACGTCTGGGTCTTCAACGCGACGACCCGGCGCTCCGGCCTGCGCCTGCCGCGCTTCACCAGCTGGCGGATCGTGCTGGCCGGCGTCGCCGCCACCCGGCTGCTGGCGACCGCCGGGGCCGGCGGCATCGCCTCGACGACCTTCGCGCTGCGGCGCCACGGCCTCGACAACCGCCACGCTGGGGCGACGGTCGCCGCGCAGATCGCGATCGTCTACGTCTGGTTCATCCTGCTGATCGCGATCACCGGCATCCTGCTCTTCGTCTTCGGGCGGGGGCACGCCGCGATCACGATCATCCCGGCGGGGATCGCGCTGCTGATCCTGGTCGTGGCCTTCCTCGGGCGTCCGTGGCTGCGCCGGCTGGCGGACGCGTCGAGCCACCGCGAGGGCAGGTTCGCCCGCGCGCTGGCGGCCGTGCCGGCGATCCTCGACGAGGGCGTCCACAACGTCTCGCGGCTGGTCCGCGAGCGCGACTGGGCGATCTTCGGCGGTGCGCTCTGGTGGCTGGCCGACGCCGGCGTGCTGTGGGCGGCCTGCCACGCCTTCGGCGCGTCGCCGCACGTGCTCGACATCCTGATGGCCTACCTGCTCGGCCAGGTCGCCAACCTGCTCCCGATCCCGGGCGGGCTCGGGGTCGAGGCGGGCCTGCTCGGGATGATGCTGGTGTTCGGCATCCCGGGCGGCGTGGCGGTCCTCGCCAGCCTCCTGCAGCGGCTGATCTCGACCTGGCTGCCGGCGATCCCCGGGGCGCTCGCGCTGGCCGCGATCGGCCGCGCTGCGCCGGGCGCGGAGGTCGTGGCGGTCGAGGAGCGAAGTCCCGGCGACCCGCCGGACCGCGCCCTGCAGTGACCGTCGGGGCGCGGTCTCCGGTGGCGTGTGGGCGGGCGATTCCTACGGTCGCGTAGGATTGGGTCATGGTCAGCACGCCCCGACTCACCCCCGGCGCCCGGCGGACCGCGCTCTCCGCGGCGGCGACCGCCACCGCGGCCGGGCTCGCCTGGAGCGCGTCGTACCTCGGCGAGCGGCGGAGGATCTCCACGGACCCGCAGCGCGACGCGCTCGCGCGGCCGGTCGGCGGTCGTCCGGTGGCGGTTCGCGCCGGGGACGGCACCGACCTGCGGGTGCGGGTGCTGGGACCGGACGACGCGCCGACGGTGGTCTTCGTCCACGGCTGGACCTGCGCGCTCGACTTCTGGAAGCTCCAGCTGCAGGCGCTCCAGGGCGATCTGCGGCTGGTCGCCTACGACCTCCGCGGTCACGGCGAGAGCGCGCCGTCGAGCGGCGGCGACTACTCGATCCGCGCCTACGCCGACGATCTCGACGCGGTGCTGCGGGCCACGGTCCCCGCCGGCGAGCGGGCGGTGCTGGTCGGCCACTCGCTGGGCGCGATGACGATCGTGGCGTGGGCTGCCGACCGTCCGGGCGAGATCGACGAACGGGTCTCCGCCGCGGGGCTTTTCAGCACCGGCGTCGGCGACCTGATCACCTCCGCGCTGGTGCTGCCGGCCTCCGGCGTCAACCAGCGGATCCAGCAGGAGCTGTCGCAGCTGTTCCTGGCCAGCTCGGCGCCGCTGCCCCGGCGGGCGTCGCCGGTCGTCAACCGCGTCGTCCAGTACGTGGCGCTCTGCGGTGCCGCCAGTCCGGCGACGGTCCAGTTCTGCACGCAGATGGTGATGCGCTGCCCGCGCGACGTCCGGGCCAACACGGGCTCGACGCTCAGCTCGATCGACCTCTACGAGGGCCTCGAGGCACTGTCGGTGCCGACCACGGTGCTGGTCGGGGCCGACGATCGGCTGACCCCGCCGGTCCACGCCGAGCGGCTGGCGGAGCGGCTGCCACGGCTGCACGAGCTGGTCGAGCTGCCGCGGGTCGGCCACATGGCGCCGGTCGAGGCGCCCGACGCGACGACCGCGGCGGTCCGCAAGCTGGTCGCCGTGGGCTGAGCTCCCGGGGGAGCCTGAGACGACGTCTGGATACCGCCCGGCCCGACGCCGTGGTGACGCGGCGCCACCCCGACGCCGGCGTCCTGGTCGTCAGCCGGCGTCGGCGGCGGTGCCCAGCACGGCCGTGTGGGTCGCGATCAGGGCGTGCAGCGGGTCGTCGGCCGGCAGCGCCTGCAGCCGCTCGCCCAGGCTCACCGGGTAGGCGGCGGCGCGCGGGATCGTGCCGGTCAACCAGCGGGTGAACCGCAGCAGCCGCTCGCGCGAGTACTCGTCCGGCCGCTGCAGCAGCAGCCGCGCGCCCTCCTCGGCGTTGCCGACCAGCATCCGCGCGACCAGGTCGCGGTCGACGTCGGTCGGGCTGTCGCGGACCCGCAGGCCGACCTCCAGCAGGCCGCTGGCCATCCCGACGACGCCCTCGCGGATCTGCTCGACCTTGTCGCGGATCTCCGACGGCGTGCCGTCGGCCGGGTGCAGGATCAGGGTCCAGCGGCGCGGGTTGCGCTCGACCGCGTCGAGGAACGTCTCGATCGCCTGGATCAGGATGTCGTCGGGGTCGTCGTCGAGCCACGGCGGGCTCGGGATCGCCGCGGCCAGCTCGACCAGCGTGCGCTGCTCCTCGCGCTCGATCAGCGCCGCCAGCAGCGCGGCGCGGTTGCGGAAGAACTCGTAGACGACCGGCTTGGTGACGCCGGCGGCGCGCGCGACCGACTCCATCGAGACCTGGTCGAACGAGCGCGCGTCGGTGATCAGCGCCAGCGTGGTGTCGAGCAGCTGCTCGCGGCGCTGCTCGGGCGGCAGCCGGGGCGCCGGGGGACGGCGGCGGACGGCGGGGACGCGGGGCCGAGCAGGCACCCGTCCAGTGTGACACGAAGCCCGCCCACCCCACGACGCCCGATCGCCCCGCGGGGGCGCTCGCCGCGTAGGGCGGTCGCGCTCGGCGACGGGCGGTCACCCCGCCGCGCGGCGCGATACCGTCGCTCAGGCCGCGGGCTCCGGGTCGACGAACTCGCCCGGCTGCTTGGTGAACGCGGCGGCCGCCGCGGCCATCTGGTTGGGCGACCCGAGCAGCGGCACCTGCAGCGCGGTCTCCAGCTCCAGCGCGGCGGCGTCGTCCAGCGTCCAGGCCTCGTTCAGCAGCCGCTTGCCGGCGCGGATCGCGTCCGGCGAGCGGTCGGCGATCACGGCCGCCAGCGCGGTCGCCGCGGCGTGCGGGTCGTCGTCGGTGCGCGTGACCAGGCCCAGGGCGTCGGCCTCCGCACCGGACACGACCCGGCCGGTGAAGGTCAGCTCCTTGGCCACGTCCGGGCCGACCAGGCCGGGCAGCGTGACCGTCAGGCCCATGTCCGGGACCAGGCCCCACTTGATCTCCATCACCGACAGCTTGGCGTCGGGGCGGGCGATCCGGAGGTCGGCGCCGAGCGCGATCTGCAGCCCGCCGCCGAAGCAGTTGCCGTGGATCGCGGCGATCACCGGGACCTCGACCCGCCGCCAGTCGACCGCGACGGCCTGGGCCAGGTTGGCGATCTCGCCCTCCGGGCGATCGATCAGGCCGTTCATGTCGACCGGGCTCTCGCCGCTGAAGAAGCTCTGGATGTCGAGCCCGGCGCTGAAGCTCGGCCCGTCGCCGGAGAGCACCACGGCGCGCACGCCCGGGATCGTGCGGACCTCGCGGGCAGCGTCGCGCAGCGCCAGGAACATCTGGCCGTCGAGGCCGTTGTGCTTGTCGCCGCGGGTCATCCGCACGTCGGCGATGTGGTCGGAGACGTCGATCGTGACGCGCTGCTCGCTCATGCGGGCATCTTGGCGGTTCTGGACACGCGATGGGGGAACGTGCCGTGGGCGGACGGCCGGGCGGCGGCGGACGTCGCTCGGGACGCTGCAGGACGGCTGGCAACCGTCCCGCCGACCGCGCGCGACGGCTACCGTGTCGTGTCCCGCATGCCCGAGCCCCGTCGACCGCGTCCCCCGCGGGCGGGCGGTTCCTCCCGCGATCGCGACCTGCCGCCCCGCGGCCCGCGTCCGACGGAGCGCTCCGCCAGCCGCCCCTCCCGTCCCGCCGGCGCGCGGACCCCGTCGTCGACCCGCGGCCCGGCGTCCCCACGCGGCGGCGGGCCGTCCCGTCCGGGCGCGACGACGCAGGACCGCGGCCGCCGCCCGGACG
>CAZFIQ010000094.1:0-10145 GCA_964519185.1 uncultured Patulibacter sp.
TCCGGTACGCGCCCGCGGTGTCGAGGGCGAGGGTCGGCGCGAGCCGGTCGACCACGAGCAGTGACACCTCCCCCGCCGCTCCACCCGCCACAGGCGTGCAGGAGCCGATCACGAGCATCGCCGACTCGACCCCGCCGCCGCCCCGGAAATCCGAGCCCATCTTGTCGATCTCGTCGATCATCAGCAGCGGGTTGTTGGAGCCCGAGTCGCGCAGCGCGCGCACGATCGTGCCCGGCATCGCGCCGATGTAGGTCCGGCGGTGGCCGCGGATCTCCGCCTCGTCGCGCACCCCGCCCGCCGAGATCCGCTCGAAGTTGCGGCCCATCGCGCGGGCGATCGAACGGCCGAGCGAGGTCTTGCCGACGCCGGGCGGTCCGACGAAGCAGAGGATCGACCCGCGGGCGTCCGGCTTCAGCTGGCGAACGGCGAGGAACTCGAGGATCCGGTCCTTGACGTCGTCCAGGCCGAAGTGGTCCTGGTCGAGCACGTCGCGCGCGTGCGCCAGGTTGAGGTCGTCGTGGGTCCGGTCGTTCCACGGCAACGACACGATCCACTCCAGGTAGGTGCGGATCACGCCGTGCTCGGCCGAGGCCTGCGGGATCATCTCCAGCCGCCGCAGCTCGCGGTCGGCCTGGACCTCGACCGCCTCGGGCAGCCCAGCGGCCTCCACCTGCTCGCGCAGGTCGGCCAGCTCCGCCTC
Organism: uncultured Patulibacter sp.; assembly: GCA_964519185.1. GTDB lineage: Bacteria > Actinomycetota > Thermoleophilia > Solirubrobacterales > Solirubrobacteraceae > Patulibacter. The sequence continues at coordinate 701 of CAZFIQ010000094.1, forward strand.
GAGCGGGTCGGTCTCCCCCAGCTCGTCCTGGATCGCCTTGAGCTGCTGGCGCAGCACGTACTCGCGCTGCCCCTTGTCCAGCTCCGACTGGACCTGCGTCTGGATCTGCGAGCCGATCGAGATCACGTCGAGCTCACGGGCGAGGATCGCCGTCAGGCGGCGCAGCCGGGTCTTGACGTCGACGACCTCCAGCAGCTCCTGCTTCTCGTCCATCTTCAGCCGCAGCGAGCCGGTGATCAGGTGGCTGAGCGCCACCGGGTCCTCGATGTTGGAGACCGCGAGCTGCAACTCCTCGGGCAGGTACGGGACCGCTTCGACGATCTTCGCGAAGGTCTCCTGGACGCTGCGCTGGAGCGCGGTCAGCTCGACCGAGGGGTGTCCCTCCTCGTCCTCGCCGTCGATGACGTCGGGCAGCTCCTCGATCTTGGCGACCAGGTACGGCTCGGTCGCCTCGTAGTCGGTCAGCCGGACGCGGTTGTTGCCCTGGATCAGCAGGCGCAGCGTGCCGTCCGGGACCTTCAGCATCCGCACGATCTGGCCGACCACGCCGACCCGGTGGACCTGCTCCGGCGACGGCACCTCGACGTCCGGCTCGCGCGAGGCGACCATCACCAGCCGACGGGCCCCGGCCAGCACGTCGTCCACGAGCTTGATCGAGCGCTCCTGGCCGATCGCCAGCGGGATCATCGTGTCCGGGATCGGCACGACCTCGCGCAGAGGGAGCACCGGCAGCGCGTCCGGGACGCCGGTGGTCCCGGCCCCGGCGACGTCGACCTCGCGCGGGTCCGAGGCGTCCGCCACGATGTCGATCACGCCCGACCCTCCGCGTCGGTCACGACGATCGTCACGCTCGACGCGTCGCGGACCGGCTCGGCGAGCGGCAGCTCGACCCGCAGGATCCCGTCCTGGTACGTCGCGCGCGCCTCGCCGACCCGCACCTCCACGCCCAGCGGCACGACCCGCCGGAACGGACCGGTGCCGATCTCCACCTGCTGGTACGCCCGCCCCTCCGCGTCGCCCGCCGGCCGGCTACCGGCCAGCACCAGCTCGCGGCCGCGGATCTCCAGGCCGACCTGGGCGATGTCGATCCCCGCCAGGTCCGCCTGGACCACCACCCGAGCCGGTCCGTCGGCCGGGCTCTCGTAGAAGACGTCGACGGCCGGCTCGAACCCGACCCGACGCACGCGACCGCCCAGGCCACGATCGAGGACGCCGCCGAAGAGCTCGTCCATCTCCCGGCGCATCCGTTCGAAGTTGGCGAAGAGGTCGCCCTCGCGGGAACGCATACCCGGCAATCTACCCGCGTCGTCTCGCCGGAACACGGGCGACGGCCGATCCCGCCGACCGCACGAGGGCGGACCGTGAGAGGTCAGAGCTCGTAGACCGCGTCGGCGGTCGCGATCTCGACGGGCACCCCTCCGGCGCTGCCGGTCGCGGCGGCGAGCGCCACGTCGCGGTCCTCCTCGTCCGAGATGTGGGTCAGCACGGCCCGCCCGACGCCCGCCCGGCGCGCGTGGTCGGCCGCCTCCGCCGCGGTCAGATGGCCCCGCGGCCCGGTCCGCTCGGGGCGCGGCAGGGTCGCCTCGATCAGCAGCAGGTCGGCCCCCTGCGCGAAGGCCACCAGCTCGTCGTTGGGGGCGCAGTCCGAGCCGTAGACCAGCCGCCGGCCGGAGACCGCCGAGGTCACCTCGATCGCGTAGGCGGGCAGGAAGTGCGGGACGGCGCGGAAGCGGATCCGGAACGGCCCGCAGTCGAGCGTCGCGTCCGGGTCGTACTCGCCCGCTGAGAACGCCCGCTCGACCAGGTCGGGCATCCCCCAGGCGGTCATGATCGTCCGCATCACCTTGAGCCCGCCGGGCGGCAGGTGCAGGTCCGGGCGGGCCGGATCGTCGGTTCCCGGCCACGGCGGGACCGGCACCGGCTGCTGGCGCGGCGCGAACGCCAGCGCGTAGCTGTACGGCACCAGGTCGAGCGTGTGGTCCGCGTGGCAGTGGGAGATCACGCAGGCGTCCAGATCGGTGTAGTCGATCTGCTTGCGCAGCTTGCCGAAGACGCCGTTGCCGCACTCGACGAGCAGGTGGAAGCCCTCCTCCTCGACCAGGTAGCCACTGCACGCGCCATCGACGTCCTGCCAGGCCGGTGACTTGCCCAGGACTCTTACGCGCACGGGTTCGCAGGCTCCCTCGTCACGATCGGCACAGTGTACGGGCCGGGGCGCGCGATGCCCCGGCACCGGAAACGCAGGTGGACCCGAGCTCGTCGCGCTCGAGCCCACCCACGCCGTCCACCACCGGGAGCGCCGCGCGCCACGCCGATCAGGCCGCGGCCGGGACCTCGTCGGAGTACCGCTCGCCGGCCTCGGCCTTGGCCACCAGCGACGCCGGCGGATCGAACCGCTCGCCGTACTGCGCCGCCAGCTCGCGAGCGCGGGCCACGAAGCCGGCCGGCCCGAGCGTCCCACCGTCCGGGTCGCGCGGGTCGACGTACCCGTTGATGTACTGCAGCACGCCGCCCGTCCAGGCCGGGAATCCGATGCCGAAGATCGACCCGATGTTGGCGTCGGAGACGGTCTCCAGCACTCCCTCGTCGACGCACTTGACGGTCTCGAGCGCCTCGCGGAAGAGCATCCGCTCCTGCAGGTCGACCAGCGAGATCGTGGCCGGATCGGTCGTCGACGGCACCGCGTCGCTGCCGAACGCCTCCGCCAACCCGGACCAGAGCCCGGTCCGCTTGCCGTCGGCGTACTCGTAGAAGCCGGCGCCGGCCGCCTTGCTCGGGCGACCGAGCTCGACCATCTTGTCGATCACGTCGAACGCCGGGTCGGCCGGGAAGACCCCGCCGGCGGCCTCGATCGCGGCCTTCGACGCGTCGCGGATCTTCTGCATCAGCGTCAGCGTCAGCTCGTCGGCGAGCTGCAGCACCGGGGCCGGGTAGCCGGCCTGGCCCGACGCCTGCTCGATCGACGCCGCCGGCACGCCCTCACCGAGGAACGCCAGGCCCTCGTTGATGAAGGTGCCGATCACGCGGCTGGTGAAGAAGCCGCGCGAGTCGTTGACGACGATCGGCGTCTTGCCGATCTGCTTCGCGAAGTCCAGCGCGCGGCTGGTCGTCTCGTCGGTCGTCTTCTCGCCCTTGATGATCTCCAGCAGCGGCATCTTGTCGACCGGGCTGAAGAAGTGCAGGCCGATGAAGTCGTCGGGCCGCGAGACGCCCTCCGCCAGGCCGGTGATCGGCAGCGTCGAGGTGTTCGAGCCCAGCAGCGCGTCCGGCTTGAGGAACGGCTCGATCTCGGCGAAGACCTGCGCCTTGACCTTCGGATCCTCGAACACGGCCTCGATCACCAGGTCCGCGTCCTGGGCGTCCTCTGCCTTGTCGGTGGCGAGGATCCGCCCGAGCAGCGCGTCGGCCTTCTCCTGGGTCGAGCGACCCTTGGCGACCTGCTTGTCGACGATCGCCTTGGAGTAGCCCTTGCCGCGCTCGGCCGCTTCCAGCGAGACGTCCTTCAGCACGACCTCGATCCCGGCCTTGGCGCAGACGTAGGCGATCGCGGCGCCCATCATCCCGGCGCCGAGCACGATCACCTTCTCGGACTTCCAGCGCTCACGGCCCTTCTCGCGACCGCGCGAGCCGTTGACGGCCTGCAGGTCGAAGAAGAACGCCTGGATCATGTTCTTCGCCACCTGGCCGGTGACCAGGTCCACGAAGTAGCGGCCCTCGATCTCCAACGCCGTGTCGACGTCGACCTGCGCGCCCTCGACCGCGGCGGCCATGATGTTCCGCGGCGCGGGCATGTTCGCGCCCTTGATCTGCTTGCGCAGGTTCGACGGAAAGGCCGGCAGGTTGGCCGCCAGCGACGGCGTGCTCGGGGTGCCGCCGGGGATCTTGTACCCCTTGACGTCCCACGGCTGCGTCGCCTCAGGATTCGCGGCGATCCACTTCTTCGCCGCCGGGAGCAGGTCCTCCGGCGTGGCGACGAGCTCGCTGATCAGGCCCAGCTCGAGCGCCTTCTGCGGGCGCATCCGCTGGCCCTGCAGCAGCACGTTCATCAGGCCGTTGGCCAGGCCCAGCAGACGCGTCACGCGAACCACGCCGCCCCCGCCCGGCAGCAGCCCCAGGCTGACCTCCGGCAGGCCCAGCTGGATCTTCGGATCGTCGACGACGATCCGGTGGTGGGTCGCCAGGGCGATCTCCAGGCCGCCGCCGAGCGCGGCGCCGTTGATCGCGGCGACGACCGGCTTGCCGAGCGTCTCCAGGCGCCGCAGGTCGGCCTTGACCGCGCGCACGTGGGCGGCGACCTCGGCGGCGTTCTCCTTCGTCGCCTGCTTCAGGTCGTTCAGGTCGCCCCCGGCGAAGAACGTCTTCTTGGCGGACGTGATCACCACGCCGGTGACCGCGTCCTTCTCGGCCTCGAGCCGGTCGACCGTCGCCTTCATCGACGCCGTGTACGCGGCGTTCATCGTGTTAGCGGACTGGTTCGGATCGTCGAGGATCAGGTTGACGACGCCGTCGGCGTCCTGCTCCCAGCGGATGGTGCTGTTCTCGGACATCTGTTCGCTCGCTGTTCGAAGTCTCGGATCAGGACAGGGCGCTCAGACGCGCTCGACGATCGTGGCGATGCCCATGCCGCCACCGATGCAGAGGGTCACGAGGCCATAGCGCTTCTGCCGGCGCTCGAGCTCGTCGACGATCGTGCCGAGGATCATCCCGCCGGTCGCGCCGAGCGGATGGCCCATCGCGATCGCGCCGCCGTTGACGTTGGTGATCTCGGGATCGATGTCGAGGTCGCGGATCAGCCGCAGCGCGACCGCCGCGAACGCCTCGTTGATCTCGATCAGGTCCATGTCGGAGGCCTTCAGGCCCGCCTTCTCGAGCGCCTTGCGGCTGGCCGGGGCCGGGCCCGTCAGCATGATCGTCGGGTCGGCGCCGGAGACCGCCGTCGCGACGATCCGCGCCCGCGGCGTCAGGCCGTGCCGCTCCCCGGCCGCCTCGCTGCCGATCGCGACCAGCGACGCGCCGTCGACGATGCCGGACGAGTTGCCCGGGGTGTGGACGTGGTCGATCTTCTCGACCCAGTGGTACTTCTGCAGCGCGACGGCGTCGAAGCCGCCCATGTCGCCCATCATCGCGAACGACGGCTTGAGCCCACCGAGCGTCTCCGCCGTCGTACCCCGGCGGATGAACTCGTCGCGGTCGAGCACGACCTGGTCGTTGAGGTCCTTGACCGGGACCACGGAGTTCTTGAAGTACCCGGCGTCCTCGGCGGCCGCGGCGCGACGCTGCGACTCGGCGGCGAACGCGTCGACGTCGTCGCGCGTGAAGCCCTCGACCGTCGCGATCAGGTCGGCGCCGACGCCCTGCGGCACGAAGTACGACTCGTAGTTCGTCTCCGGGTCCATCGCCCAGGCCCCGCCGTCGCTGCCCATCGGCACGCGCGACATCGACTCGACGCCGCCCGCGAGGACCAGGTCCTCCCACCCCGACGCGACCTTCTGCGCGGCGATGTTGACCGCTTCCAGCCCGGAGGCGCAGAAGCGGTTCAGCTGCACGCCCGCGACCGTGTCCGGCAGGCCGGCCTTGATCGCCGCGGTCTTGGCGATGTCCGCGCCCTGGTCGCCGACCGGGGTCACGCAGCCGAGGACGACGTCGTCGATCCCGTTGGGGTCGAGCTGCTCGTGGCGGCCGAGGGTCTCGTGGATCAAGCCGACCACGAGGTCGATCGGCTTGGTGCCGTGCAACGACCCGTTGCTCTTGCCCTTGCCGCGCGGGGTGCGAACGGCGTCGTAGACCAACGCTTCTGTGCTGCCCATGGTGAACTCCTGTGCTCGGAACTACCCCGCGAACCCCGTCCCGAGGTCCCCGCCCCCATCGGTGACGACGGGCGAGCGGGTACCCCATTCGGGGGCCCGACGGTCCGCGGCAAGTCGCGGCCGCCAGCGGGATCTGACGGTGGCACCCGGAATCTTAGCTAGCCAGCCAGCTAACCGGCGGACGAGAAGCACGACCCGGCTCCCGGGGCCGATCGCGAACTCGCCGCGCGGAGCCGGCGAGGACGCGAAGCGGGCCGTCAAGGCCACCGGGGTCGCGGACTCGTCGAACGAGGGCCGACGAGGGCGCAATCGGTGCCGTCAGCGGGCGGCCGTCGGTCGGCCGCGCCGGCTCAGCCTCAGGCGGCGTAGCGCCGCGCCTGCTCCGCCGCGTCCGGGAACGCGAACGGCGTGCCGGAGGTCCGCTCGGGCCGGAACGCGAACGCCATCTGCCGCGGCGGCTGCAGCCCCTCCGCCCGATCCGGCCGGAAGGTCGCGCACGGGTCCACGCGGTCCAGCGCGCAGAGCATGTGGCGACGGAAGAAGCAACCGTCGCACGATGGGGCCGCGATGGCTCGGGAGCGATTCTCGGGGGCGTGGTTCACTGGGTCCGTTCAGGAGAGTCGTTCGATGCCGTGGCAGGGGTCACCGCCAGGCACCGGAGTCGGTACCTGCGCAGGGAGACGACGAGGGCGACCGGCCGGGGAGCGAGCCGGAGATGCCCGGGAAGGTGGGCCGGGAGCTGGACTCTCGACCTGGGCCCATCGAACCACAACGGGCCGGCCACTGCGAGCCTTGTTCCCGCAACTTGGGCACATTTCGTGACAACCCCGACGCAGGAAGTCCGCAAATCAGGGAGAACTGCAACGGTTGCTCCATGCTGACCCTCGTGACCGGAGCGTCGGGCTTCGCCGGCTCGCTGCTGATCGACCCGCTGCGCGCCGCCGGCCACGAAGTTCGCGCCCTCGCCCGCGACCCCGCACGGGTCGCGCACGACGTGCAGATCGTCACCGGCGACGCGTCGACCGGCGCCGGCCTGACCACCGCGCTCGACGGCGTCGACGTCGCCTACTACCTGATCCACTCGATGGAGCCGACCGCCGGCGGCACCTCGTTCGAGGACCGCGAGCGCGAGTCCGCCGAGCGCTTCGCCGCCGCCGCCCACGCCGCCGGCGTCCGCCGGATCGTCTACCTCGGCGTGATGATCGACGAGTCGCGCCCGCTCTCCCCCCACCTGCGCAGCCGCCTGGCCGTCGAACGGGTGCTGCGCGAGGCAACCCCGGAATCCATCGCCCTGCGCGCCTCGATCGCGATCGGCGCTCGCTCCCGGTCCTTCCGCTTCCTCGTCCGACTCGTCGAGCGGATGCCCGTCCTCGCCCTCCCGCCCTGGCACCGCTACCGCACCCAACCGATCGACCAGCGCGACCTGGTCGCCGCGCTGCTCGCCGCCGCCACCACCGGCGCCGCCTCGCTCGCCCCGCTCTCGCTCGACGTCGCCGGCCCCGACGTCCTCACCTACGGCGAGATCATCGAAGGCATCCGCGACCTGATGATGATCGCCCGCCCCACCGTCGCCGTCCCCCTCGACTCGACCCCGATCTTCGGCCGGATCGCCGCCGCCATCACCGGCGAGGACGAAGCCCTGATCCTGCCACTGATGGGAGGACTGACCGGCGACCTGCTGGCGCGAGACGACAGCTGGCGCACGATCCTCGACGTCCGCCCCCACCGCTTTTCCCACAGCGTCAACCGCGCCCTGCTCGAACTGGAGCGTGTAGAGCCGCTACGCGCCCGGTGACCGACCAGGACCGCACCGCAGCGTCCGCAGCGCCCCCGCACACCGCGCCACCACGTGCGCCGCGGGTACCTGAGTAGTGTTGCCGCATGACCGCCGTCGAGGCCAGCATCGAACTTCCCGCCCCACCCGACGAGGTGTGGCCGGTGGTACTGGACCCGCACCGCCTCCATCAGTGGGTGACCATCCACCGAGCGCTGACCTCCGCCGACGACGGCCCGCCCCGCGCAGGCTTTCGCATGTCCCAGCAGATGACGATCCGCGGCGTCCCCGTCGCCGTCTCCTGGGTACTGGAAGAGTGCGATCCCCCCCGCACCGCACGCTGGACCGGCCGCGGACCGGCCGGAGCCCGCGCGCGGATCGAGTACCGACTCGAGCCCTCCGAGAGTGGCACGCGATTTGTGTACACCAACGAATTTTCGCCGCCGATGGGACCGCTCGGGCGGATCGCGGCCAACGCGCTCGTCGGTGGCACACCAGAGCGGGAAGCCCACGCGTCGCTCGAACGGTTGCGCACGCTGATCGCTACGCGCTAGTCTTCCCCGCGGACGGCAGGCACCCCCCGCAGAGTTTCTGTTAGGGTTTTGCCACCGATCAGTGGTCGCCACTCGACGGCAGGCCCCGCACCCGCCGCGTCGGCGTCGTTCCCCCAACCGAAAGCACCCACATGTCTGATTTCCTCTCTGAGAAGCGCGACGAGATCCAGGCCCGACTCGACGAGCTAGCGCCGCTGATCGCCGAGCACGAGCGCCTCAAGCGCGCGCTCGACGCGCTCGACGGAGTCGACCCCGCCGGTGGCCGCTCCGCCGGCCGCCCCGCCCGCAGCGGCTCGGGCCGCTCCGCCGGCCGCCCGCGCGGCAGCGGCGAGCGCTCCCGCCAGGCCCTCGCCCTGCTCCGCCAGGAGCCGGGCCTCGGCGCCGCCGAGGTCGCACGCCGGATCGGCGTCCACCCGAACTACGCCTACCGCATCCTCCCCGGCCTCGAGGAGCAGGGCCTCGTCGAGAAGCGGGACCGTTCCTGGTACCCCACCGACGCCGCTGAGTAGTCCGATAGCGCTTCGCATCTCGGCGCACCTGGACCTCGGCAGGACTGGCGTCCTGCTCTCGGCCCGGCTGCGCCGACCTGCTCGGCTCTCGAACTCCTCAGACCTGAGCCGATAGCGCTTCGCATCTCGGCACGCCCGGGCCACTCGGCAGCACGTCCGTACTGCTCTCGACCCCGGCACCAACCTGCTCGGCTCTCGAACTCCTCAGACCTGAGCCGATAGCGCTTCGCATCTCGGCACGCCCGGGCCGCTCGGCAGTATGCCCGTACTGCTCTCGACTCCGGCACCGACCTGCTCGGCTCTCGAATCCCTCAGTCGCAGGGGTGCAGGGGCCACAGACCGAAGAAGGGCCAGCGAATTCGCTGGCCCTTCTTCGGTCTGTGGCCGGAGGCCCCGGCTGATCTACCTACCTCTTGCGGTTGAGGTGCTCAGGGGCCGAGCAGGTCGGCGGGCCCGAGCGAGAGCAGTACACCGTACTGCCGAGCGAGGAGCGCGCCGAGATGCGACGCGCCCCTGTGCGCCTCGACGCGGGAGTCAGCCCAGGAGGCCGAGCGCCTTGACCGCGTCGCGCTCCTCGACGAGCTCGGCGACGCTGGCGTCGATCCGGGTGCGCGAGAACTCGTTGATCTCGAGGCCCTGGACGATCTCGTACTTCCCGTCCTTCACCGTGACCGGGAACGACGAGATGATGCCCTCCGCGACGCCGTAGGAGCCGTCCGACGGGATCGCCATCGAGGTCCAGTCGCCCTCGGCCGTGCCGTTCACCCAGGTGTGGATGTGGTCGATCGCGGCGTTCGCGGC
>CAZFIQ010000095.1:0-221 GCA_964519185.1 uncultured Patulibacter sp.
CCCACCGCGACGGTAGATCCCGGCCCCTCGCCGCTCGCTGAGCCGACCCGCTCGACCGGGAGCGTCGCGACGCGCGGCGGTCCCGGTCGCCGGGGCTCCGCCGCCGCGGTCGGCCACCGAGCGGCGAGGGGCCGGGATCTACCGTCGCGGTGGGGCCGTCTCCGCGGGCTCGTGCTCCCGCTCGACGGCGTCCTCGTCGTCACGCTCCGCCCCGGGGCGGT
>CAZFIQ010000095.1:231-10067 GCA_964519185.1 uncultured Patulibacter sp.
ATCGCGATGCTGATGGGGGTATATCTGCGGTATCTCCGCCCCGGGGCGGTCCTCCGCGGAGGTGCCGTCGAGACCGGGCGTCCAGGGCCGCTGCTCGGGCGGCCACGCCTCGGCCGCCGCGCCGGGGTCGGTCGCCGAGGGCCGGGCCGCGGCGGAGGCGGTCCGCCGCCGCGCCCACTCCATCGCCGGCTTCTCCAGCAAGCTCCAGCTGACCATCGCCAGCAGGGTCGAGGGGACCATCACCGCGGTGCAGGACCAGAACAGCGAGGTCGGCCAGAGGTCCAGCGAGCGCAGCGTGTAGATCACGGGGAAGTGCCACAGGTACAGGCCGTAGGAGAGCTTGCCGTACCACTGGAACGGCCCGCGGGCGAAGATCGCCTCGCCCGGCAGCTTGGCCAGGGCGATCCCGCCGATGATCATCGCGACGCCGATGCTGGCCGGCGTGTCGACGATCTGGTCGCGCAGCGTCGGATCGAGCAGGCTGTAGCCCCGGACCACGGCCTCGAACAGCAGCAGCGCCGTGCCGGCGGCGGCCAGGGCCATCGCCGGCCCGGTCCGCGCGCTGCGGCCGTGCACCAGGACCGCGGCGAGCATGCCCGCCGCGAACGAGTTGAGCCGGCCGAGCAGCGAGTCCTTGAGCGGGGTGTGGTGCGGCCCGTTGATCGCCGCCTGCCCGAGCACGTAGGCGCCGATCAGCAGCAGCACCAGGCAGATCACGGCGAGCACCAGCCGCCGCCGCTCCGGACGTGCGAAGCGCGCCGTCAGCCACGCCAGCAGGATCGCGACGATCGGCACCGCCAGGTAGAACGAGACCTCGACGACGATCGTCCAGGTCGGCGGGTTCAGGCCCTGCGACGTCGCCTCGACGTAGTTCTGCGCGAACAGCAGGTAGATCGGCAGCTGCTCGATCGGGCGCGCCTGCCCATGATCGAGCAGCGCCAGCAGCGCCGCGGGGATCAGGATCGCGACCCAGTACGCGGGCACGATCCGGGCGGCCCGGCGAATCGCGTACTTGCGGACGTCGGGGTTGTCGCGACCGTCGATCACCGCCGCGGCGAACGGCCGGAAGATCAGGAACCCCGACAGCACGAAGAACATCGGCATGCCGAGCCGCAGCTGGCTGATCGCGATCTCGAGCGTGCTCCGCTCCGGCGACCCGAGATCGCCCTGGTGGAACATCCACACGTGCAGGATCACGATCCCGAACGCCGCGGCGCCGCGGAGGCCGTCGAGTGCGTCGAGCCGTCGGCGTTCCGACGAGCGCAGGGGGGACGATGCCGGCGGGGAAACCAGAGACGAGAACGCTTTCAGAGGCCGGTTAATGGACCCTAAATGCGGTGACTCCGCGCCCGCCGGCGCTCACCGCTAGGCGTCTCGCGGGGCGTAGCGTCCGTGCAGCGACAGCCGGTTGCCGTCGGGATCGACGAAGAACGCCATGTGGCAGACCCCGGTGTCGAGCGTGTCCATCGGGAAGCGCACCCCGGCGCGTTGAAGCTGCTCGCGCATCGCCGCGACGTCGTCGGTGTGCAGCGCGACGGGGTTGGCGTTCGGGACGAACTCGAGCCCGGCGGACGACGGGTCCCAGATGCTGAGGGTGGTGTCGCCGAGGTCGAACTCGCTGAACGGCCGGCCGACGGTGTGGGGCGACTCCTCGAGGCCGAGCACGTCGCGGTAGAACGCGGTGGAGCGCTCGACGTCCTGGGTGGGGATCGGGACGAAGTCGATGCGGGTGATGGAAGCCATGGACGCCACGCTACGGCGGCTTGCGGCCAGATCGCGTCCGCTTTGAGACGACGTCTTAGTCGGACCCGCGACCGCGACGCCGGGACCCGCGGTCGACTGCGACGATGACGCGATGCAGGAGATCGAGATCCGTGGCGACATGATCCGGCTCGGGCAGCTGCTGAAGCTCGCCGGCGTGGTCGACTCGGGTGGGGAGGCCAAGGCGATGCTCGCGGCCGGCCTGGTGACCGTCAACGGCGAGGACGAGGCGCGCCGCGGACGTCAGCTGCACGACGGCGACGTGGTCGACGCCGACGGCACCGCGGTGCGCGTTGTGGCTGCAAACTGACGGGTTCCGTCCGGTGGACCGCCTAGCGTCGGGCCACCATGGTCGTCCTGACGTCGTCCGACCCGAGTTGGCTCGTCACCGATCTGCTCGAGCGGGCGCGCGCGCTCGCCTCCGCGAACGCCGGTCCGGTCGGGGACGCCGTCTCCCGCCGCCACGTCACCGTCCAGGCGCTGGACCTGCAGCGACGCTGCGCCGCGCTCGGCGAGATCGCCCTGCCGGTGCGGCGCCGGCACCGGCCGCGGGTCGACGGCGCCGTCGACCGGATGGCCGACGCGGTCGACGATCTGGCCGCGGTCGTGCTGATGGGCTGCAGCGACGCCGCCCACGGGCGCGCACCGATCGCCAGCGACCTCGACGCGCTGCTCCGGCGGATCGGCGAGCGGCACGACTACCTGGTCGGCCTGTTGCGGCGGACCGGGATGCGGCGCAGCTTCACCACCCCATGACGTAGGTTCGGGGCATCCGCGACCCCGGTCGTGGGTACCGGTCGGGTACGGACGAGCTGCGGAGAGCCGCAGGACGCCCGTACGCACCGGGCCGCCGAGCCCGGCGGTGAAGATCCCCCAAAGCGCTCCGGACCCGCTCCGGAGCACGTCCCCCCAGAAGGAGGACAGATGCGTTCCCTCGCTCCGCTCACGGCGTCCGGCGTCGTGGCGTTGGTCGCCTTGGCCCCAGCCGTGGCGCACGCGGACGGCCCGCCCGTGGTCAAGACGGGGCTGGCCGGCAGCCTGACCCCGCAGAGCGCGTCGGTCGTCGGCACGGTCAACGCCAACGGCCTGCGCACGCGCTACTTCTTCGACTACGGCACCAGCAAGAAGTACGGCCAGCGCACGGGCCGCCAGAACGCCGGGGCCGGCGCCACGCCCGTCGCGGCGACCGCCGGCGTCACGGGCCTGCGCTCGAACACCACCTACCACTACCGGCTGGTGGCCGTGAACGCCAAGGGCACCGTCCGCGGCGGCAACCGGACCTTCAAGACCCCGCGCCAGCCGCTCGGGTTCTCGGTGGCGCTGACCCCCAACCCCGTCGTCTACGGCGCGCCGACGGTGGTCGCCGGGACGCTCGGCGGCACCGGCAGCGCCAACCGCGCCGTCCAGCTGCTCCAGCAGCCGTGGCCGTACACCGGCGCCTGGATCGAGAACGGCAATCCGCAGCTGACCGACGGCGGCGGCAACTTCAGCTTCCCGCTGGTCGGGCTGGCCGACAACTCGCGCTTCCAGGTGGTCACGACCGGCGCCAACCCGACGCGCAGCCCGGTGCTGACCGCCGACATCCGGTTGGCGGTGACCGCCAAGACCCGGGTGCGGACGGTCAACCGCAACACCCAGCTGCGGTTCTCCGGCATCGTCCGGCCGGCCCAGGTGGGTACCGGCGTGGCGGTCCAGCGACTGTCGTTGAGCGGCAAGCGTTGGATCACGATCCGCGGATCGAAGACGCGGAAGGACAGCGCCAACTTCTCGCGCTACGCGACCCGGGCGCGGATCAGCCGCTCGGGCACCTACCGGGTCTGGGTGGCTCCCGCCGCCGGCAACCTGACGGGCCACTACAGCCCGTCGATCCGGATCCGGGTGCGCGGCCGGTAGCGGCGGCGATCACGACGGCGGCGCCAGGCTCAGGCGTCGCCGAAGCCGGCGTCGCGCTTGATCTGCTCGAAGCGCGCGCCCATCTCCTCGGCCAGCGCCTCGGCGGCGCGCAGGGGACGGACCATCACCATCAGCTCGCTGATCCGTCCCTCGTCGTCGAGCCGCAGGAAGTCGCAGCCGGTCAGCTCCAGGTCGCGGACCCGCGCGGTGAAGACCAGCGCGTGGTCCTGCGCGTCGTCGGCGCCGATCTGGCGCACGTAGCGGAAGTCCTGGAAGACCTCGATCACGTGACGCAGGATCGCCAGCGTCAGCGGCTTGCCCGGATACGGGCGGTGGGCGACGGGACTGGTGAAGACCACGTCGTCGGCGATCAGCCGCTCGATCGCGGCGAAGTCACGGGCCTCGACGGCCTCTCGGAATGCGCGCACGGTGGTGTCCTCGGGTCGGAGCGGAGGGCCGGAGGGCCCGGTCCCTCGAGCACGCTACCCCAAGTAGGACACGCTCGCGGGTGGCGCCCGGATGGCGCGCCGCCGGCCGGCGTGCCAGAATGATCCGGTCGGCGCCCGTAGCTCAGTGGATAGAGCGCCTGCCTCCGGAGCAGGAAGTCGGAAGTTCGAATCTTCCCGGGCGCGCTGACAGGAGCCCCAGTCCTCGACTGGGGCTCCTCGTCTTCCGGGACTCCCGCCCGCGCCCTCGGGAACGAAACGGACCTGCCGCGTGAACCTCGACCTGCTCTTCGTCGGAACCGGCGGCTCCGCACCGACCGCCCGCCGCGGCCTGCCCGCGACGCTCGTCCAGCGCGGGGGAGAGCACGTCCTGGTCGACTGCGGCGAGGGCACCCAGCGCCAGCTGATGCGCTCGAGCGGCCTCGTCGAGCTCGACCTGATCCTGATCACCCACCTGCACGCCGACCACTGGCTCGGGCTGCCGGGGCTGTTGAAGACGCTCGACCTGCGCGACCGCGAGGCGCCGCTGACGATCGCCGGGCCGGTCGGCCTGGCCGCCGGCATCGACGCGATCTGGCGGCTGGCGGGGACCGTCGGCTACCCGGTCGAGGTCCGCGAGCTGGAGCCGTTCGACCAGATCGAGCGACGCGACTGGGCGGTCGACGCGCTGCCGGTCCGGCACCGCGGCACCGCGCTCGGCTACGCGATCGAGGAGCGCAACCGCCCGGGGCGCTTCGATCCCGACCGGGCCCGCGAGCTGGGGATCAGCGACGTCCACGACTTCGGCCGCCTGCAGCGCGGGGAGACCGTCGGCGACGTGACCCCCGAGCAGGTGCTGGGCCCCAAGCGGTTTGGTCGCAAGCTGGTCTTCTCCGGCGACACCCGGCCGTGCGACGCGGTCCGCGAGGCCGCCTGGCGCGCCGACGTGCTGGTCCACGAGGCGACCTTCACCGCCGAGCACGCCGACCGGGCCCGGCAGACCGGCCACAGCACCGCCGCCGAGGCCGCGGCGCTGGCGGAGGAGGCCGAGGTCGGGATGCTGACGCTGGTCCACCTGTCGGCGCGTCACCGGCCGTCCGACGCGCTCGCGGAGGCCCGCGCGACCTTCCCCGACACCGTCATGCCCCGCGACTTCGACGTGATCCACGTCCCCTTCCCGGAGCGCGGCGAGCCGGTCCACGCCCCCGGTGCCGGTCGTCCGGCACGGGGCAGCGGCCCGCTGCCCGGCGGACCGTCGCTCGACGATCCCGAGGCCGACGACGGGGCCGCCGCCGAGGGCAGTGATAACGTCTGACCTCCGGTCGGTGGTCGCACGGCGATCCACCGACGTTCGTTAAGCCGGTACCGAGAGACCGGCACGATCTCCACCGCATGAGCTTCGAAACCACCGTCCTCGACGGGGACTCCATGGCGCGCACCCTTGCGCGCATCGCCCACGAGATCGTCGAGGGCCACCCGGACCCGTCGACCCTGGTGCTGGTGGGCATCCACACCCGCGGCGCGTTGCTCGCCCGCCGGCTGCAGGAGCGGCTGGAGGCGCTGCTCGACCGTCCGGTCCCGCTCGGCGACATCGACATCGCCTTCTACCGCGACGACCTGGCCACCCGCGGCAGCGACGCCGAGCCGGTGATCCACGGCACCCACCTGGACGGGATCCCGCTGGAGGGGCACTCGGTGGTGCTGGTCGACGACGTGCTCTTCACCGGCCGCACGATCCGGGCGGCGATCGAGGCGATCTTCGACTACGGACGCCCCGGGCGCGTCCAGCTGGCGGTGCTGGTCGACCGCGGCCACCGCGAGCTGCCGATCCGCGCCGACTACGTCGGTAAGAACCTGCCGACCTCGACCGCCGAGCGCGTCAACGTCCGGGTCCGCGAGACGGACGGTCACGACGAGGTCGCGATCGAGCGTCCGCGTCCCGACGACGCCGGCCAACCGGAGCACGCCGGATGAAGCACCTGCTGTCGATCGACGACCTCGACCGGGCCGCGATCGAGCGGCTCTGCGACCGCGCGGCGAGCTTCGCCGAGGTCGCCGACCGGCCGATCAAGAAGGTGCCGGCGCTGCGCGGCCGGACCGTCCTCAACCTGTTCTACGAGTCGTCGACGCGGACCCGCTCGAGCTTCGAGCTGGCGGCCAAGCGGCTGAGCGCCGACGTGGTCAACTTCGCGGCCAGCGGGTCGTCGGTGGAGAAGGGCGAGTCGCTGCGCGACACGGTCCAGACGCTGGCGGCGCACCGTCCGCACGCGATCGTGATCCGCACGCCGTGGGCCGGCGCGTCCAAGCTGATCACCCGCTGGACCGACGCCGCGATCGTCAACGCCGGCGACGGCCAGAACGAGCACCCGACCCAGGCGCTGCTCGACGTCTACACGCTGCGCGCGCGGCTCGGATCGCTCGACGGCCTGAACGTCTGGATCGTCGGCGACGTCCGCCACAGCCGGGTCGCCCGCTCGCTGGTGCTGGCGCTCCAGACGATGGGGGCACAGGTCACGCTCTGCGGTCCGCCGACCCTGCTGCCGCCGGAGCTGGCGGTGCTCGGCTGCCGGATCGAGTACACGCTCGACCGGCTGCCGGAGGCCGATGTGGTCTACGCGCTGCGGATGCAGCACGAGCGGATGCAGCAGGCCTACGTGCCGACCCTCCGCGAGTACGCCGCCGCCTACCAGATCGACGCGCGGCGCCTCGGCCCCGAGCAGCTGCTGATGCACCCGGGCCCGGTCAACCGCGGGGTCGAGCTGGCGGGCGATGTCGTCGACGGCCCGCGGTCGCTGATCCTCGACCAGGTGCGCGCCGGCGTGCTGGTCCGGATGGCCGTGCTCTACGAGGTGCTGAGCGGCGTCGCCTCCTCCGAGGACCCCCGCAGCCGCCCGACCGACTCCGCGCCGGCGTCCGCCGACGCCCCGCCCGCCCCGACCCCGGAGACCCGCTCCGCATGACGCTCGACCTGCTCGTCCGCGCTCCCGCGCCCGACGACGACCTGCTGGTGCACCACGTGCACGTGCTCGATCCGCGTACGGGGATCGACGCGCCGCACGACGTGCTGGTGCGCGGCGGCGAGATCGCGGAGATCGCCCCGCCCGGGTCGCTGACCGCGCCCGCCGGCGCCGAGACGATCGACGGTCGCGGCCGTCACCTGTTCCCGGGCTTCGTCGACCCGCACGTGCATCTGCGGACGCCGGGCCAGGAGCACAAGGAGGACCTGGAGTCCGGCACCCGCGCCGCGGCCGCCGGCGGCTACTGCGCCGTGGTCGCGATGCCGAACACGACGCCGGTGATCGACTCCAGCTCGCTGCTCGGATCGCTGCGCGACCTGGCCTCGCGCCAGGCCCGGATCCCGGTCGGGTTCACGGCGGCGATCACCGTCGGCTTCGGCGGCAAGGAGCTGACCGAGATGGCCGAGCTGCGGGCGGCCGGGGCGGTCGCCTTCACCGACGACGGGCTGCCGGTGACCGACGCCGGGGTGCTCCGCAAGGCCGTCCAGTACCAGCGCCTCTGCGGCGGCGTGATCGCCCTCCACGAGGAGGATCCGTCGCTCTCGGCGGGTGGCTCGATGCGCGAGGGCAGCGTCTCGGCGCGGCTCGGGATCGCCGGCATCCCGTGGCTCTCGGAGTCGACGATGGTCGCGCGCGACGCGGCGATCGCCGGCTACGAAGGCGGACGGATGCACTTCCAGCACCTCTCCTGCGTCGCCTCGGTCGACGCGGTGCGGGCGGCCAAGGCCCAGGGCTTCAACGTCAGCGGCGAGGCGTCGCCGCACCACCTCTGCCTGACCGACGAAGCGGTCCGCGAGCTCGACACGGCCAAGAAGATGAATCCGCCGCTCGGCTTCGAGGCGGACCGGCAGGCGCTGATCGAGGGCCTGCGCGACGGCACGCTCGAGACGATCGCGACCGACCACGCGCCGCACGCCCCGGACGAGAAGGACGTCCCGTTCGAGCAGGCGCCGATGGGCAGCACCGGGCTGGAGAGCGCGTTCGCCGCGGTCTACAGCGAGCTGGTCCGGCCGGGCATCCTGCCGCTCGGGCTGGTCGTCGACCGGCTGATCGGCGGCGCCGCGCTGATGGAGCTCGCGACGCCGGCGGTCCAGGTCGGCGCACGGGCCAACCTCTGCCTGGTCGACCTGGAGCGCGAGTGGACGGTCGGCGAGCACGGCTACGAGAGCCGCTCCTCCAACTGCTGCTTCCACGGCCGCCGCTTCCACGGCAAGGTCCTGCTGACCGTCGCCGACGGCAGCGTCGCCTTCCGCGAGCCGTCCCTGTCCCCGGCCTCCGCGTGAGCGCCTCCCGTCCGATGTCCGAGTCCGCCGCCTTGACCGCCCTCCGTCCCGAGCGCACCGCGCTCGTCCTCGTCGACGTCCAGACCGCGTTCGCGGGAGCGATCGACGGCTTCGACCGCGTCGTCGAGCGCTGCGGCCGGATGCTGCGCGCCGCCGCCGCGCTCGAGCTGCCGGTCGTGGTCACCGAGCAGTACCCGGCCGGTCTCGGCCCGACCGTGCCCGAGCTGACTGCGCTGCTGCCGGACGACCAGCCGCGGCTGCCCAAGACCGCCTTCTCGTCCGCCCGGGCCGAGGGCTTCCACCTGCAGGGCCGCGACCAGATCGTGCTGGTCGGGATCGAGGCCCACATCTGCGTGCAGGGCACGGCGCTCGACCTGCTGCGCCAGGGACTGCTGGTCCACCTGGCGACCGACGCGATCAGCTCGCGCGATCCCGGCGATCGGGCCGCCGGCCTGCGCCGGGCCGAGAGCGCCGGCGCGGTGCTCGGCACCACCGAGGGCATCCTCTTCGAGCTGCTCGGCGACGCCCGGGCGGCGCAGTTCAAGACGATCCAGGAGCTGATCCGATGAGTCCCGCCTCCCGCGCTTCGGCGTACCTGCTGCTCGAGGACGGCACCCGCTTCGACGGCGAGGCCTGCGGCGCCCTGGCCGACGGCGTCAGCGGTGGCGGCGAGGTCGTCTTCACGACCGGGATGTCCGGCTACCAGGAGTCGGTCACCGACCCGTCGTTCGCCGGCCAGCTGATCGTCTTCACCTACCCGCTGATCGGCAACTACGGCGTTCGGCCGGCCGCGATGGAGTCCGACCGGATCCACGCCCGCGCGGTGATCATGCGCGAGGCCGTCGACCACGCCGACGCGCCGACCGCCGAGGGCGGCTGGGTCAGCTGGCTGGCCGACAACGGCATTCCGGCGATCACCGGCGTCGACACCCGTGCGCTGGTCCGCCACATCCGCGACAAGGGCGCGATGCGCGGCGGGCTGTTCGCCGGCACGGTCGACCCGGCCGACGCCGCCGCTCAGGTCGCGGCGCTGCCGTCGATGGCGGGGCAGGACCTGGCGTCGACCGTCACGCCGGCGGCGGTCCACACGGTCGGCGACGACCGCAACCCCGACGGCCCGCTGATCGCCGCGATCGACACCGGGATCAAGCGCTCGATCGTCGACGAGCTGGTCGCGCGCGGCGCGCGCGTCCGCCTGCACCCGCTGAGCGACGGTCCGGACGCGGTGCTCGCGGGCGACGTCTCGGCGGTCTTCCTGGCCAACGGCCCCGGCGACCCCGGGGCGGTCGAGCACGTCGTCGAGACGATCCGCGCGGTGCTCGGGCAGAAGCCGGTCTTCGGCATCTGCATGGGGCACCAGCTGCTCTGCCGCGCGGTCGGACTGGAGACGTTCAAGCTGCCGTTCGGCCACCGCGGCGCCAACCACCCGGTCAAGGACCTGTCGACCGGCCGGGTCG
>CAZFIQ010000096.1:0-9997 GCA_964519185.1 uncultured Patulibacter sp.
CGCGATCGCCCCGATGTCGTCGACGATCGCCAGCGTCAGCAGGAACAGCCGTGCCCCCGCCGGCACCCGCGGTCCGAGCAGCGCCATCGCCCCGAGCACGAAGGCGATGTCGGTCGCCATCACGATCCCCCAACCGCGGGCTCCGGGACCACCGGCGTTGAAGGCCAGGAAGAGCGCCGCCGGGACGAGCATCCCGCCCAGCGCCGCGAGCGCGGGTACGGCGGCGACGCGCGGGTTGCGGAGGTCGCCGAAGACCAGCTCGCGCCGGACCTCCAGGCCGATCACGAAGAAGAACAGCGCCATCAGCAGGTCGTTGACCCAGTGCCCGAGGTCCTCCTGGATCGCCAGCGATCCGACGCCGACCCGCAGCTCCGTCCCCCAGAGGTCCGCGTAGCCGGCCGACCACGGCGAGTTGGCCCAGGCGAGGGCGATCACCGCGGCGAGCACGAGCAGGCTGGCGCCGCCGACCTCCGTGCGCAGGAAGGCGAGCAGCGAGCGGTCGGAGGCGGCCGTGGGGCCGGGCGGGTGGGCGGACATGGGGGAACTCCGGGGTCGACGACGAGCATCGCCGACCAGACTTCCCGGCACACCAGAACCTCCCTGCGATTCTACGGCACGGCGGGCCGGCGGCGTCGACCTGCGATGGTCGTCCGATGGCGATCGCCACGGCCGTCGACACCCTCCTCGACCGCACGGTGCTGCTGGGCTACGCCGCTCCGGGGCTGGCCCTGCGCGAGCGGGCACCGAACTGGGACGAGCGCCTGCCGTCGCTGGCCGGCCGGACCGTCGCGGTGACCGGCGCCACGTCGGGGATCGGGGAGGCGGCGGCGCGGCGCTTCGCGGCGCTCGGCGCGACCGTCCTGCTGCTGGTCCGCAACCGCGAGAAGGGCGCCGCGGCCCGCGAGCGGATCGTCGCCGAGCGCGTGCGGCACGGCGGCGCGATCCCGGACGTCCGGCTGGTGACCTGCGACGTCGCCGACCTGGGGTCGGTGCGCGCCTGCGCCGCGGCACTGACCGCCCGCGACCAGCCGCTGCACGTGCTGGTCCACAACGCGGGCGCGATGCCGCCCGACCGCCGCACGTCGCCCGACGGGATCGAGCTGTCGTTCGCGACCAACGTCGTCGGCCCGTTCCTGCTGACGGCGCTGCTGGCCGACCGGCTGTCGGCCAGCGGCCCGGCGCGCGTGATCACCGTCTCGTCCGGCGGCATGTACGCCCAGCGCCTGGACGTCGAGGACCCGGAGACCGCCGCCCAGCGCTACCGCCCGGCCGCGGCGTACGCGCGGGCCAAGCGCGCCCAGGTGGTGCTCAACGAGCTGTGGGCGGAGCGACTGCACGGCCGCGGCGTGGCCTGCCACGCGATGCATCCCGGGTGGGTCGACACGCCGGGCGTGCGGGAGTCGCTGCCCGGGTTCCACCGGATCGCCGGCCGCTGGCTGCGCACGCCCGACCAGGGCGCCGACACGGTCGTCTGGCTCGCGGCCGCGGCGGAGCCGGCGGACCGCGACGGGCTGTTCTGGCACGACCGTCGCGCACGGCCGACGCACCGCGGGCCGTGGACGCGCGAGTCGGCGGAGGACCGCGCCCGGCTGTGGACGCTGGTCCGCGCGCGGGCGGGGCTCAGCCTGGATCCACCGATTCTCGGGTCGCCTCGACGCGGATGACCGGCGCCGGGCCGGATCGACCGCCATCACAGGGTGCCTACCGTGCTCACGCGGTCGATCCGGCCGGGCTTGGCCCTCCACGCCGACGCTCAACCGACCATCGGTGGATCCAGGCTCAGCCCCGCCGAGTGATCCCCGCGTCGGGGTCGTCGCGCAGCGCGCGGATCCCGGCGTCGACGAAGCGCAGCGCGCGCTCGACCAGCGCCATCGCACCCGCCAGGTCGATCTCGTCGAACGGCGCCGCGCAGGGGGCCGCGTCGCGCGGCTGCTTGGCCTCGCCGAGCACGTTGAAGATCGCGAAGGTCGCCGCCGCCGCCATCCGCGGCTCGAGCTCGTCGGGTGACGCGTCGAGGTCGTGGGCGATCGCCTCCGCCACCAGCTGCTCGCCCTCGAGCATCATCGCCTGCTGGTGCGCCTGCAGGCCGGCGTCGGCGAGGATCACCTCGCGCTGCTTGCGGGCGACGTCGCTCTGCAGCTTCCAGGTCGGCAGCTCGCTCGCGATCCACGAGCGGATCGCGTCGGCGGCGGTCTCCCCCGGCGGGCGGTCGCGCATCCGCGCGCCGAGCCCCTGGAAGGTCGTCTCCCGGTCGGGGAAGACCAGGTCCTCCTTGGCGGGGAAGTAGGTCGAGACGGTTCGCGGCGAGACGTTGGCCGCCTCGGCGATCTGAGCGATCGTCGTCTGCTGGAACCCGTGCTCGTGGAAGAGGTCGAGCGCGACGCGGGCGATCGTCTCCCGCGTGTGCTGCTTCTTCCGTTCGCGCAGCGAGTCGTGCGCGATCGACACGACCGTCATGACCCGATTCTAGCAAACCTGCACAGACAGCAAAAGTGCTGCCACTAGAACTTTGCATGATCTGCGAAGTTGCAGTCGCTGTGCTAGCCTCCGCCGCGGCGCCGCGTCCTGCGTGCCTCCCGACGTCCTCCCCGGAGCCCCATGTCACTCCTCCTCGCGCGGATCGCCCGCACGCTCTCCCACTACCGCTGGCGCAGTCTCGCCGTCGCCCTGCTCACGGTGATCGTGCTCGGCGCGATCGCCGGCACCAGCGGCAAGTCCGCCGACGACTTCTCGATCCCGGGCACCGAGACGCAGCAGGCGATCGACCTCTTCAAGGAGCACTACCCCGCGCAGGCCGGCGCTGACGCGACACTGGTGCTCGCCACCGACACCGGCACCCTCAGCGACCCCCCGCGCCGCGAGCGAATCGAATCCACCCTGGCCGAGATCAAGAAGCTCGTCGGGGAGGGCGGCGAGGTCTCCGACCCGTTCGTCACGCCCGACGCGCTGTCCGAGGACGGCACCGTCGCCCAGGTCGCAATCCGCTACGTCCAGGACCCGACGAAGATCCAGGCGGAGGACGGCGAGAAGCTCGAGGCGGCCGCCCACGCCGCCGAGGGCGAGGGGATCTCGGTCGCGATGCGCGGCACCGTCGTCGACGTCGCGACCGAGCAGGAGTTCCCGATCGGCGAGCTGATCGGCGTCGCGCTCGCGATCGTGCTGCTGACGATCCTCTTCCGCTCGGGCGCCGCGATGCTGGCGACGATCGTCGGCGCGCTGATCGGCGTGATGGTCGGCCAGATCCTGCTGACCGCGCTGGCCAAGCCGCTCGGGCTGCCCGACTTCGCCAGCGTGATCGCGCTGATGCTCGGCCTCGGCGCCGGCATCGACTACGCGCTGCTGATCATCGGCCGGTACCGCGAGCAGACGGCCGCCGGCGACAGCGTCCGCGACGCCGCCGGCAAGGCCGCGGCGACCGCCGGCTCCGCGGTGGTCGCCGCCGGCCTGATCGTGATGGTGGCGATCGCCGGCCTGCTGGTGATCGGCATCCCGATGATCGGCAAGATGGGCATCGGCGCCGCGATCGGCATCGCCGCCGTCGTCGTCTCCGCGATCGCGGTCCTGCCGATCATGATCGGCCTGCTCCGGCGCTGGCTAACGCCGCGGAAGGCCAAGCACGTCGCGGCCTCCCCCGTCTTCGCCCGCTGGGGCGAGCTGGTGACCCGTCGTCCGTGGTTCTCGATTCTCGCCGGCGTGCTGATCCTGCTGCTGTTCGCGGTCCCGCTGACCCAGATGCGCCTGGGCCAGCCCGACGACGGCAACCAGCCGATGTCGAAGACCCAGCGGAAGGCCTACGACACGGTCGCCAAGGCCTTCGGTCCGGGCGCCAACGGCCCCTTCATGATCGCGGTCGAGATCCCCGAGGCCGACGTCCCGGTGATGGCCGAGGTCAGCAAGTCGGCGATCGCGGCGGGCGCAGCCGCCCAGGCGAGCGTGCAGGCGGCGAAGGTCGCCAAGGACGACCCCTCGGCGAAGAACGAAGCCGCCGCAGCCGAGGCCGCGGAAGCCGCCGAGGCTGCCGCCACTGAGATCAAGCGGGTGGCCGACCGGGCCCCGGAGACCACCCAGGCGCTGGCGGCCGTCCGCCAGGCGATCAACGACGACGACGGGATCAAGTCAGCGTCCGAGGCGTTCTTCCCGACCCCGGACGGCGGCGCCGCGATCCTCGAGGCGATCCCGACGACCGCCCCGCAGGACGCGAAGACCAGCGACACCCTCTCGCGCCTGCGGGGCGACGCGATCCCCGGGGCGACCGCCGGCACCCCGATCGCCGACCACGTCTTCGTCGGCGGCAACACCGCCGGCTTCGAGGACTTCTCGGCGAAGGTCGCCGACCGGCTGCCGGTCTTCATCGCGCTGGTGATCGGGCTGTCGGTGCTGCTGCTGATGATGGCCTTCCGCTCGTTCTGGATCCCGCTGGTCTCCGCGGTCTTCAACCTGCTGTCGGTCGGCGCGGCCTACGGCGTGGTGGTCGCGGTCTTCCAGGAGGGCTTCGGCGCCAGCCTGCTGGGCGTCGACAGCGGCGTGCCGATCGTGTCGTTCATCCCGGTGATGATCTTCGCGATCCTCTTCGGACTGAGCATGGACTACAACGTCTTCCTGCTCAGCCGGATCCACGAGGCGTACAACGAAGGCGACGGCCCGCGCGAGAGCGTGATCCACGGCGTCTCGCGGATCGGCAAGGTGATCCTCTTCGCCGGCCTGATCATGGCGTCGGTCTTCCTGGCCTTCGTCAGCCAGCCGGACGTGATCGCCAAGATGATGGGCCTGGGCCTCGGCCTGGCGATCCTGATCGACGTGCTGGTCGTGCGATTGCTGATCGCGCCGGCGGTGGTGACGCTGCTCGGCGACAAGGCGTGGTGGCTGCCGGGGTGGCTGGACCGGCTGCTGCCGAACGTGTCGCTCGAGGGGCACCTGGTCGAGAACCTCGACGAGCGCGGCCCGGCGCTGGTCGACGACGACCTGACGCCGACGGCCGGCACCGCCTGACGGTCGGGCCGACCCGACCCGGCCGGGGCGAGGGCCAGCCCACCGGAAGGCCGACCCCGCCCCGGCCGGGGTCGCTGACGGGCCGAGCCTCACGGCAGGCTGTCCCCGTCCCGGCCGCCCCGCCGCCCCGCCCGGCGGCCGGGGCGGCGGGGACGCTCCTGCTCGCCTCGCCGTCCGCGGGCCGGCCCGGCGCCGAACCAGCGACGACGACCGCGATACTCCCCCGGTGGCCCGCCGTCGCTCCGCCCGCTCCGCGGGCCCTGCCGCCGCTCCCGTGCGGGTCGAGTCCGCGCACGGCACGTTGGAGCTGGTGCCCGACGCCACCCGACCCGGTGGCCGACTGCTCCTGATCGACGGCCTGGCGCACGGCTACGTCGACCTCCACGACCCGACCCACCTGGAGCTCGACTACGTCGCGCGGATCGGGGCCGCGCTGGAGGTGATCGCCCCGCGCGGCGCCGCCCGGGAGGTCCTGCACCTGGGCGGCGGCGCCTTCAGCCTGCCGCGGTTCCTGGCCAGCACCCGGCCGCAGGTGCGGCAGACGGCCGTCGAACGCTCGCCGGCGGTGATCAAGCTGGCCGAGCGACACCTGCGACTGAAGCGCGGCGAGCGGCTGCGGGTGATCGGCGGCGACGGACGGACCACGGTCGAGCGCAGCCCCGACCAGCGCTGGGACCTGGTGATCGGCGACGCGTTCGTCGGTGTCGAGACCCCCGCCGGGATGGCGACCGGCGGCTTCGCCGCCGAGGTCGCGCGGACGTTGCGCCCGGACGGCTGCTACCTGCTGAACCTCGTCGACCAGCCGCCGTGGACGGTCGCCGCGGACCAGGTCCGGCACCTGCGCGCGGCGTTCCGCCACGTCGCCGGCTTCGGCGGACGCGAGGTGATGCGCCGGCGGCACGCCGGCAACCTGCTGCTGCTGGCGTCCGCCGCGCCGCTGCCGATCGACGCACTCGAGCGACGGCTGGCCGGCGGCGCGCACCCCGCCGAGCTGCTGGCCGGCGATCGCCTGACCGCCGCGTTCGCCTGACCGCCGCGTTCGGCTGAGCGCCGCGGCCCAACGCGGTCGTCGTTTGCCCGCTCTACCCGGGCGAATCGCGAACGCGTTCGGCCGGCCCCGCGGCTCAGGGCAGCGTCTCGGCCACCCACTCCGCGATCGCCGGGACGTGCGACGGCGCGATCTGATGGCCACCGTCGAAGTCGAGCGCGGTCAGGTCCAGTCCGCCGTCGGTCACCAGCGCCCGCGCCTGCTCGGCGAAGCCGAAGTCGATCACCGGGTCCTGCCGGCCGTGGGCGTTGAGCACCCGGGTCCGGCCGGCGCGCGGCGCCAGCTCCGGAGCCCAGCCCGGGACCACCGGCACGAACCCCGAGAGGCCGAGGACGCCCGCGACGACCGGCCGGCCGGGCAGCGTCTCGTGCCCGTCGACCGACGTCCGGTCCGAGGCACCGCCGCCCGACAGGCGGGTGGGGAGGCCGGTGGTGGGGTGGGTGGTGGCGTGGGTGGGCCCAAATCCCAGGGCGTGGCTCATCACCGAGCCCATCGAGAAGCCACCCAGGATCGTCCGCTCCGGCGCGATCCCGGTCCGCGCCCAGAGCTGGTCGTGAAAGGCCGCCAAGGCCTGGTAGGAGGCGGCGAAGGTCGCCGGGTCGGGAAAGCCGACCTGCGGCACGACGTACCAGTGCCGACCGGGCCAGCCCGGCAGGCGCAGCGGCCCGCCCGGCGTGACCACGTGCAGCCGGCGCTCCGGATCGAGCACGTCGGCCAACCCGATCAGGTCGTTCTGGTCCGAACCGCGCCCGTGGTGGAGCACGAGCAGGCCCTCGGCCGCGCCGTCGGCGGGGCGCTCGCGGAACGCCAGCGGGGAGTCGGGTGCGGTCGTCACGGTGCCCTCCAGATAGTTGCCACTGCAACTATCATAGCGCACAGGTCGGCCGCCGCTCACGGCCGGCCGCCACGGCCGCGTGCGATCCGGGCCCAGCGAGCCACCGAATCACACGCACCCGGCAGCGCGGCGCCGCGGCACTGCGGCCGCTCAGCCCGCGGTCGGCAGCTCGATCTCGCGCTTGAGGATCTTGCCGGTCGGCCCCTTCGGCAGCGCGTCGACGATCCACACCTGGCGCGGGTACTTGTACGCCGCGACCTGCTCCTTGACGAACGCCTGCAGCTCGTCCGGGGTCGCCTCCGCCCCGGGCTTGAGCCCGACCGCGGCGCCGATCTCCTCGCCCAGGTCGTCGTCGGGGATCCCGACCACGGCCGCCTCGGCGACGGCCGGGTGCTCGTAGAGCACCTCCTCGACCTCTCGCGGGTAGACGTTGTAGCCGCCGCGGATGATCAGGTCCTTCTTGCGGTCGACGATGAAGTAGAAGTCGTCCTCGTCCTTCTTCGCCATGTCGCCCGACGAGAACCAGCCGTCGGGCGAGATCGCGGCCGCGGTCGCCTCCGGATTGCGCCAGTAGCCCTTCATCACGTTCGGGCCCTTGATCTGCAGCTCGCCGACCTCGCCGACCGGCACCTCGTCGCCGTTGTCGTCGACGACCCGCAGCTGCACGCCCTCGATCGCCACCCCGATCGAGCCGGGCTTCTGCGGCAGGTCGACGCGACTGAACGAGGCCACCGGCGAGGTCTCGGAGAGCCCGTAGCCCTCGAGGATCGGCGTGCCGAACGCCTCGGTCACCCCGCGCAGGACCTCGACCGGCAGCGACGAGCCACCGGAGACGAACAGCCGCAGCGACGACGTGTCGAACGTGTCGCGCTCGGGGTGGTGGAGGACCGCGCCGTGCATCGTCGGCACGCCCATGAAGATCGTCACCCCGTCGCGCTGGACGATCTTCAGCGCCTCGGTCGGGTCGAACCGCGGCAGCAGCGTGACCTCCGCCCCGACGGCGACCGCGACGTTGAGCGCACAGGTCTGGCCGAAGACGTGGAAGAACGGCAGGCCGCCGAAGAAGACGTCCTGCTCGGTCGGGCTGAACAGACCGATCGACGCCTGGACGTTGCTGCCGATGCTGCGGTGCGTCAGCTCGGCGCCCTTCTGCTGACCGGTCGTGCCCGACGTGTAGAGCACGACCGCGGTGTCGTCCGGATCCTTGTGCGCCACCTCCTCGACGGGCTCGGCGGCGCCGACCTTCTGCGCGATGTCGGCCGGCTCGACCAGCAGCACCTCGGCACCGTCGACCTGCGCCGCACCACCCTCGGCCGACTCGGCGAAGCCGTGCCAGGCGAGCAGCAGCTTGGCTCCGGAGTTCTCCAGGTAGAAGGCGACCTCGCGCTTGGACAGCAGCGGGTTCATCGGCACCACGACCGCGCCCAGCCGCAGCGCGCCGTAGTAGGCGAGCGGGAAGTGCGGGACGTTCGGCAGCATGATCCCGACGCGGTCACCAGCCTGCACGCCGAGCGACCGCAGCAGCCCGGCGACGCGCTGGCTGCCCGCCTCCAACGCGGCGTACGGGACGGCGGCGTCGTCCAGGCGGATCGCGATCCGCTCGGGGTGCTCGGCGGCGGTCGCGGTCAGCAGCGTGGCCAGGTTCGCGTTGGCTTCCATGCGTCCATCCTGTCAGCCCGTCCGGCCTTTGTGCACGTTTTCGTCCGGCCGTCCACGGCGAGACCTACTTCCCGGTAGCCCGACGACCCCGACCGCCGACGGCCGGCCGCGCGCGCCCCGTCCGGACGCCGGGCCCCGGACGCGCGGCGCCGCCCGCCGATCTCAGCGCCCCGTCCGACCAAGATCCGCGCGTCGACCGACAGAGAATCTCAGCATCTCCGACTGAGATTCTTGCAGTCTCGACACCGACGGTGCTACGGTAGAACACGAACCGCTCGACGAACGAGAAGGCCGTGACTCCATGACCAGCACCCTGTTGCTCATCCCCCTCGACGACGGCGTCGTCTTCCCGACGATGGACGTCACCCTGCCGATCGACCCCGGCACTGACGAGCGCGTGCTGCTGGTCCCGCGGATCGACGGCGAGTTCGCCGCGGTCGGCACGATCGCCCGGGTCAAGCGCAAGGTGCGCCTGCCCGGCGGCGGCCACGGCGCCCTCTTCGAGGGCGAGGCCCGCGGCGTCGCCGGCGCGGCCACCACGGGGGCCGACGGCGACCTGCGGGTCGCGGTCGAGGAGCACCCCGACGACGTCCCGGTCGACGGCACCACGCGCGAGCTGACGCGCACCCTGCGCGCGACGATCGAGGAGATCCTCACCGTCCGCGGCGACGACGGGTCGGTCGCCTCCGTGCTGCGCGCGATCAAGCAGCCCGGCCAGCTGGCCGATTCGCTCGGCTACGACCCGGAGATCACGACCGAGCAAAAGGTCGAGCTGCTGACCACGCTCGACGTCACCGAGCGCCTGGAGAAGGCGATCGCGGTGATGCAGGAGCGCCTCGGAGACCTGCAGCTGCGCCAGAAGATCCGCGAAGGCGTGGAGTCCGGCGCGCAGAAGCAGCAGCGCGAGTACCTGCTGCGCCAGCAGATGGAGTCGATCCGGTCCGAGCTGGGCGACGACGACGGCTCGGTGGTCGACGAGTACCGCGAGAAGATCGCGGCCGCCGACATGCCCGACGAGGTCCGCGAGCAGGCGGAGAAGGAGCTTGGCCGCTTCGAGCGGATGGGCGGTGAGGGCTCCGGCGAGGCCCAGATGATCCGCAACTACCTGGACTGGCTGCTGGCCGTGCCGTGGGGCGAGCGGTCGGAGGAGAACCTCGATCCCGTCCACGCGCGGGAGGTGCTCGACGGCGACCACTTCGGGCTGGACGACGTCAAGGACCGGATCGTCGAGTTCCTGGCGGTCAAGCAGCTGCGGGCCGACCGCGGCCTGGACGACGACGTCACGCCGTCGACCCGGCGGCGGGGCGGTGGCTCGATCCTGACCCTGGCCGGGCCTCCCGGCACGGGCAAGACGTCGATCGGCGAGTCGATCGCCAAGGCGACCGGCCGCGAGTTCGTGCGGATCGCCCTGGGCGGCGTGCGCGACGAGTCGGAGATCCGCGGCCACCGCCGCACCTACGTCGGCG
>CAZFIQ010000097.1:0-9849 GCA_964519185.1 uncultured Patulibacter sp.
ACCGATGCCGCCGCCGCGGCGAGCGCGACCGCCGCGGCGTCGACCGTCGCCTCCGCGGCGAACGCCTGGCTGGAGATCTCGCCCACGACCCGCAACAGCAGCGGGTCGGTCGACGCCGCGGCCGTCGGAGCATGCGTGAAGGTCCGCGATCGCCCGCGGACCACGTCGACCGCGTCGCCCACGACGTTGCGGACGACGCCGACGATCGTCGCGGTCAGGTAGAGCTGGAGGAACGCACCGTGCCGGTACGGGCCGTCGGCGCGGTCGACCGCGATCAGCTCGTCCGCCGCGACCTCGACGTCGTCGAACCGCGTCGTCCCGGTGCCGGTCAGCCGCTGGCCGAAGCCGTCCCAGTCGTCCTCGACCGTCACGCCGGGCCGGTCGACCGGCACCACCACCGCGCCGGGCGCGCCGTCGGGATGCTCCGCCAGCACCGACACCCAGTCGGAGTAGAGCGTGCCCGTGCAGTAGTGCTTGGTGCCCCGCAGCCGCAGCCGGTCGCCGTCGCGGCGAACCGCCGTGGCCGGGTCCGCGACCCGACCGAAGCCGACGTTGCGCGGCCCGAGCTCGGTCGTCGCGTTGCCGAAGATCGCGCCGCCGGCCGCCCGCGCGAGCCACCGGGCGGCGACCGCGCGTTCGGGGCCGACCAGCCGCTGCTCGACGAACGAGTAGTGCGACCGCAGGATCTGCGCGACGTTCGGGTCCGCCTCGGCCAGCCGAACCACCAGCCGGAACAGCGCGGGCAGCGTGTAGCCCGCGCCCCCGTCGGCGACCGGGATCCGGACCGCGCCGAGCCGCGCGCGGCGCACGACGTCGATCGCGGCGTGCGGAAGCCGGCGGTCGCGGTCGCGCTCCGCGGCCCCGGCCGCGATCTCGTCGAGCACGGACGCGAGGTCGACGTGGGCAGGGTCGGCCAACTGGGACACGGCCGACCGTATCAGAATTACCCTAATTCTGATCGACTTTGCTAATTTTACGCTCGTTCGCTCACCTCGACCCGACAGGCCGCCATGCCGATCACGCTCCACTGGTTCCTGCCCACCAACGGCGACTCGCGCGCCGACCTGAGCCTGGGCAACGCCGTCGGTCACGAGGGCACGCGGATCCGCGGCGCGGGCGGGGCCGATCGGGCCCCGGACATCGGCTACCTCGGCCAGATCGCCCGCGCGGCCGAGCAGATGGGCTTCGCCGGCGCGCTGACGCCGACCTCCAGCTGGTGCGAGGAGGGCTGGGTGACGACCGCAGCGCTGAGCCAGCTGACGTCGACCTTCAAGTTCCTGATCGCCTTCCGCCCGGGCCTGACCTCGCCGACGCTGGCCGCGCAGATGGCCGCCACCTATCAGCGGATCTCCGGCGGCCGGCTGCTGCTGAACGTCGTGACCGGCGGCGACGACCACGAGCAGCGTCGCTACGGCGACCACCTGGGCAAGGTCGCGCGCTACGCCCGCGCCGACGAGTTCCTCGCCGTCGTCCGCGAGCTCTGGACCGGCAACGTCGTCGACTTCCGTGGCGCCCACTACGACATCCAGGGCGCGCAGCTGCCGGAGGTCGCCGCCTGGCCGGAGATCTACCTGGGCGGCTCCTCGCGCGAGGCGTTCGAGGTCGCCGCCCGCCGCGCGGACGTCTACCTGACCTGGGGCGAGCCGCCCGCGGCGGTCGCGGAGAAGGTCGCCCGCGCCCGTGACGCCGCCGCGGCCGCCGGTCGCGTGCTGCGGTTCGGCATCCGCCTGCACGCGATCGCCCGCGACACCGCCGACGAGGCGTGGGCGGAAGCCGATCGTCTGCTGCGCGGGCTCGATCCGGAGCGGATCCGCCGGGCGCAGGAGACCCAGCGGCGCTCCGGGTCCGAGGGCCAGCGGCGGATGACCGCCCTGCACAACGGCCGGACCGACGGGCTCGAGGTCTCCCCCAACCTGTGGGCGGGCGTCGGCCTCGTGCGCGGCGGCGCCGGCACCGCGCTCGTCGGCAGTCACACGGAGGCGTACCGGGTCGGCGAGGGCGTGCTCCCGGAGCTGCGCCGCCGGGGGTTGCTGGTCGACCCCGCGGACACCGCGCCGACGTCGCCGGACGCGGCCGCGCTGCCCGCACCCTGAGCCTGGATCCACCGATGGTCGGTTGAGCGTCGGCGTGGAAGGCCAAGCCCGGCCGGATCGACCGCCTAAGACGCCGTCTCAAAATCAGTGGTTGACCGTGGTGGTCGATGACCGAGCAGGTCGCCGCCCGATGCCCGAGAGTCAGACTGGTTGTCTGACTGAGGGTTCGGGTGGCGATCCGGCGACGTGTCAGCGGCCGCCACGGGCAGCCGATCATTTTGAGACGACGTCTAAGCACGGTAGGCACCCTGTGATGGCGGTCGATCCGGCCCGGCGCCGGGCATCCGCGTCGAGGCGACCCGAAAATCGGTGGATCCAGGCTGAGACGGGGCGGCGCCGTCAGCGCTCCCGCAGCCGCGCGTCCAGGTTGGCGAGCAGCGCGCGGTGGATCCGGTCGAGGCCCTTCGGCGCGAACGTCCGCTCGAAGAAGCCGCCGATCCCGCCGGCGCCCTTCCACGTGGTCTCGACGCGCACGTGCGACAGCTCGTCGCTGTGCGCGGTCACCCGGTAGACGGTAACCAGCGTCGAGTTGCGGTCGCGCTCGACCACGTCCCCGTCGGCGGTGACGTCGACGTCGGCCACCACGTCCCGCGAGCGCTTGCTGGTCGCCTGCAGGGTCCAGCTGGCGACCGTTCCGTCGCCGACGCCGCCCTCGAGCACGCGGAAGTCGCGGTAGTGCTCGGTGAGGATCGTCGGGCGGACCGTTGCGTAGTCCGCCAGCGCCGCCCGCACCTCGGCGACGGGCGCGTGGACGTGGGCGTCGGTGACGGCGTGGACCTGGGCCATGCGGAGGCTCCTCGGGACGTGCGGCGAACCGCGGTCGAACTCCTCCGGAGCCTACCCAGGCGCTCTTCGGGTCGGTACGCCGGTGCGGCCGGCCGACGCGGACGAGGCCCCGCGGTCGTCCGATCCCGGGCCGGGGCGGCCTCGGCCGAGGCCGCCCCGATCGGTCAGGAGACCGCGATACCGCCGGTCACGTTGGCGGTCATCGCCGAGGCGATGTCGATGCCGGCGGTCACCGCCGTGCCGAACACGACGATCAGCTCGTCGCCCGCCTTCACCGGAATCGAGAGGCCGATGACGCGTCCGCTGGTCACGGTGCCGATCGTGATGACCGCGGTGAGCGACGGCGCGAGCGTCACGGTTGTGCCGGCGACCCGCTTGAACTGCGCGTTCGGCTCGTCGACGCTGGCCTTCCAGACCTCGACGGTCGGCGTGATCGTCGATCCGATCAGCGACAGCCCCACGGTCGTCCGCATCCGCCCGAAGACGGAGGTGATCACACCGTCGCGCGCCACCACCTGGGAGACGCCCTGCGTCGACAGCGGATCGATCTCGCCGCCGGGCGTCGACACGCCGTTGACCGAAGCCGCGCCGTTCGGGGGCAGCACGCTCACCGTGTTCGCGACACCACCGAGGGCCGTCGTCGCGATCGACGGGGACGCGCCCGAGCTGGAGCTGAAGATGGTGCCGGCACCGTCGTCGCCGTCCTCACCGGCAGCGCCGGTGGGGCCATCCACGCCCTGGAGCCCCTGCGGGCCCTGGAGCCCCTGCGGGCCCTGCGGACCCTGTGGACCGGCGTCGCCCTGCGGGCCTTGGTTCCCCGTTGGGCCCTGGGGGCCGGGAACGTTCGACACGCCGTCGGCGCCGGCCGGGCCAGCCGGCCCGGCTGCGCCGGGGGCACCCGGAGCGCCGGTCTCACCCTTCAGGCCGGCCGTCCCGGGCACGCCCTGCGGGCCGGGTGCACCCTGCGGACCCGGTGCTCCGGTCTCGCCGCGGACGCCCCGCAGCCCGCGCGCTCCCCGCTCGCCCTTCCCGGACGTCGCCCGGCTGCTCCAGCTGATCCGGCGCTCGCCGGGCTTGCAGCTCTGGGCCTTCGGCACGATCCGCAGCTTGCGGTCGTTCAGCGGGTAGTAGCAGCCGGTGTGCTGCGCGGCGTTGGCCGCGGGCGCGGCCGAGAGCGCCAGCGCGGCGGCCGCCACCGTGGCCACGGCGGCCCGAACGATTCGTGGATGTGTCACGGCATTCCGTTTCGTCGTATGGATACGCCAGCAGCGCCAAGTGGCGCCGCCAGGCGTCGAACGACCCTATCTCGTCACCCCCGCGCTTGCCCACCCCACGACGGTCGGTGGCTGGGGGTCGGCCGGACGCCGTCCCCCAGCTCGGCTCAGGAGACCGCGACGCTGGTGCTGACGTTGCCCACCACCGTGTTGACCAGGGTGAGGCCGGTGGCGGTCACGCCGGTCACGACCAGCAGCCGCTCCCCGGCCAACACGGGGACCGCCAGGCCCGTCGTCTGACCCGACGCCGTGGTGCCGATCGACAGGACTCCGGTCAGCGGCGAGAGGGAGGTGTACGTCTCGGCAACCGGGAAGTAGGTGTTGGAGCCCTGATCGGCCTTCCAGACCTGGACGAAGGGCGTGACCGTCGACCCGACCAGGCTCAGCGCGACGGTCAGCGACAGGTGCCCCGAGACAGCGGTGATCGTGCCGTCGCGGGCGATCGGCTGACCCGGGTCGCTGGAGCCGACGAGGTTGAGGCTGCCGCCGAGCACCGTCGGGGACGTCACCGCGCCGTAGCCGTTGGGCGGCAGCATCGCCGCCGTGCCGACCAGGCCACCGACGATCGAGGTCATCGCCGTGGGTCCCGCCGAGCTGGAGCTGAAGATCGTGCCGATCCCGTCAACGCCCGCCGGGCCGATCGTGCCCGCGGGACCGGCCGATCCGGCCGCACCGGCGGGGCCCGTCGGACCCTCCGGGCCTTCCGGGCCGGCCGGACCAGCGGCCCCCGCCGGACCGGTCGCGCCGTCAGGACCCGCCGGCCCGACCGCCCCGGCCGCTCCGGTGGGTCCGCTCGGTCCGGTGGGCCCGGCCGGACCCACGCCTCCCGTGGCCCCCGGGGCGCCGGCCGTGCCCGCCGGGCCGGCCGCACCGGCGGCGCCCGTCGGCCCGATCGCCCCCGCGGCTCCGGTGTCGCCCTTCGCCCCCGCCGTACCCGGGATGCCCTGCGGACCGGGTGCTCCCTGAGGCCCCTGGGGACCCGGCGCACCGGCCTCGCCGCGGACACCCTGCAGGCCCCGCGGGCCGCGTGCTCCGCGCTCGCCCTTCGCGGACGTCGCCCGGCTGCTCCAGCTGATCCGGCGCTCTCCCGGCTTGCAGCTCTGCGCCTTCGGCACGATCCGCAGCTTGCGGTCGTTCAGCGGGTAGTAGCAGCCGGTGTGCTGCGCGGCGTTGGCCGCGGGCGCGGCCGAGAGCGCCAGTGCGGCACCGACCACCGTCGCCACCGCGGCGCGGAAGATTCGTGGGTTCCTCATGACATCCCTTCGTCGAGCCTGCGCTCCAACCCACGTCGACGTGGGTTGGCGTCGAGCGCGAGCCTATATACCCTTGACCACCGTGTCTGCTGCTCTACGACTGACGTCCACCCGCCCGTACCTCGGTGCCGCGGCCTGCGTCCTGATCCTGGCCGCTTGCGGGGGTTCTTCGTCCGACGAAGCCACCGCTGAGGGCCCGTTCCTGGACACCAAGGTGGTGGCGCTGGCGATCACCGACAGCATCCGCGACCAGCGGGACGCCACCGCGGAGGTGGAGTGCCCGGAGCAGGTCCGCCAGGCGACGGGCGTGTCGTTCGTCTGCACCGCCACCTCCCGCCACGGGCGCACGGAGTTCGTGGTCACCCAGAAGGACGACGACGGCAACGTCGACTACGTCGCGGCCGACGACGAGGACGGCGCCTGACCGCCGTCCCGGCTCCTCGCCCGGCCCCGGATGGAGCCGGGCGGACGTGACCGACGCTGCTGCGTCCCGGCCGAGCCCGTCCGCCGCGCGGCCACGGGCCCGGTGGGACCCCAGCCGACGGCGGACGGGTCGCCCGGAGCGATCGGACGCTGCCCTAGCCGACCCGGACGATCGTCAGCGACGCGCCCGCACCGGCCTGGAGCGTCCCCGCGCCGATCAGGCCGAAGAGCTCCACGCCGAGCGTGTCGCCCGCGGCCAGCGTCAGCAGGGTCGAGGCGGCGAAGGTGTCTCGCGAGGTGGTCGGCGAGAGCGTGGCCTGCGGCACCTGCGTCCCGTTCTGCACGAGGGTGGACCCCGTCAGCAGAGGCGCCGTGAGCCGCATCTCGTACGAGACCCGGTAGACCCCGGCCTCGATGACGGTGAACACGGTGCTCGCGCCGTTCACCGTCACGCCCGCGAGCTGCTGCGCGTCGGGCATCGGGATCGGCGTGCCGCCCAGGACCACGGCGATGATCAGGCCCGAGGTGTTCGCGCCGTAGCCGTGTCCGACGACGCCGTCGACGCCGTCCTCGCCGGCCGGACCCTGCGGACCAGCCGCGCCGGCGGCGCCGGCCGGCCCCTGGGCGCCATCGTCGCCGGCCGGACCCTGCGGACCGGCCGGACCCTGCGGACCATGGGGACCGGTCAGACCGGCCGGGCCGACGGGGCCCACCGGGCCCGCCTCACCGGGGGCCCCGGCGGTGCCCTGCACGCCGGCCGCACCCGCAGGTCCGATCGCACCCGGGGCGCCGGCCGTGCCCGCCGGCCCGGCCGGACCCTGGGGGCCCGCCGGGCCCGGAGCGCCGGTCGCGCCGCGCACGCCCCGCAGGCCGCGCGGTCCGCGGTCGCCCTTGGCGGAGCTCGTGCCCCAGCTGATTCGCCGCTCCCCCGCCTTGCAGCTCTGGGCCTGCGGGATGACACGCAGCTGACGATCGCCAGATGGGTAGTAGCAGCCGGTGTGCGTGGAGGCACTGGCGGCCGGCGCGGCGGCCAGCGCCACGACAGCGGCGGCACCAACCGAAACGATTCCCCGATGGATACTGATGCTTCTCACAAATCTCCCGACTGGCGTTCTTCGCCACATAGCTGTTGGGTACAACGACGCTAACCGAAGGGGTCATCGCGATGCGCCACCAGCGATCCGACCGCGGGCGGCGATGAGATACGTGCGTCAACACCGTCCCGGGTACCAGCAGCCCGTCCCGACTACCGACGTTCCCGGAGCCCCGATCCATGTCCCTCGCCCGTGTCCACAACTTCTCGATCTCGCTCGACGGCTTCGGCACCGGGGTCGGACTGTCCCGCGACGCCCCGTTCGGCCACGCCGGGCAGCGGCTGCACGAGTGGATGTTCGCCACGCGCTGGGGTGGCCGGATGTTCGACCGCAGCGGCGGCAGCGGGGGCGTCGACGACGCCTTCACGCAGCGGTTCGACCCGGGGATCGGCGCCGAGATCATGGGCGCCGGCAAGTTCGGCTACCCCGGCTGGCACGAGGACCCCGACTGGCGGGGTTGGTGGGGCCCGAACCCGCCGTTCCGCACCCCGACCTTCGTCCTCACCCACCACCTTCGACCGTCGATCGAGATGGAGGGCGGCACGACCTTCCACTTTCTCGACGCCTCGCCCGCCGACGCGCTCGCGACCGCTCGCGACGCCGCGAACGGCCAGGACGTGCGGATCGGAGGAGGCGTCACGATGGTCCGCGACTTCCTCGCCGCCGGCCTGATCGACCACCTCCACGTGGTCGTCGTCCCGATCCTGCTCGGGCGCGGCGTGCGGCTCTGGGAGGGCCTCGAGGATCTCCAGCAGGGCTACGCCGTCGAGGCCGTCTCGTCCCCGAGCGGGGTCACCCACCTCACCTTCACGCGGGAGTGAGCGGCGCACCGATCGCCGCCCGCTCGCCGCCGCGCCGAAACCCCTCAGCGTGACGGGACCGCGTCAGTGCATCGTGGCGAACGCGGCCCGCAGCTCGGCGACGAACGCGCCCGGCTGCTCGAGCGCGGCGAAGTGCCCGCCGCGGTCCAGCTGCCGGTAGTAGCGCAGGTCCGGGTAGCTGGTCCGCGCCCAGCGTTCCGAGAAGGCGGTCAGGTC
Source organism: uncultured Patulibacter sp. (assembly GCA_964519185.1). Classification (GTDB taxonomy): domain Bacteria; phylum Actinomycetota; class Thermoleophilia; order Solirubrobacterales; family Solirubrobacteraceae; genus Patulibacter. The sequence continues at coordinate 7,961 of CAZFIQ010000097.1, forward strand.
GTGCGGGAAGACGGAGTAGCCGACGGGCACGTCGAGCGGGACGAACCGTCCCGCCTGGCGGAAGCTCTCCCAGTAGAGCCGAGCGGACGACGCCGCGGTGCGCGTCAGCCAGTAGAGCCCGACGTTGTCCAGCAGCGTCTCGCGCGGGACCGCGTTCTCCGGGAATCCGTCGCAGTCGGTCCAGGTGCGGAATTTCTCCACGATCCACGCGCACTGTCCCGCCGGGGAGTCGGTCAGCGCATAGCCGAGGGTCTGCGGCTTCGTCGACTGCTGCTGCGCGTAGCCGTTCTCCTCGGCCGCGTAGTGGGCGATCCGCGCCGCCTGGTCCCGCTCCTCCGCCGTCGGCTCCCCCAGCCGCTCCAGCGCGCGACGTCCGGCGATCGCCAGGTTCAGATGGACGCCCAGCACCGCGTCCGGGTGGTTCCGCGCGATCGCGTGCGCGACGAACGAGCCCCAGTCGCCGCCCTGCACCAGGAACCGGTCGTGGCCCAGCCCCCGCATGATCGCCGTCCACGCCGCGGCGATCCGCTCGACGCCCCACCCCGGCTCGGCCGGCCGTCCGCTGAAGCCGTAGCCGGGCAGCGACGGGCAGACCACGTGGAAGGCATCCTCGGCGCGACCGCCGTGCGCCACCGGGTCGCTGAGCGGACCGACGACGTCGAGGAACTCGAGCACCGACCCCGGCCAGCCGTGCGTCATCACCAGCGGCCTCGCCGCGGGCTCCGGGGAGCGCACGTGCAGCAGGTGCACGTCGAGTCCGTCGACCGTCGCGACCCGCTGATCGAACGCGTTCAGCCGCGCCTCGACGCGCCGCCAGTCCCACTCCTCGGCCCACCACGCGCACAGCTCGCGGAGGTACGCGAGTGGTATCCCCTGGCTCCAGTCGCCGACCGTCTCGGCCTCCGGCCAGCGCGTCCTCCGCAGCCGCTCGCGCAGGTCGTCCAGGTCCTCGTCGGGCACCGCGACGGCGAAGGACCGGAACGTCACCTCGGGCATCCGCCGACTCTAGTCGCTGGACCGCGGGCCGTCGCGGCCGGTCGTCGTGACGGCCACGGGGCACGCCGCCGGCGCGCGGGGTTGGCGCCGGGCCCGCACGCGGCTACACTCGCCGCCGTGAGCACCCCCGCGACGGCTCGATCACGATCGCTGACGCCGCTGGGCTTCGTCGGGATCGCGGTGCTGTACGTGGCGGTGCTCAAGGGCGCCGGCCTGCTGATCGGGATCGACGTCGGACACGACGATCGTCCCTTCCCGACGGCGGAGGTGGTGTTGCGCAACGGCGTCCTGCCGATCGGGGTGTCGGCGCTGTTCGCCGCCGGCGTCGTGACCTGGTTGGGCTGGTGGCCGGCCGTCCTGCGCTGCGACCGGCCAGTGCGCCGCTGGGTGCGGTGGGTGCCGATCGCGATGCTGGCGGCCGCCCTGCTGGGGACCAACTACGGCAACCTCGCGGGCCAGGCCGCCGGACTGGTGCTGGCGCTGCTGGCGATGGTCCTGCTGGTCGGCTTCACCGAGGAGCTGATGTTCCGCGGTGTCGGCGTGCAGACCTTCCGCCGCAACGGCTTCTCGGAAGGGCACGTCGCCCTCTGGACCTCGTTGCTCTTCGGCCTCGTGCACCTGAGCAACGCCCTGACCGAGGGCTCGGGAGCGATCCTCCAGGCCGCGATCGTCTCCACGTCGGGCTACTTCTTCTACCTGGCGTTGCGCGCCGGGTACGGGCTCTGGCTGCCGATCCTGGTCCACGCGGCGTGGGACTTCGGCCTGCTCTCGTCGATCGTCGGCCCCGACGAGCCGCAGGCCTACGCGGGAACGGCGCTGGTGATCGTGGTGCAGGTCGCCCTGATCGTCGTCCTGCTGGTCGCGCGCAAGCGCGTCGACCCGCCGTCGGCGGC
>CAZFIQ010000098.1:0-1884 GCA_964519185.1 uncultured Patulibacter sp.
CTCGACCGATGCGCGGGTCCTCCAGCAGATCCGCGACGAGCACGAGATCGTGCCGCTGATCGAGCGCTGGCGCGAGCTGTCGACGCTGACCAAGACCTACCTGGACGTGCTGCCGAAGCTGGCCGCCGCCGACCCGCAGAGCCGGATCCACACGACCTTCCAGCAGACGGTCGCCCAGACCGGGCGGCTCTCGTCGACCGACCCGAACCTGCAGAACGTGCCGGTCCGGACCCCGCTCGGCCGGCGGATCCGCGGCTGCTTCGAGGGCGCCGACGACCTGGTGCTGCTGTCGTGCGACTACAGCCAGGTGGAACTGCGGATCCTCGCGCACTACGCCGAGGAGGAGACGCTGCGGACGACCTTCCGCGAGGACGGCGACGTCCACACCGCGACCGCGATGAAGGTCTTCGGGGTTGACGCCGACGCGCTCGATCCCGGGCAGCGCTCGAAGGCCAAGATGGTCAACTACGGGATCGCCTACGGCCTGACCGACTACGGCCTGGCCGAGCGCCTGGACATCCCGCGCGAGGAGGCGAAGGAGGTCATCGACGCCTACTTCGCCCAGTTCGAGGCGGTCAAGCGGTTCATCGACACCACGATCGCGCAGGCCAAGGAGGCCGGCGAGGTGCGGACGATGTTCGGCCGTCGCCGGATGATCCCCGAGCTGCGCGCGCGCAACCCGCAGCTGCGGTCGCAGGGCGAGCGGCTGGCGGTCAACACGATCATCCAGGGCACCGCCGCGGACATCATGAAGCTGGCGATGATCGGGGTCCGCAGGGCGCTCGACGCCGAGGGCGCCCGCTCGCGGATGGTCCTGACGATCCACGACGAACTGCTCGTCGAGGGCCCGGCCGACGAGATGCCCGACGTGCAGGCGCTGGTCGAGCGAGAGATGGTCGCGCCGTGGGTCCACGACCCGCCGCTCAAGGTCGAGGGCGGCGTCGGGAAGACCTGGCTCGAGGCGAAGTAGCCCGCGCGGCCTCGGCGCGCACCGTCCAGCGGCCGATCACCGGCGCCAGCAGCAGCACGCTGAACAGCCGCAGGACCTGGATCGCCAGCACCAGCGTCGTGTCGACGTCGGTCGTCGCCGACGCGGCCAGCACCGCGTAGAGCCCGCCGGGGCTAGTGGCCAGGTACGCGTCGAGCGCGGGCACGCCCGCGAGCGGCACCAGCAGCATGCCGATCGCGGCGCTGACCACGATCAGCGCGACGATCATCGTCAGCGCCGCGGGCAGGATCCGGACGGAGAGCCGGAGGCTGGCGACGGTGAACCGCAGTCCGACGGCCAGGCCGATCGCGGCGTAGGCGGGCTGCAGGATCGGGTCCGGCACCGGGGCGACCTCCGGAGCGCCGGCCAGGGACACGGCGGCGGCGACGATCATCGGCCCGAGCAGCGATCCGACCGGCAGCCGGACCAACCGCGCCAGCACCATTCCCAGGACCATGCAACCGACCACCGTGAGCAGGCCGGACGGCCAGTCGCCGTCGGGGAGCGCCGAGACCGCGCCAGCTCCGCCGCCGCTGCCCGCGATCCCCGCGACGACGGGCGCCGTGACCGTGATCACCAGCACCCGCAGGTACTGCATCAGCGCGACCTGGCGTTCGTCGGCGCCCAGCTCGTGGCTGATCGCGACGACGCCGGAGGCACCGCCGGCGATCATCCCGAAGGTCGCGGTCGGACGGTCCAGGCTCGAGATCCGGGCCAGCAGCGGTCCGGCGACGACCGTCGCGGTCAGCGACAGGGCCATCACCAGCAGGATCGGTCCGGCCCCCTCGCCGAGCTCGCGCAGCGTCTCCGGTTGGACGAGCAGGCCCAGCGAGACCCCGAGCACGCCCTGCGCCAGGCGCGCCGAGACGTAGGCGCGGTAGCGCTCCACCGCCTCG
>CAZFIQ010000098.1:1894-5624 GCA_964519185.1 uncultured Patulibacter sp.
GGAGAGCGCCGGCGACGGTACCCCGATGCTCGCCGCGAGCAGGCCGACGGAGCCGCTCGCCACCACGGTCGCCAGCCACCGCCAGGCCGTGACGGGCTCGACGCCCGCGACGCGACGCACGGGACCCTAGGCCCGCGCGTCCGCGACCGGCGAGCGCATCTAGAACCCGGCGGGGTGGCGGGCGACGAAGCCCGCGCTGCTGCGCATCTCGCTCGACCAGCGGGTGCCGCCGCCGCGCAGCGCCGAGGTGTCGAAGCGGCGGCCGTCGACCACCATGTAGGCGTGACCGGCGTGGGCGTAGACGGTGATCCGTTGGCCCTCGCCCGGCTCGCCCCAGCTCATGAACGGACCCGACGCCATCGGCGCGCTGATCAGGCCGCCGGCGGCCAGCGCGTAGCTGATCGATCCGGAGCAGTCGTAGCCACCGCTGTTGCCGCCGTGCCCGCCGCCGTAGACGTAGGGGGTGCTGGCGATCTCGTTGGCCGCCGCGATCACCCGCGCGACGATCGCGTCCTGCTCGCTCGATCCGGTCGGGGTGGCGGGGGCGTTGGCGCTGGAGCTGCCGTTGCCGCCGGAGCCGGACGACGATCCTCCGCCGACCCGCGGGGCCTCGTCGGCGGCCGCGGCGGCGGTCCGGGCGGCGCGGGCGGCCGCGGCCTGCTGGCGCTCGACGCGCTGGATCCGCGACCGCACCCGGGCCAGCTCGGCGCGGGTCCCGGACTGCGCGCGCAGCTGCTGCTCGCGGCGGCGGAGGATCGCGTTGCGGACGACGTCGGCCTCGTCGCGGTCGCGGGCCGCCTCGTTGGCCAGCCGGGCGTAGGTCCGGCGGTCGTCCTGGAGCTTCCCCTGCTGACGCTCGGCGGCGGCCCGGCTGTCGCGGGTCTCGTCGAGGATCGTGCCGTTGTGACGGCTGACGCGCTTGTAGAAGTCGACCTTCTCGAGCAGGTCGTTGAAGCCCTTGGCGGTGACGATCACCGAGACGATGTCGGGCTTGCCGGTCTGGTATTCGGTGACCAGGTTGCGCTCGAGGACCTTGGTCGCGCGCTCCGCCTTGCGCTCCAGCTTGGTCAGCCGGATCCGGGTCCGGACCAGGTCGTCCTGGGTCTTCGTGAGCTGATCGTTGCGCTGGCGGACCCGGGCGTCGAGCTGGTCGAGCCGGGCCTGCGCCTCGGCCAGGCCGGCGTTGGTCCGCGCGATCCGCGCGCCCTCGGCGGCGACCCGTTCGCGCAGCGTCTGGGCGGCGGCGCGGTCGGCGGCGACGTCCGCGTTCCCCGGCGGCGGCGCGCCGATCCCGACGGCGACGACGAGCGCGCAGCTCCCCGTGACGGCGACGGCGCGCAGGGTGGGACGGCGGCGGGGGCTGGACGGCATAGGACCTCGTGATCTGCGCGGAAGCGCGCGCCCCGGACCGGACGGCAACGGTCGCGGGCGTCGTCGAACCGTCCACGGGGGCGGACCGACCGCTCGACCGTAGCAACGGGATCCCGCCCGAACGTCCGCTGCAAGCGGCGTTGCAGCCGGCCGTCGACGCGCGACGCGGCGCGCCGCCGGGCGGTTCGCGGGTCGCTCCCGAGGGCTTCTCCGGTCGGTCACCGGGCTCGGCGCCGCCGGGCGGTCCGATGGGAGTTCGGGAACTCGTCACACGTCAGCGAAGGGCACTGCTAGGTTCACCAGAACTGAAGTCAATTAGGAGATGCCGATGTCGGACACCACCGCCCCTGCTGCCAGCGTCGAAGCCAACGTCGCCCTGGTGCGTCGGATGATCGACGCGATGAGCGTCGGCGGGATCGACCAGCTTCGCGAGATCTGTCATCCGGACGATTTCGAGTTCACGATCCCGTTCGTGCCGGAGGGCTTCCCGCCGACCGTGACCGGGCGCGACGCCTGGTTGCAGTTCGTCGCGGACTGGAACGCGCAGCTCGACGGCGGCGAGAACCTGGCCGACCTGCGGATCGGTGCGATGTCTTCCGACCCGTGCGAGGTGATCACCTTCTACACGAGCGACATGCTGCTGAAGACCGGTGCCCGGTACCGGAACTCGTACGTCGGCCGGTTCCGCGTGGAGGACGGCTTCGTCACGCGGTTCGACGAGTACCTCGACTCGATCAAGCTGCTGATCGCCGGCGGTGGATCCGTGACGCCGCCGCCCCACCAGGTGCTCTGATGACCACCGCTACCGTCACGCCGGTCGGTGACCTCGAGCTGCCCCGACTGGACTTCACCGACCCCGATGTCGCCGCCGATCCGTACCGCGCCGCCCGCGCGGTCTCCGCCGACCACTGGCTAGCGGAGATCCCCGGGGGCTACGCGGTGGTGCGCTGGGAGCAGGCGAAGGCGATCGCCCGCGACCGCCGCTTCCGCACGCCGCCGGGCCTCGGCCTGGCCAACTACGGGATCACCGAGGGTGTCGCCTACGACTGGGCGAACAGCGTGCTGCTCGGGCTCGACGGCGAGGACCACGCGCGGATCCGCCGGCTGACCGCGCCCGGCCTCACGCCGCGCCGGCTCGACGGACTCCGCCCGCACGCGCGGGAGCTGATCGGCCGGCTGGCGGACGACGTCGGCCCCGACGGGCGGTTCGACGCGGCGACCTTCGGCGAGCAGTACTCGGTCCGGATGATCTGCCGGCTGCTCGGGTTCCCGGAGCAGGACTGGGCGCGGCTGGTGGCCTGGTCGGACGCCGCCGTGCAGTTGCCGACGGTCGCGGTGATCGACGAGCTCGACCGGATCGAGCAGGCACTCTGCGAGCTACGCGAGTACACCACGGCGCAGATCGACGGGATCCGCGCCCGCGAGCGCGGCGACGACCTCGGGAGCATCCTGCTGACCGCTCAGGAGGACGGTGACCGGCTCTCCCCGGAGGAGCTCGTCCAGCTGTTCGAGACCCTGCTGATGGCGGGCGCGGAGACGACCAAGACCGTGCTGGCGTTCGCCCTCGGGCTGTTCGCCGAGCACCCGGACCAGTGGCGGGCACTGGCCGCCGATCCGGAGCTGGCGGGGCCGGCGGTCGAGGAGGTGCTGCGCTACCGCCTGCCGCAGCTGGGCGTCGGGCGCGTCGCCCGCGAGGACGTGACGATCGACGGGATCGCGCTGCCCGCGGGCACCTTCTGCCTGGTCGCGGTCCCGGCGGCGAACTTCGACCCGCGGGTCTACGACGCGCCCGAGCGGTTCGACATCCGGCGGATGGTCGGCGAGGGCCGACGGCCGACCCAGGGGCACCTCAGCTTCGGCTCGGGGGTCCACGTCTGCGTCGGCGCGTACCTGGCGCGGCTGGAGCTGGAGGAGGCGCTGCGGGTCCTGGCCCAGCGCTGGCCCGACCTGCGACCGGACGCGGACGACCCGATCGGCGTCACCTGGAACTCCCCGTTCGGCGTTCACGGGCCGCGGCGGCTGCCGCTGCGCTGGGGCTGACGGGCCGGCCACCCGCCCCGCCGGTCCGGTATACGACTCGCCCGCTTCTCGGGGGAGAACCGCACGCCGGTCGCGGGGGCGGCGGGCGGTGGCCGGCGGGGCCCGGCGCTCGCGCCCGCGGCGCTGCGATGATCCGCGACGATGCCTCGAGCGCTGGATCCCGACCCCCTCGCGATCGGCACGCCCGGGACGCCCGGCGCCGTGCGGCTGGTGCTGCTCGGCGGCGGCGAGCTCGGCCGCGAGGTCGCGATCGAGGCGATGCGTCTGGGCTGCGAGGTCGTGGCCGTCGACCGCTACCCGGGCGCGCCCGCGATGCAGG
>CAZFIQ010000098.1:5634-9831 GCA_964519185.1 uncultured Patulibacter sp.
GCGACGGGGTGACGATGACCGGCCCGGAGGAGCTGCGGGCGGTGCTGGCCGCGGCGCGGGCCGCGGGCGGCGTCGACGGCGCGCCGTTCGCCGGCCGGCTGCTGCTCGTCCCCGAGATCGAGGCGATCGCCACCGCGGTGCTGCAGGAGCTCGAGGACGACGGGGTCCACGTGGTTCCGACCGCTCGCGCGGCGCGGCTGACGATGGACCGCGAGGGGATCCGTCGGCTGGCGGCCGAGGAGCTGGGCCTGCCGACCTCGCCGTACCGCTTCTGCCGCTCGCAGGACGAGCTGCGGGACGCCTACGCCGCGCTCTCCGACGGCGGGACCGTGCCGTGCGTCGTCAAGCCGGTGATGTCGTCCAGCGGCAAGGGCCAGTCGGTGATCCGCGCCGAGGGCGACGTCGCGACGTCGTGGCGCTACGCCCAGGAGGCCGGACGGACCGGGGCGTCGGACGTGATCTGCGAGGGCTTCGTCGCCTTCGACTACGAGATCACCCTGCTGAGCGGGCCGAGGCGGTCGCACGCGCGATCACCGACGGGCTCGGAGGCTACGGCCTGTTCGGCGTCGAGCTGTTCGTCCGCGGTGACGAGGTGCTCTTCAGCGAGGTCTCGCCCCGGCCGCACGACACCGGGATGGTGACGATGGCCAGTCAGGCGGCGAGCGAGTTCGCCCTCCACGTGCGGGCGATCCTCGGCCTGCCGGTGCCGCACGACGCGGACGGACGCGTCCCGCTGCTGGCCCCGGGGGCGAGCGCGGTGGTGCTCGGTGACGCCACGGTCGCCGCGCCGTCGTTCTCCGGGCTGGGGGCGGCGCTCGCCGTCGACCCGTCGGTCCAGGTCCGGCTGTTCGGCAAGCCGGAGGCGACGCCCGGCCGCCGGCTCGGCGTGGCGCTCGCGGTCGGCGAGGACGTCGACGAGGCCCGCCGCCGGGCGGTCGCCGCGGCGGCCGTGGTCACGGTCGGCGGCTGAGCGACCGCCAGCGTGCGTCCTGGTCGCTCACGGCCCGTGGCCGAGCGACCGCCGGACCGGTGGTGCGTCAGTCGTCGAGCGGGAGGCGCTCGAACTTGAGTGCCAGGCTCGGGCAGCGGTCGACCACGGCCTCGACCGCGTCGAGCGAGGCGTGCTGCGGCTGGATCCACGGGCGCGCGGCGGTGTCGAAGACCTCCGGCAGGCCGCGCACGCACTCGCCGGCGTGCTCGCAGAGGGTGGCTTCGAAGGTCACCGCGCCGCCGTCCCGCGCGTAGCGGCGGACGCCGGGCGGCGGGCTGGCGGGCTGGGCTGCGTCGGTCATGCGAAGGCCTTCCGGATCCGTTCGTCGAGGTGCGGCACGTACTCGGGGTGCTCGTGGACGTACTTGGCGACGAACGGGCAGATCGGCACGATCGCCAGCCCGCGCTCGCGGGCGTCCTCCAGCGCGCCCGCGACCAGCACGGTGCCGAGGCCCTGGCCGCCGAAGGCGGGGTCGACCTCGGTGTGGGTGAAGACGATCCGGTCGCCGCGGATCAGCTGGTACTCGGCGAACCCGGCGCGTTCGCCGGACGCGGCCGTGACCTCGTAGCGGTTGCGGTCCGGGGCGTTCTGCACGGCGGCGCTCATGAGTGTGGTCTACCACGCCGGGGCCGCGGTGCCCGGCGAACCGGCCGATCCTCGCCCCGTCGGTCCCGCGCCCCGGCCCTCCGTGCCGCCTCGACTCCGCGATCCACGCGGTCCCGCGCCCTTCGATCACGGCCTCGTGCCCGCACCGCCCCGACTCCGCGATCCGCGCGGTCCGGAGCCCCTCGATCACCGTCTCGTTTCCGCATCGCCGCGGCTCGGTGATCCGCGCCGTCAAGCGCCCCTCGATCACGGTCTCGTCTCGGCACCGCCTCGGCTCGGTGATCCGCGCCGTCAAGCGCCCCTCGATCACGGTCTCGTGCCCGTCCCGCCCCGACTCCGCGATCCGCGCCGCTGCCCGCTGCTGCGGAGCCGGTTCGTGCCGTAGTGGCGCCGAGCGGGGGCGCCAGACGACCAGTTCAGGGACGAACCGGTGCCGATCGCCGTTGGGGCGCTCGCGGACGTCCGGACCACGGCAGGCTCGGCGCATGGGATGCCTGCACGCCGTCGCCTCGTCCGGATCGCCCCGTCGTAGGCCGCGATCGACGAGGCGTCGCTTGGGGACGCAGACCGCGCGTCGATTGCGTACTCGCGGGCGGCGGTCGCGCGAGTCGGTGATCGGACCGAAGAGGTCGGCATGACGACATCGGGCACCGTCGGGAGCTGGTCCGGCCGGGCCGCCGGTGCGTCCGTCGAGCCGGGCCGCGTGGACCGGGTGATCGCCGAGATCGCGGCACGACAGCAGGGCGTCGTCTCGCGGGAGCAGCTGCTGGCGGCGGGCATCGGCGCCGACGCCATCCGTCACCGCCGGGAACGGGGACGCCTCCACGCGCTCCGGCCTCCGGTCCGCGGCGTCTACCTGGTCGGTCACGTCGCCGAGCCCGCGTTTGCCCGCGAGCGCGCGGCGTTGCTCACGGCGGGCCGTGAAGGAGCGGTCCTCAGTCACCGAACCGCCGCCGTCGTCCTCGGCTTCGCCGAACCGGCGACGGGTCCGGTCGACGTCACGGTCATCGGCCGGTGCCCGCCGCGACGGCCCGGGATCCGGGGTCACCGGACCGAGCTGTGGTCCCCGGAAGCGTGGCGGTGGGAGCACGGCCTGCCGGTGACGACGCCGGCGCGAACGGTGCTCGATCTGGCGGCCACGGTCTCGATCGAGGCGCTGGAGGCGATCGTCGACCGCGCGCGGATCGTCCGGCTGGTGAACGACGAGGCGCTCCGCGGTGAGCTCGACGCCCGTGGCGGAACGCGCGGGGCCGGCAAGCTCCGTCGGTTGTTGAACGACGAGCGGCTTCCGGGCTTCTCGCGGTCGGAGGCCGAGCGCCTGACGCGGCGGGTCGTTCGGGCTGCGGCGCTGCCGGCGCCGACGGGGCAGAACGCCCGCAGGGGCGCCCACGAGCTCGACTTCGTCTGGGCGCGCGAACGGGTCGTGCTGGAGGTCGACGGGCTCGCCTACCACCGCACCCCGGCACGGTTCGAGGCCGACCGGGCGCGGGATGCGCGGCTGCACGCCGCCGGCTATCGGGTGCTGCGGGTGACCTGGCGGATGCTGACCCGCGAGCCGCAGGTCGTCGTGGCGCGGCTGGCGGCCGTGCTGGCTCTCGCGGGTCAGGAGGCGGAGCGGGCTGAACTGCGGTGACGGTCGCGGTCGTGCGACGAATCCGCAGTCGGCGTGCGTCAGGCGACGCGGATCGCGGAGTCGCGGGCGATCGGCCGCGAACACGCGATCCGGGGGCGTGGGCAACGCGGATCGCGGAGCCGCGGATGACCGGTCGCGAACACGCGATTCAGGGGTGCGGGACGACGTCGAACGCGCGGTCCGGGGGAGGGGGCCGCGGGACCGCAAAACGCCCGTCGTACAGCGGCGGAGGCGGGGACCGTTCTCCGCGGGATCGCGCTACCCTTCGTGGTTCATGTCCACCACCGAGATCCCCGCGACGGTAGTTGAAGGCTCTGACGGCCTTCTCCTCAACGTCGACGGGAACATTGTCCCCAACTATGACGCGACCTTCCCCGGCTTCGGTGAAGGCGACGTAATCACCGGAACGGTAGTCCGGATCGACCCCGATGAGGTGTGGGTCGACGTCGGCTACAAGTCCGAAGGCGTGATTCCGCAGCAGGAGCTGTCGATCCGCAGGAACGCCGACCCGTACGACGAGGTCGAGCTGGGCGAGGAAGTCGAAGTCCTCGTCATGATCAAGGAGGACGACGAAGGTCGCCTCAAGGTCAGCCGCAAGCAGGCCCGCTACGAGCGTGCGTGGAAGCGGATCGAAGCGGCGCAGGAGACCGGCGAGCCGGTCGAGGGCACCGTCATCGAGGTCGTCAAGGGCGGACTCATCATCGACCTGGGCGTGCGCGGCTTCCTGCCGGCGTCGCTGGTCGACATCCGTCGCGTCCCGAACCTCGACGAGTACCTGCACACGATCATCGAGTGCAAGGTCATCGAGCTCAACCGCCAGCGCAACAACGTTGTCCTGTCGCGTCGTGCCGTGCTCGAGGAAGAGCGCAAGGAGCAGCGCCAGGCGATCCTGGACGTCCTGCAGCCCGGCGTCGTGGTCGAGGGTCAGATCTCGAACATCGTCGACTTCGGCGCGTTCGTCGACCTC
>CAZFIQ010000099.1:0-9819 GCA_964519185.1 uncultured Patulibacter sp.
ATATTGACTGACGTGTCAATATCAGCGACGCACGCAGTACACTGCGGCCGTCGGAGCCGTCGAGCAGCGGGTGGAACTCCCAGGCGCCACCCTGGATCGAGCGCGAGACCGCCTCGACGCCGGCGGCGATGTACTGGTCGCCCTCACCGGCCTTGATCGCGTGGAAGGCGTTGCGGATCGTCTGCAGCGACGACGCGCAGAAGCGGTTGGTCGTGGCGGCGGGGACCTCGAACGGGAGCCCCGCCAGCAGCGCTGCGTTGCGGGCGATGTTGAATCCCTGCTCGCCTTCGCCGGACGCCGCGCCCATCAGCACGTCGACGGTCTCCGACCAGTCGACCTGCGGGTTGCGCTCCTGCAGCGCCCGCAGCGGGATGGCCGCCAGGTCGTCGGCGCGGACGTCCTTCAGCGAGCCCTTGCCGGCCCGTCCGATCGGGGTCCGCACCGCGTCGACGATCACTGCTTCCGGCATGCCCGGCCCTCTCGTGGTGGTTGGCGGACCGCTCCCCGACGGCGCCGTCCGCCGCAGTGTACTGCGTGCGTCGCTGATATTGACACGTCAGTCAATATCGCTGGCCGCGGCCAGAGCTACAGCCCCAGCTCGCGGACGCCGAGCTCGTCGAACCCGACGTGGTGCGCCAGCTCGTGGCGGACCGTGATCGTGACCTGCTCGCGCAGCAGCTCGGCGTCGTGGCCGAAGTCGCGGCGGAGGGTGTCGCGGAAGATCAGGATCTTGTCGGAGTGGTCGTCGCGGGTCGCCCCGTCGCCGACGTAGAGCCCGTAGGCGTGGTGCTTGCGCCCCTGGTCGGAGACGACCACGGCGACGTTGGTGTCGAGCACGCCCTGCAGCAGATCGGGCAGGTCGTCCAGCGCCTCGCGCACCAGCGCGGCGAAGCCGTCGTCGTTCATCGGATCGTGGAGCAGGAACTCGCCCTCGTCCGGGTCGACGGCGAGGCCCTCGGCGGCCAGCCGCTCCGACTCCTCGACCAGCCGCTCGAACTCCTCCTCGCTCGACGGCTCGCGGTAGTCGGCCAGCCGGCCGGTGATCAGCGCGAGCACGCCGATAACCAGGCCGAGCACCGCGCCGATCACGCCGATCGTCTGGACCGTGCGCACCACCCCCACCGTCGCCCAGCCGGCGACCAGGTAGCCGACCACGGACGCCACGCAGAGCCCGACCAGGGCGGTGACGATCGGCGTACGCGCGCTCATGGGACCGACGATACGCCACCCGCCCCACCGTCGCCACAGCAGGGACGTGGAGGGCCCCACCGCGTCCGCGCCGACGCCGTCCGGGAGGCGCCGCGACGCTCCGGTGGAGCGGCTAGCGCAGCATCGACCGCGCGATCACCACGCGCTGGATCTCGTTGGTGCCCTCGTAGATCTGCGTGATCTTGGCGTCGCGCATGTAGCGCTCCATCGGGTAGTCCTTGACGTAGCCGTAGCCGCCGAGCACCTGCAGCATGTCGACCGTCGTGGTCATCGCGTTGTCGGAGGCGAAGAGCTTGGCCATCGACGTCCACTGGCCCAGGTCGGCGACGCGCGGCTCGCGGTCGGCGGTCGCGCAGGCCTTGTAGAGCAGCTCGCGGGCCGCAGCGGTCCGCGTCTGGGCGTCGGCGAGCTTCCACTGCAGGCCCTGGAAGGTCGCGATCGGCTGCCCGAAGGCGATCCGCTCCTGGGCGTACTTCGTCGCGTAGTCGATCGAGCCCTGGGCGATCCCGACCGCCTGCGCGGCCGCGCCGAGGCGGGTCCGCTCGAGCGTGCCGAGCGCGACCGAGAGCCCGCGATCGACCTCGCCGATCACGTTCTCGGCGGGCACCCGGACGTCCTGCAGGACCGGCGATCCGGTCGGCGAGCCCTTGATCCCGAGCTTGCGCTCGAGCGGCCCCCAGGAGAAGCCGTCGCGGTCCGCCTCGACGACGAACGCGGTGATCCGGTTCTTCTCGTGGTCGGTCTTGGCGAAGACCACGTAGTAGTCCGCGATCGAGGTGTTGGTGATCCAGTTCTTCGCGCCGTTGATGATCCAGTCGTCGCCGTCGCGGACGGCCGTCGTCTTCATCGAGGCGGGATCGGAGCCGGCCTCGGGCTCGGACAGCGCGAACGCCGGGGACCACTCGCCGGTCGCCGTCTTCGGCAGGAACCGCTGCTTCAGCTCGTCCGACCCGAACAGCCGGATCGGCAGCGATCCGAGCTCTTGGATCATCAGGATCAGCGCCGACGACGCGCAGACGGTGGCGATCTCCTCGGCGGCCATCTGCAGCATCAGCGTGCCGAGGTGCGTGCCGCCGTACTGCTCGGGGACCGCCAGGCCCAGGACGTCGGACTCGCCGAGCAGCTTGCGGACGTCCCACGGGTACTCGCCGGTCTCGTCGATCTCCGCGGCGCGCGGCGCGATCTGCTCCTGCGCGATCGTGCGGACGGCCGCGCGGAACTCGGCGAGCTCCTCCGGGATGTCGTAGAGACCGGCGGTAGCAATATCGGACATGCCGGCCATCCTACGCCGCAGCCGGCGCCGGAGCGAGGTACCCGACCGGCGAACCCGAGCGGTGCATAGCGACCAGTCGGTCTTGCGCGTCGTCACGAACATCCCAGGCGCCGTCTCGGCGGCGCGCAGCGGGTCCACAGCGAGTCCACCCACCAGGATGCGAGCGAAACATCGCCATGTAGACTGCGCACACTTCCGCCCCGACCCCACACCCGATGCCGACCTCGACACACACGCGAACACGACCAGAAGACCACCTCAGCGGCCCACGACCCGCCGAGAGCTTCGCGCTCGTCACCGGATCGTCGGGGTTCCTCGGCAACGCGATCGTGAGCGCCCTACTGCGGCAAGGCGCAACGGTGCTCGGCCTCGACATCGCGCCAGCCCGCACCGACGACGGCCGCTACACGCACCGAATCTGCGATGTGTCGTCGGAACACGCCCTACGCGCATCGATCGGGGACCTCGACACCGTCCCTACGCGAGTGATCCACTGTGCTGCGACCAACGATGCCATCGAAGCCGGGGAGGGCGCGCGCACGTCCGCCCACCGCCTCGCGGCGTGCACGGCGGACATCGCAGCATGCATCAACGTGATTCAGGTCTGTGGCGCCGCTCTGGTCGAAGCCCGCCGTCCGGGCAGCATCGTGTGCGTCGGCTCTCTGTACGCGTCGACCGCGCCAGATCCGCGGCTCTACGGCTCGCTGACCCCCCCGATCGCCGACAAGGCCTTGCACTACGTGGCCTCGAAGGCCGCCATGGAAGGTGTCGTCCGCCACACCGCGGTCCGGCTGGCCCCGCACGGCGTCCGGGTCAACTGCCTGAGCCCGGGCGGCATCGCGAACGAACAGCGGGCCGACTTCGACCGGCAGTACAGCCTTCGCGTGCCGCTCGGGAGGATGGCATCGGTCGACGAGGTGGCCGAGCTGGCGGCGCTCCTCAGCTCCCGTGCCTCCTCCTACGTGGTCGGGCAGACGATTCGCGCGGACGGCGGGTACAGCGTGTGGTAGCTCCACACCAGATAGCCACGGGAAGCACCCGGGCCACGGGGCGCCGATGAAGCTCGCTGCTTGGATCGGTCCGACAGCGTCGTTCGAGGACCTCGTGCAGCTCGCGTCCGTCGCACGCGCCACCGGAGCCGGAGTCGTCCTCACCGACCACTGCGCCCAGGTCGACCCGGGCCACCCGCCCGCCTGGGACCCGTGGACGGCACTGGCCGCCCTCTCCACCGTTCCGGAATGCGCTGGAGCACCGCTTGGGGTCATGGCCGCCCCCGTCCCCGTGTACGGGACGGGGTTGTTGCGGCGCAGCATCGAAACGCTTCGGTCGGTGAGCAACGGCCCCCTCACCGTCGGCCTCGGCATGGGGTGGTTCCGCGAGGACTTTCACGCGGTCGGGCGCCGCATGGCCGACCTGCCGTCGCGGGCGTCGATCGTTGCCCAGTTCATGGACGCCCCGGACCGCCCCCGCCATCCGCTGACGGAGTACGTCATCGCCGGAGGATCGACGCATGCTCGACGTCTCGCGCGTCGCTACAGCACCCCTCGCAATGAGTGGGGGTTCGGGCTCGTGCCCGGAGGCGACCCCGAGCAGGCGCTCCACAGCACGCAGGCTCTGATCCTGCCCACGGACGCGGGTATCGGCCGTCGACACATCGCACGCTCCGAGATGACACGACGGCCGTCGATCGAACGCCCGTGGGCCGAGATCCTCGATTGGAGGGATCGGCTGGCGCCGGCCTGCGGGACGTTGCTCGTCCCAGACTTCCACGTGCGGGGCGTCGCGGCTCGCCAGACGTTCCTCCACGACGTGCTCTCCCGGCTCAAAGACCGATGCCATTCATCCGACGGAACATAGGCCTGACCACGACCTTCGCCCCGGCGCCATCGATCGAGGGTGCCGGGACTCTGCTCTGCCGCTTTCCGGGGTGTCCGTCTACGGCGAACGCTCTCGCAACCATGACGCAGCACGGGAACGCAGACCTGCGGGACGTTCCGGTTTGCGTCAAGCACCAGACGAAGGTCCGCAAGAAGGGACTGGACGGGCTACTCGCGTCCGTGGTCCGGCACGAGAGCGCAAGCGAGCGAATCGAGAAGGGACAGGACGGAATGACCAAGACCCTCACGCGGGGCGAGTACCTCAGGACCATGGCCCAGATGCTCTCCACCACCACCTACTTCCGCGGCGCGTACCTCCCATCCTGCTTTCACCCCGACTGGTTCTTCGGTGTGCAATCGCGGGCTGCCGGGACAACGCCGATGTCGCCCGGCTCCGCCGCGATGGACTCGAACCTGCGCCGCTTGCTCTTCGATGACGACCCGACCGTCGACGTTCGGATCGTCATCCGCACCGACACGATCGCCTACCGAACCAAGATCGAGGCCGCGATCGACAGCCCCCGTGCCGTGCGAGCGCTTCGTGACGACACGATCGACGCGATCCAGCGATTCCACGCTGCTGCCCCTCCTCATCGCGGCGTGGTTCCGTTGAACATCGACCACTCTCGGATCGCCTACGTCTTCCGCGACCGCGCGTTCGCGGCTCGGCGTGCAACGCCGTCGACCACGATCGTCGAAGCCCTCGAGACCAGCGATCCCTCCTCGGTGGAGTTCGAACGAGGGTGCATCGACACGCTGTTCGATCAGACGCTCTCCGACCTCGACAGCCCCGAGTCCAGCATCGTGCGGTTCGTGGAGCAGGCCCTCGAGCCGTTGGCCCGATGAGCGGCGTGCGAGGCGCCCGAAGGCGGCGACTCGGCGTCGCGCTGCTCTCGTGCCTCGGCCTCGTGCTCTTGGCCGCGGGGCTCGTGGGAGCCGGATCGATCGTGCTCGACGTCCAGATGGACGACCCATTCGCGACGAGCGCGATCATCTCCGTCGCCAGCGGCGTGCTGTCCTCAGCGATCGTGCTCGTCGTCGTCGCGCTCGGATACGACCGCACATCGGAGCTGGCCGCGCGTCAAGCTTCGCGGCGCGACGAGGCGTTTCGCATCCTCGTCGGGATCCTCGCAGGCGAGACGACAGCGACCGTCGCCGCCGATGTGCTGCGGGGAACCGGCCTGGCCGCAGACGGATCGTGCTCCGGCTTTCGGTTCCGCGGCCTCGACCTGACCGGAGTCGACCTGTCGGGCGCCGACCTGCGGTTCTGTGACTTCACGGACGCCACCCTGCGCGACGCGATCCTGCGTGACGCGAACGTCGACGGAGCGCTCTTCATCCGGGCCACCCTGGCCGGCGCCGACCTCGATTTCGCGAGTGCTCGAGGCGCGGTGTTCGAAGACGCACGACACAGCTGACCGGCGGCCAGCGGTGGCGCGCCCATCTGGCGTCCGGTTGCTCCGGGAAGCCCGCCCTCAGCCCGTGGCCAGGCAGTCCGCGCAGTGGCCGCTGACGACCACGGTCGCGGAGTCGACGCGGTGCCCGGCGGCCTCGGCCGCCTTGCGGGCGGCGGCGCGACTGGCGCTGGTGTCCAGGTCGAACAGCGCCCCGCAACGGGTGCAGGTGAAGTGATCGTGCGGCGACGGGTCGGTGTCGTAGCGGGCGGCGCCGGGCGCGGCCACCCGGCGCACCACGCCCAGGTCGGCGAACAGCTCGAGCGTCGAGTAGACCGTGGGCAACGCCAGCCCGGGCAGCTCGCTGGACGCTTCGCGCAGCAGCCCCTCCGCCGTCACGTGCCGGTGCGAGCCGGCCAGGATCCGGTGCAGCGCCAGCCGCTGAGGCGTCACGCGGAGGCCCCCCGCGCGCAGCTGTCCCACCAGCCGGGCGTCGGCTTCGACGGGGGCGGTCACGGGATCCATGATCCCAATGGTAGTAGACGTTCCTAATCTGTAGCGCCTCAGATCTGCGACGCGACCGCCCACCCCGGCCGTTCGCCGCCCGCACGCACCGGGTGCCCCGGCGAACCGAGTCGCTACCTTGCGGGTATGCCCGACGCGCCGTTCGATCAGCCCGGCCTCGACGTGACGATCGACCAGATCATCGACGACGCCGCCCAGGGCCGGTTCGTGCTGGTCGACGTGCGCGAGCCGCACGAGTGGGAGGCCGGCCGGATCGAGGGTGCCAGCCACGTCCCGATGGACCAGCTCGGTCCGCAGCTCGAGCGCTTCGACCGCGACGTGACGATCGTCTTCCAGTGCCTGGTCGGCGGGCGCTCGGCGATGGCCGCCGAGGCGTTCCGCGCCCAGGGCTTCGACGCCTGGTCGCTGGCCGGCGGCATCCAGGAGTGGGCCGCCCGTGGTTTGCCGCTGACGCCCGACGACGGGTACGTCGCGGGGCACTGACCTCAGCCCGCCGCGTTGCCGCCCCGCCGCAGCGCACACGCCTCGGCGCAGATCCGCACGACCTGGTCGAGGTCGTCGGTCACCGTGAACAGGTCCTCGTCCTCCGGCGACATCAGGCCGTCGGCGATCACGCGCTCACGCAGCCAGTCGACCAGCCCCGCCCAGAACGCCGTCCCGTAGAGCACCACCGGGTAGCGGCGGATCTTCTCGGTCTGGACCAGGCAGAGCACCTCGAACAGCTCGTCGAGCGTCCCGAGGCCGCCCGGCATCGCGACGAACGCGTTCGAGTAGCGCACGAACGAGACCTTGCGCACGAAGAAGTAGTGGAACGGCACCTCGAGGTCGAGGTAGTCGTTGCCGCCCCGCTCGAACGGCAGGTCGATCGTCAGCCCGACCGAGCCGCCGCCGGCCTCGCGCGCTCCCCGGTTGGCCGCCTCCATCAGGCCCGGCCCACCCCCCGTCAGCACGGTGCACGCGGCCTCGGTCGCCAGCCGCCGGCCAAGCTCGCGGGTCCGCTCGTACTCGTCGGTTCCCGGGCCGCGGCGAGCCGACCCGAAGACCGTGATCCCGCCCGTGATGTGGCCGAGCGCGGCGAACGCCCGCTCGACCTCGGCCGAGATCCGCTCGACCCGCTGGGCGTCGGTCAGCTCGGTGACGACCTGCGGCCACTCGGCGCTGAGCAGCTCCTCGTCGGGGGTCTGCGGTTCACGCGGGGCGGGGGTCACGGGGTGACCGTACCCGCTCCCGGTCAGACCGCGTCGAGCACCGCGTGGGCGACCGCGACGGCAACCGCGGCCCGGTCGGTCAGCGTCGCCCCGTCGACGTGCTCGTCGTCGGCGTGGGCGCCGCCGCCGAGCGGACCCAGCCCGTCGATCGCGACCCCGACGAACGGCGCCAGGTGACTGGCGTCGGACGCCCCGCCCCGGGCCCGCCCGACGATCGGCCGGCCGAGCAGCGCGCCGGCCCGCTCCAGCACCGGAGCCGCCTGCTCGCGGTGGTCGAGGCCCGGCCAGCGGCGACCGAGCTGCGCGTCCAGCGCCACGCCGTCGAGCTCGACCGGCAGCGCGTCGAGCACCCGCTCGATCGCGTCGAAGCCGTCGGCCCGCAGGTCGCAGGTCAGCGTCCCGTCGGCCGGCACGACGTTCAGCGCGTCGCCGCAGCGGACGATCGTCGGCACCGCGCTCAGACGCTCCGCGCCGCTGGGATCGTGGTACGACGCGATCCGCTGGGCGACCGTCGCCAGCGCCAGCAGGGCGTTGCGGCCGTCGTCCGGACGGCTGCCGGCGTGGGCCGAGCGACCGCGCGCCACGACGTCGATCGACGCCGCCGCCTTGCGTCGCACGACGACCGCCTCGTCGCCGTCGTCGGTCCGCTCCCCGCCCTCGAAGCAGAGGCAGGCGTCCCAGCCGTCGAAGCGCGGTCCGTGGACGAACGGGGCGACCCGCCACTCCTCGTCGGCGACCAGCAGCAGCGCCAGCTCCGCGAACCGCTCCGGCTGCGCCGCGAGCGCCCGCAGCAGGCCGACCGCCAGCGCGTCGCCGCCCTTCATGTCGAAGGTGCCGGAACCGGTCCAGCGATCGCCGTGGCGCCGCAGCGGCTGGTGCCGGTCCTCCGGGATCACCGTGTCGAGGTGGCCGAGCAGCACGACGCGCCCGCTCCCGGTCCCGGTCAGCCGCACCAGCAGGTCCGGCGAGCAGCCGACCGTCGAGCAGGGAATCCGGTCGACCACCGCGCCGGCCGGCAGGGCCTCCGCGACGAGCGCCGCGCAGGCCTCGAAGCCGGCCTCGTCGCCGCTCACGGACGAGCGGTCGACCAGCGGGGCGAGCAACGCGGTCGCGTCGGCGGCGACCGCGGCGGCGGTCGCGGGCAGCGTCAGGTCACGAGCGGACGGAAGCGACACTCCACCAGCCTAGATGGTTGATTCCGTGCCGCCGGCGGCGCCGCTCGGGGGCTAGCTCTCCCGGTCGTTCGAGCAGTCGGCGATCAGGTGGTCGTCCGCGCAGACCGTCAGCGCCGTCCAGCGCTCGGTGAAGTCCTCGTTGAAGGCCATCATCCGCTCGTCGACGTCGGGGGCGTCGGGGCCGCCGGCACGGGCCTGGAACGCCCGCCGCAGGAAGATCGTGTACTTGCCGGTCGCGATCCGGAAGCGCAGCTCCTCCTCGGTGAAGCCGACCTCCTGCATGTACTGCTGGAAGTCCTTGCCGCCGACGTACTGCAGCTCGGTGGTCCGCTTCCACTCGTCGTCCAGCTCCGACTGCGGCACGCTGATCTCCAGCTCCTCCGCCTCGCCGCGCACCCAGTGGCCGCGGATCAGCGTGCTCAGCACCCGGTCCTCGACCTCCTGCGCCGTCAGGTCGTCGGCCCCGGCGAACGCGTTCTCACGCGTGGTCAGCTCGACCCAGCGGTCGAACTGCCGCTGCGTGATCGGCTCTCCGTTGACCGTCGCGACCGCGCCCTCCGGCACGTCGTCCGCGGCGCTCCCGCCGCACCCCGCCAGCACGGCGACGACGGCCAACGCGAGGCCCAGACGAGCGGTGGGACGACGGAGCGGCGTACGGAGCATGCCGCCATTCTGCCCGAACGCGACGGATCGGGACACAGGTCGTCCCGGCGTTGCGACCGCCGGTAGCCGATCCGCCGCGGGCCCACGGGAGCGGCGGGCGGTCGTCACCGGTCCGGGGACGCGACCCCGTAGGATCGGCGCATGGCTTCCGCACCGCAGGCCGGCGACGACGCACCGGACTTCACCCTGGAGGGGACGGACGGGCCGTTCACGCTCTCCGCGCAGCGCGGACGGCGGGTGGTGCTGGCGTTCTACCCCGGCGACGAGACCGCGGTCTGCACCAAGCAGTTCTGCTCGTACCGCGACCGGGCTGACGACCTGGCCGCGCTCGACGCGACGGTGGTCGGGATCAGCGGCAAGGACGTCGCCAGCAAGCAGTCGTTCCGCGACCACCACGGGCTGACGGTGCCGCTGCTGGCCGACCCCGACCGGGCCGTCGCCCTGCTCGTCGATCACGAAGGTCGCGCGCTTGGTGCCGAGCACCCGCGACGCGAC
>CAZFIQ010000100.1:0-4484 GCA_964519185.1 uncultured Patulibacter sp.
GGGCAGCTGCTCGTCGCCTCTCCGACCGTCGGCGACCCCAGCTTCGCCCGCTCGGTGGTGCTGGTCGTCGACCACGACCGCGACGGCGCGCTCGGGGTGATCCTCAACCGTCCAACCGAGACCACGGTGCAGGTGGCGGTCCCGGAGTTCGCGACGCTGTTCGGGACCGACGACGTGGTCCACGACGGCGGGCCGGTGCAGCCGGACGCGCTGCTGACGATGGCCGAGTTCCGCGACCCGGCCGACGCCGCGCTGCTGGTGCTCGGCCGGATCGGGATGGTCCGCGGCGACCACGACCCGGACAACCCGAACGTCGAGCGAGCGCGCGCCTACGCGGGCTACGCGGGCTGGGCGCCGGGGCAGCTGGACGCCGAGCACCGCGACGGCGACTGGATCGTCGTGCCGGCGCGCCCCGACGACCTCTTCCGCGCCGACGCGACCGACCTCTGGTTCGTCGGCCTGGAGCGGCTCGGCGGCCCGTACGAGCGGCTGGCGCAGCGGCCGGACGATCCGTCGGTCAACTAGATGAGGTGTTCCACGGAGATCGTGGATGCGGGGTGCGTGCTGGGCGGATGCCGGGTGCCGGTCGATATCGAGGGCAATACCGGTGGTATTGGCGAGATGTCGGCCGGTGCCAGGCGCCGGCCGGTGCGTGCACCGCGCCGCGAGATCACGGAACACCTCATCTAGTCCGGGCCGCCGCGCCGGGGGGGCCCGGCGCCCTCAGAACCTGGCCCGACGGGCGGCAGATCCTGCGGAACCAGGCTCCTAGGCCTCGGGGTCGTCGTCCTGCTCCGGGTCGTGGACGGCGGCGCCGTCGCTGACCGTCTTCGGTCGTGGGATCCGGGCGGCGAGCGCGTCCCGACGCTGCCGCAGCGGCCCGGCGATCGCCCCGAGCGTGGCCCGCTCGCGCGTCCCCATCTCGACGTAGACGCCGCGCAGCTCCTCGAGCAGGCGGTCGACGTCGTCGAGCGCGTCGCGGGCCGAGCTCCAGGCCTGCTCCTCGACGGCGTCCTCGCCCCGACCGACGGCCTCGGACACGGCGGCGAGCTGTTCCAGCGGCACGTCCATGGCCGGGAGCGTACGACGCCGTCGTTCATCTAGCCTTTGCGGTCATGGCTCGGCGCGTACGGGGATCGTTGGTGGCCGTCGCGCTCGCGGCGGCGCTCGCCGGCTGCGGCGGTGGCGACGACAGCGACCTGGCGGACGCGACCAACCGCACCTGCGAGCAGGTGACCGCGGCGGTCGAGACGCTGCGCACCGCGCTCGTGCGCGAGCCGGGCGACGACGAGGCCACGGCGGTCAAGGCCGCGATCGACCGCTACGCCGCGACGGTCCGCGAGGCGGCCGAGCAGCTGGCGGAGGCGACGCCGCGCAAGCAGGACCAGGCGTTCCAGGCCCAGGCGGTCGCGCAGCTGAACGACCACGCCAAGCAGCTGCGGGCGGCGGCCGGCGGCCGCGACGGGACGGCGCGGGCCGCGGCGATCGATCGGCTGACCGCGGGCGGGGCCGCCGGGGTGCTGATCCCGCCGGCCGTGCTCGACGGTGCGCCGGCCTGCCAGGGCGCGGCCCGGTGAGCGCGGTGCGGCGACGGACGACGGCGCTGGCGGGGGCGCTCGTCGTGACGCTGGCGGCGAGCGGTTGCGGGTCGGACGCCCCGGAGGACCGCTACGCCGCGGACTGGGACGCGATCTGCGGCGACGTCCAGCGGATCACTCAGCAGTTCCGCACCGATCTGGTGACGGCCGCGCGGGCGACCCCGGACGCCGGCGACGCGGCGGCCCGCGATCCGCTGGCGGCGGTCTACGCGGCGGCGGTGCTCGATCGGCCGGCGCGGCGGCTGCAGCGGGCGCTGCGCGGGCCGCTGCGCGACGCCCGGCGGCTGGAGGCGCCGGACCGCTGGCGGACCTGGAACGACGACGCGGTCGCGCGGTTCGCGACCCAGCTGGAGGTCGCGACGATCGGCACGCAGCGGCTGATCGTGGGCGACGCCGAGGCGCTGCCGTCGGTTGCGCTCGGCGGATTCGGCCCGGCGGCGGTGAGCGCCCCGCAGGAGCTGCGGGACCGCACGCCGGTCTGCGTCAGCCTGCGCTGACCGTCTCCCAGGTCGCATCGCCGACCAGCACCGGCTCGGGTCGCAGCGCGATGCCGAACGCCCGCTCGACCCCGTCGGCGACCTCGCGGGCGAGCGCCAGCAGGTCGCGGGTGGTGCCGCCGCGGCTGGTCAGCGCCAGGGCGTGCTTGCTCGACAGCGCGGCCCCGGGGCGGGCGTGCCCGCGGGCGAACCCGGCGCGCTCGATCAGCCAGCCGGCCGACGTCTTGGCCGTGCCGTCGGGCTGCGGGTACTCGGGGGCGGCGACATCGACTCCGAGCCGCTCGGCGACGCGGGCGCGGAAGCGGTCGAGCTGGTCGGCGGCGAGGATCGGGTTGGTGAAGAACGATCCGGCGGAGCGGGTGTCGGGATCGCCGGGGTCGAGCACCATGCCCTTGCCGCGGCGCAGCCGCAGCACGGCGGCGCGGACGGCGGCCAGGCTCGGCGGCCGGTCGTCGGTCCGGTCGGCCTCCAGGGTGCGGGCCAGCTCGCCGTAGCGGAGCGGTCCGGCGTGGTCGCTGCGCTCCAGCCGGAAGCTCACGGACAGCACGACGTGGCGATCGCGACCCTTGAACACGCTGGTCCGGTAGGCGAATCCGCACTCCTCCGCGGTCCAGTCGCGGGTCTCCCCCGTGGCCCGGTCGTGGACGCGGACGGAGACGATCGTGTCGGCGACCTCCTGGCCGTAGGCGCCGACGTTCTGGATCGGCGTCGCGCCGGCGGTGCCGGGGATCCCGGAGAGGCACTCGAGCCCGCGCAGGCCGTCGGCGACGCTGCGGGCGACGACGGCGTCCCACGGCTCGCCGGCGGCGACGGTGCGCCGGACGTGGTCGCCGTCGTCCTCGTCGGTCGTCCCGCTGGTCCGCAGGACGACGACGTCGCCGGCGATCGGCCCGTCGCCGATCACCAGGTTGCTACCGCCGGCGATCAGCAGCGTCGGCCGGCCGGCGGCGTCAGCGTCAGCCAGCGCCGCCAGCAGCGTCGCGTCGTCACGGGCGACGACCAGCCGCTCCGCCGGTCCGCCGAGCCCGAGCGTGGTCAGGCCGGCGAGCGGGACATCGGTGCCGGGGGTAGCCGGCGGAAGGCCGGGGACAGGGGCGTCGGTCATGCGCCCCCGATCATCCCGCACCCGTCGAAGAACGGTCTGAGTGGGTGATGACGGGGTAGCAACGCGCCGGTGATCCGTCCGAGGGCGGATGATGACCGAGCAGGTCGGGACGGACGAAGCGAGAGCTGGACGCCAGTCCTGCCGAGCTTCGGCTGGCCCGAGATGCGACGCGTCAGCGCCGCTCTCGGACGATCACCGAGCTGGACGCCAGTCCTGCCGAGGCTCGCCCGTGCCGAGATGCGATGCGTCAGGGGACGCGGATGCCCGAGATGGTGCGGGCGATGACGAGCTGCTGGATCTCGCTGGTGCCCTCGAAGATGGTCATGATCTTCGAGTCGCGGTGGAACCGCTCGACCGGGTACTCGCGGGTGTAGCCGTTGCCGCCGAGGATCTGGATCGCCTCCTCGGTGATCCGGACGCCGGCCTCGGAGGCCTTGTACTTGGCCATCGAGCCCTCGGCGTTCTTGAACTCGGGGGTCTGGCCGCGGAGGGTGGCGGCGCCCATCCAGGAGGCGCGCTGGACGAGCAGGCGCGAGGCGTCGAGCTCGGTCTTCATGTTCGCGAGCTTGAAGGCGATCGCCTGGTTCTCGATGATCTTGCGGCCGAACTGCTCGCGCTCCTTGGCGTAGTCGAGCGCGTAGTCGTAGGCGGCGCGGGCGACGCCGATCGCCATCGCGCCGACGGCGGGGCGCGAGGCCTCGAAGGTCGCCATCGAGGCGTTGCCGTGGGCGGACTTGCCCTCGCGGACCTTGGCCAGGCGCTTGTCGAGCTTCTCCTTGCCGCCGAGCAGGTAGCTGCCGGGGACGCGGGCGTCGTCGAGGTTGACGTCGGCGGTGTGCGAGGCGCGGATCCCGTGCTTCTTGACCTTGGCGCCCTGCGAGATGCCCTTGACCTCGGACATCGGCACGACGAACGCGGCGTGGCCGCGGCTGCCGAGGCTGGGGTCGACGGTGGCGATCACGACGTGGACGTCGGCGATGCCGCCGTTGGTCGCCCACGACTTCTGGCCGTTGAGGACCCACTCGTCGGTCGCCTCGTCGTAGCGGGCGGTGGTGCGGACGTTCGAGACGTCGGAGCCGGCGTTCGGCTCGGAGGAGCAGAAGGCGGCGACCTGCGGTTCGTCGACGGTGCCGTAGCAGCGGGGCAGCCACTCGGCGATCTGCTCCTGGGTGCCCTGGCCGAAGATCGCGGAGACGGCGAGGTTGGTGCCCTGGAGCGCCATGCCGATGCCGGCGTCGCCCCAGAAGATCTCCTCGAGCAGGGTCGGCGTCAGCTGGCCGGTCG
>CAZFIQ010000100.1:4494-7686 GCA_964519185.1 uncultured Patulibacter sp.
CCAGGGGAACTCCTCGCGCTCGTCCCACTCGGCT
Source organism: uncultured Patulibacter sp. (assembly GCA_964519185.1). Lineage (GTDB taxonomy): Bacteria > Actinomycetota > Thermoleophilia > Solirubrobacterales > Solirubrobacteraceae > Patulibacter. The sequence continues at coordinate 4,529 of CAZFIQ010000100.1, forward strand.
CCGGCGGGGCGGATCGTCTTCTCGGCGAACTCGTGGACCCAGTCGCGGAGCGTGCGCTGCTCCTCGTTCAGCTCGAGCGAGAAGGTCTGCCACTCCGGCTTCATGCGCTCCTGCGCAATCTCGCCGGCGATGGTCATGAAGTCGGAGGTGGTGCTCATTGCGGTGGTTCCTCGAAGAGGGGGAGGCAGGTCCGGCGCACGCGCGAGGCTGCGGGTCTGCCGAGTGTAGCTCGCGTTCGCGACCAAACGCAACCGCGAGTAGGAATATCCTACGCCAGTCGCGAGCCCGGGCAACGTGCGATCGGTCACCGGGTCGGAACCCGGGACGACCGCCGGCGCGATTGGTACGGTCGGACCACGACGCGGGCCGGCGAGCCGCCCGCGCGACGCTGAAGGGCCCGACATCGTTACCCTTGATCGGATCGTTTTCGTCGGAGTTCGAAGGTAGGAGGCCCAATGGGTCGTTACACCGGGCCGGTCGAGAGGCTCTCGCGTCGCGAGGGCGTCGACCTGGAGTTGAAGGGCGCACGTCGCCTGGCAGGCAAGGGCGCGCTGGAGCGCCGCGGCGCGTTGCCCCCCGGGCAGCACGGCGGCGGCCGTCGCGTCAAGACGTCCGTCTACGCCCAGCAGCTGCGCGAGACGCAGCGTGCCAAGCGCTACTACGGCGTGCGCGAGAAGCAGTTCCGCCGCCTGCTGGCCGAGGCCGGCAAGCGCAACGAGGCCGGCACCGTCCACGGCGAGCGGCTGCTGCAGCTGCTCGAGCTGCGCGTCGACAACGTGCTGGTCCGCCTGGGCTTCGCGTCGACCCGCGCCCAGGCGCGGCAGTTCGTCTCGCACGGCCACGTGCTGGTCAACGGCCAGCGCCACACGATCGCCTCGGCCCGCATGAAGCCGGGCGACGTCGTGACCCTGAAGGACGGCAGCCCGGTGCGCTCGATCGCGACCGAGTCGACCGAGCTGATCGCCATCGTCCCGGCGTGGCTCGAGGCCGACCACGACGGCCTCTCCGGCCGCGTGCTGCGCCTGCCCGAGCGGCACGAGATCCAGGTGCCGATCACCGAGCACCTGATCATCGAGCTCGCGGGTCGCCGCGGCTAGCAGGACCCCTCGGCGCCCCTGCGGCGCCGACTCCGACGATCTCTCCTCCGCTCACCCCCGTCCTCTCGGGGTGAGCGGCGGATCGCAGGCCGTCGTCACGACTCGGAACGGAGGTCGCGGCTCCTCCGCTCCACCCATCGGCCAGGCGCACCCTCGCGGACGACGCGACGCGGGCCGACCCGCGGCTGCGATCCACCCGTCGATCGCGTAGCGTTGGTCGGGCATGAGCGATTCCGAGCCGACCCCGACCCACGAGCCCTCCGTGCCGCTGCACCTCGATCAGCTGCTGGAGCAACGCTCGATCGCCGCGGGGCTGGAGGCGCTGGCGCGCCGCAACGCCCACCACCTGGCGGACATGGACGACGCGGAGCGCGAGGACGCCCGCCGGCTGTGGGCCGAGATGGTGGCCGAGATCCTCGGCGCCGTGCGCGACACGCTCGGCGGCGCGGTCGTGCAGGACGGTCCCGGCCGGGCCGTGATCATCCTCTCCGACCACCCGCAGCAGCCGGGCGAGGTCCAGGCCGAGGCGATCTTCTCGCCGCAGATCCAGGAGACGCCGGGCCCGGACGGCCAGAACCAGGTCGTCGCGACCTTCGCGCAGGTGCTGGGGATGCAGGTCGCCGACCTGCTGCCGCAGCTGGCGGAGCAGATGGCCCAGAACGTCGAGGACGGCGAGGACGGCCCGGAGATCGTCCAGGACGACGAGTAGTCCTCCGCGCCGGGCGCTGCACGGCTGATCGCCGTGCAGTACCCGGCACGCAGAGCGAGCCTGACGCTGCGCGGTCCCTCGCGGTGCAGCGCGCAGCGCGCAGACCGCGCCGGGCGCTGCACCGCCGATCGCCGTGCAGCGGCCAACGCGCAGCGCGGGCCTACGTCGGCGCGCGCTCCGGGACGCTCCGCCGCGTGGCGGGACGCCACCACGCCCGCTCGCCGAGCAGGTGCATCACGCCGGGCAGCAGCACCATCCGGATCAGGATCCCGTCGATCAGGATCGCCGAGGCCAGGCCGACGCCGATGAACTTGAGGATCAGCTCGGTGCTCATCGAGAAGGCCCCGAAGACCGAGACCATGATCAGCGCGGCGGCGGTGATCACCTTCGACGTCCGGGCGAGTCCGACGATCACCGCCTCCCGCGCGTCGCCGAGGCGCTCGTACTCCTCCTTCATCCGCGAGACGATGAAGACCTCGTAGTCCATCGCCAGCCCGAAGGTGATCGCGAACATCATCACCGGGACGAACGGTGGGACGGGGACGTCGGAGTCGATCCCGATCAGCTGCCCGGCCCAGCCGCCCTCCGCCACCAACGCCACCACGCCGTAGGCCGCGACGATCGAGAGGATCGTGAAGACGCCGGCCTTGAGCGCGATCACCGGAGCCCGGAAGGCGCGCCACAGCAGCAGGAACGAGAGCGCGACGACCGCGAGGATGAACAGCGGCAGCCGCCCGGCGGTGACGCTCGCCTGGTCGACGGTCGTCGCGGTGTCGCCGCCGAGCTTGACGTCGACGCCGCTGGTCGCGAGCGGCCCGTCGCGCAGCCGCTCGACCAGCTGCTTGGTGTCCGGGTCCGACGGACCGTCGCGCGGGGTGATCGCGACCGTCGCGGTGTCGCCGGCCTCGTTGAGCTGCGGCGGGGCGACCGCGACGACGCTGGCGTCGCGCTCGATCTCACCGCGCATCCGGTCGAGCGCGGCGCGGTCGTCGGCGGTCGGCACCTCGGCGACCGCGATCAGGGAGGCGTTGGCGCCGGCGCCGAAGCCGTCGGCGATCATGTCGTAGGCCTGGCGGGTGGTCGCGCCCTCGCGGTTGTTGCCCGCGTCGGGGAAGCCGAAGCGGATGCCGGTCAGCGGGGCGGAGAGGATCGCCAGCACGATCAGCGACCCGATCACCGCGACCCACGGACGGCGGACGACGCCCCGCGCCCAACGGGCCGACGGGGTGCGGTCGGGGTCCTTCGGCGTGCGCCCGAGCCCGGGGATCCGCAGCGCGGCGACGCGGTGGCCGAGCAGGCTGGACAGCGCCGGCAGCAGGGTGATCGAGGCGGCCATCACGACCAGCACCGTC
>CAZFIQ010000100.1:7696-9384 GCA_964519185.1 uncultured Patulibacter sp.
GCGCGACGCCGCAGAGGTACGGCAAGCGCATGATGAACAGGACCATCAGCGCGATCACGACGCTGCCGCCGGCGACCACGACCGAGTGGCCGGCGGTCGCCATCGCCTCGACGTTCGCCTCCCGCGGCGACTTGCCCGCGCGGAGCGCGCTGACGTGGCGGGTGAGGATCAGCAGCGCGTAGTCGATCCCGACCCCGAGCCCGATCATGATCGAGACCTCCGAGGCCCAGTCCGGGGTGTCGATCAGCGCCGCCAGGATCCCGCCGAGGATGAACGCGATCACCACGCCGAAGCCGGCGGTCAGCAGCGGCAGGCCGGCCGCGACGATCGACCCGAAGACGATCAGCAGCAGCACCGCGGCGACGCCGACGCCAACCATCTCCGCCGAGCCGCCCTCGGCTTGGGTGTCGAGCATGTTGATCTGCCCGTTGGCGGCGACCCGCAGGCCGTCGCCGGTCGCGGCGGAGACCAGCTCGCCGATCCGCTCGCCGGTCGCGTCCGGCACCTCGCCGGAGCTGCGGTCGAGCGGTACGCGGAGGATCGCGGTCCTCCCGTCCGCGGAGACCTCGGCGTCCCTCGCCACGGCTCCCGGAGCGACGCCCTCGGTCCGCTCGACCTCGTCGAGCAGCCGGTCGATCCGCTCGGTGACCGCGGGGCTGGTCGCTCCGGCCTGGGCGTTCCAGACGATGTCGACGGACTCGCCCGAGCGACCCGAGAACGACTCCGCCATCCGCGTGGCCGCGGCCTGGGAGTCGGACCCGGGGGTGCTGTAGTCGACGGCGTGGTCGCCGGCCAGGCTCGGCCCGACCAGGATCGCGACGGCCAGCGCGATCAGCCAGCCGAGGATGACCTTCTTGCGGTGGTTGAACATCGCGTCGGCGATGCGGGTAAGCACGCCGGGGGTGCTCTCTGATCCGGACACGGGGGCTCCTGGTGCGGGTGGACCGACGGATCGACGGTACGTCCGGGCGGCGCGGCCGGCGACCGCCGCGGGAACGGTCTTGCGGGTCCTCCCGCGGGAGGACCCGGGTCGTCCCGCGGGAGGTGTCGGAGCCCCCCGGTGCCGCCCTAGACTCGGGACGTGCCGTCGTTCCGCGCCCCCCGCCTGCCCCGCCGCGCGGCCGACGCCCTGGTCGTCCTCGGGGTGCTGGCACTGTCGCTGCTCCAGCTGCTGATCGGCGGCGGCTTCGGCGACTTCTCGGAGGCCACCCAAGCGGCCGACGGCTGGTCGCTGGCGCTCGTGCTGCTCGGCGCGCTGGCGCTGCTCGGGCGCGACCGGCTGCCCTACGTCGTGCTGGCGGCGACCTTCGCCGCCAGCCTCGCGCTGGCGGCGCTCGGCTACGGCGTGCACGCCCCCGTCGCCCCCGCCGTGGCGCTCTACGCGATCGCCGTCCGCCCCGAGCCCCGGCGGGCGGTCCCGGTGCTCGTCGTCGCGGCGACGTGCTGGGGCGCGTTGGTCCTGATCGAGGTGGCGGTCACCCCCTACGGCGTGGCCGACTACCTGCTGCCGGGGCTGCTCTGGGCCGGAGCGTGGCTGGTCGGGGACCGCCGCCGCTACCTGCGCGCCCAGGTGGCCGACGGGCTCGAGCACGCCCGCCGCGAGCAGGAGCTGGTGGTCGCGGAGGAGCGCGCGCGGATCGCCCGCGAGCTCCACGACTCCGCGGGGCACGCGATCAACACGATCCTGG
>CAZFIQ010000101.1:0-1977 GCA_964519185.1 uncultured Patulibacter sp.
TGGGGCGGTCTGCTCGCCGACCGCGTCGACAAGCGGCGGCTGCTGATCGTCACCCAGATCGGCCTGATGGTCCCCGCCGCGGTGCTGGCGATCGTGACCTTCACCGGGGTCGTCACCCCGCTGATCGTCTACGCGATGGTGCTGCTGCGCGGTGTCGTGCTGGCGATCGACAACCCGGCCCGCCAGTCGCTGCCGATCGAGCTGGTCGGTCCCGATCGGCTGGTCAACGCGGTCTCGCTGAACAGCGTCGTGATCCAGGGCTCGCGGATCGTCGGGCCCGGCATCGCCGGCGCGCTGATCGCGCTGGTCGGCATCGCCTGGTGCTTCGTGGTCGACGTCCTGACCTTCGTGGTGATGATCGTCGCGCTCTGGCGGATCGACCCCGCCGAGCTGCAGTCGGCGCCGCGCGCGGGCCGCCAGAAGGGCGCCCTGCGCGAGGGCCTGCGCTACGTCCGCCGCACCCCGGAGCTGCTGATCCCGCTGGGGATGATGGCGCTGATCGGCCTGCTCTCCTTCAACTTCCAGGTCGTCCTGCCGCTGATGGCCCACGACACCTGGCAGGGGACCGCCACCACCTTCACCCTGCTGACGATGACGATGGCCGCCGGCTCGGTCGTCGGCGCACTGGTCTCCGGGTACCGCACGACGGTCACTCCGCGGCTGCTGGTCGGGGCGGCCACGCTGTTCGGGGCGTTCCAGCTGCTGGCGGCGTTCGCCCCGGTGCTGCCGCTGCAACTGCTGCCGCTGGCCCTGCTGGGGATGGCCTCCGTGACCTTCTCGGCCGGGGTCAACTCCGCGCTCCAGCTGCAGGTCGATCCGCGGATGCGCGGCCGCGTGATGGGGCTCTACTCGATCGTCTTCCTCGGCTCGACCCCGATCGGCGCGCCGCTGGTCGGCTGGATCGTCTCCGTGGCCGGACCGCGGGTCGGGCTGGCGATCGGCGGCGTCGCGGCGCTGGTCGCGGCGGCGGCGGCGTTCGTCGCCTACCGCCGGCTCCGCGAGCGCGACCGGCAGCCGTCGGTCAGCTTCCCGGTCGTCACCGCGCGCGCCACAGCCCGCGGGTGAAGAGCGCCAGGATCGTGAACAGCTCGAGCCGGCCGAGCAGCATCAGGAAGCTCAGCCCGAGCAGCCCGGAGTCGGACATCCCGGCGTAGGACTCCAGGCCGCCGAGCGCGCCGAGCGCCGGGCCGACGTTGAACAGGCTGGCCGCGGACGCGGAGAACGACGACAGCAGGTCGTAGCCGTTCAGCGCCAGCAGGCCGGTGCCGAGCGTCAGCGCGATGATCGCCACCGACAGGAAGCCGTAGGCCGCGCGGACCGCGTCGTCGGTCACCGGCTTGCGGCCGACCCGCACCACGACGATCCGCTGGGGCGCGATCTGGCGCTGGATCTCGGCGCGGACGCCGCCGAACAGGACCAGCCAGCGCCGCACCTTGAAGCCGCCGGTGGTCGATCCGACGCAGGCGCCGGAGGCCATCGCGACGAGCACGATCAGCCGGGTCGTGTCACCCCAGGCGTCGGGGTCGGCCGACGTGAACCCGGTGCCGGTGACGAGCGACGCCGCGGTGAAGACCCCGGTCAGCAGCGGCAGGTCGACGCCGGCGTCGGAGGCGCTGAAGGCCAGCAGCACGGCGACCGCCAGCAGGAACCCGAAGTACGCCCGCAGCTCGGCGCCGTGGTCGCCGATCCCCTTGCGCAGCACCAGCCGCCACCAGACGACGTAGCTGACGCCCGCCGCGAGCATCATCAGCGTCATCGCGACCTCGACCGGGGGCGAGTCGTAGGCGCCGGCCGACGCGGTGCGGGTCGAGAATCCGCCGGTCGCGACCAGCGACATCGCGTGGTTGGCGGCCTCCCACGGCGACAGCCCGACCGCCAGCAGCACCACCACCGCGATCGCCGTCGCGGTCAGGTACAGCTTGGCGGTGATCCGGGCGGTGTCGCGCAGCTGCGGGGCGACGGTCTCCTCGACCGCCC
>CAZFIQ010000101.1:1987-6509 GCA_964519185.1 uncultured Patulibacter sp.
CGACCGCCCGGCTGGTCTCGCCGAGCAGCACCCGCCGCGCCGCGCCGCCCGCCGCCGGGGCCACGGCGACGAGCAGGACGACGATGCCGATGCCGCCGATCCAGTGGGTCAGCGAGCGCCACAGCAGCACCGCGTCGGGCAGGCCGTCGACGTCGGCGATCACCGTCGCGCCGGTCGTGGTGATCCCGCTGGTGCCCTCGAAGATCGCCGCGGCCAGCCGCGGGGTGGCGTCGCTCAGCAGCAGCGGCAGCGCGGCGAAGAGGCTCGTCGCGACCCACGTCAGCCCGGCGGCCATCAGCCCGTCGCGGCCGGTCGGCGACGGCATCGCCCGGCCCGCCCAGGTGCGGTGGAGCAGGACCGTCAGCAGCGCGGCGATCACCGCGGTCAGCGCGAACGGGCCGACCACCCGGCCGTCCGAGACCGCGGCGGTCACGGTGCAGGCGACCGCGGCGGCGGTCATCGCGGCGGCCGCGCCGGTCATCGCGCGGCGGGTCAGCGGGCCGAACCGGGCGCCGACCGGGAACCGGTGCCGGCGGCCCGCCGGCCGCTTGGCCGTTGTCGGCTTCACGAGCCCAGGACCGTGCTCAACCGCGCCGCGCCGCTGCCGGTCGCCAGCGCCAGCACCAGGTCGTCGGCGGCGTAGCGCGGCGTCTGCTCCGGGAACAGCACGCGGCCGTCGCGGAAGATCGCCGCCAGCTTGGTGTCGTGCGGCAGCGACGCCGCGACCGGCCGGTCGACGAGCTTGCCGCCCGGGGCGATCCGGTACTCCAGGGCCTCGAGCCCGTCGACGATCAGCGTGCTCTTGCGGGCGCCGGTCCCGCGCGAGGTCCGCAGCAGCCGCTCGGCCGCCGCCAGCCGCGGAGCGACGGTGCCGTCGACGCCCAGCGCCTCGGCGACCGGGGCGTACTCCTCGCGCGACAGCACCGCCAGCACCAGGCCGATGTCGAGTCGGTCGGCGTGGGTGCAGGCCAGCAGCGTGGTCCGGTCGTCGGCGGCGCAGCTGACGAAGGCGTCGCAGGTGTCGACGCCGGCCTCGCGCATCGCGGCCTCCGACGCGCCCTCGTCCCAGAGCACCTCGATCGAACGGTCGACGAGCTGCTCGGCGGCGTCGCGGGCCCGCTGCTCGTCCGGCTCCATGATCACCACCTCGCGTCCGCGCGCGGCCAGCCGGGCGGCGAGCGCGACGCCGATCTGGCCGGCGCCGAAGATCGCGACCCGGTTGACCTGGCGCGCGGTCGGGTCGATCTCGCGCAGCGCCTCCTTCAGCTGGTCCTTGGGGCAGGCGACGACCACGTGGTCGCCGGGCAGGGGGGTGGTGTCGCGGGTCGCCAAGTGGACCCGTCCGTCGCGCAGCAGGGCGACGATCGACGAGTCGGTGGCGTGCGGACGGGTGCTGATCGAGCGGCGGGCGGCGGGCGAGCCGTCGGGGACCATGCACTCGGCGAGCGCCATCCGCCCCTCGGCGAAGAGGTCGACGCGGACCGCGCCGCGGATCTTCAGTGCGGACTCGAGGTCGCCGACCGCGGCCAGCTCGGGGCTGACGAGCAGGTCGATCCCGAGGGTGCCGGCGGCGGTGTCGGCCCCCGGCGCGTAGTAGTCGGCGTCGCGGACCCGCGCCATCGTCCGTGGCGGGTCGTCCGGCTTGAGGCTCTGGGCGAGCAGGCACGACAGCAGGTTGGTCGCGTCGCTGGCGGTCACGGCCAGGAACAGGTCGACCTCGCCGGCTTCGTGGGCGGCGAGCGCCTTGGGGTTGGCGGCGTCGGCCCGCTCGACCCGCACGTCGACCCCGGAGCGGGCGCGCCGCACCAGCAGGTCGCGGTCCTGGTCGAGCACGACCACCGCGTGGCCCTCGCGCGCGAGGCGTCCGGCCAGGTACCACCCGACCTCCCCGGCTCCGACGATCAGCGCGCGCACGGAGCACACCATGCCGTATCGGGGCGACGGCAGCGGTTCGGACGGGCCGCACGGCCGGCCGTGCGGCCGGCCGTGCGGCGGCGCGGGTCCTCAGGCGCGGGGGGCCGGGCGGCGGCGCGGCGGCCCCGCTCGGTCGACAGCCACACCACGACCACCGACGTCGAGGCGACGTCCGGGGCCCGCTCCGACGGCCAGCGCGGCGCCGGCGGCGACCAGCGCGGCGAGCACGCCGACCCGGGTCGACAGCAGCGCGGCGCGCTCCAGGTCGACGGGATCCGGGGTGCGGGCGTGCGGGCCGTCGCCGAGCGTCGGCCGCTCCTCGACCCGCTCGCCGTAGACGTTGCGGCCGCCCAGGCGGACGCCGAGCGCGCCGGCGAAGGCTGCCTCGACCTGACCGGCGTTGGGGCTCGGGTGGGAGGCGCCGTCGCGACGCCAGGCCCGCCAGGCCGCGGCGGTGGCGCGCTGCGCCGGATCCGCGGCCCGCCGCGTCCGGTCGCCCACGTCGCGGGCCGGTTGGTCGCCGCTGTCGGCGGTGGCCGGGGCGCGAGCCGGCCGGTCACCGTCAGCGGTGGCGGGAGCGGCACGAACGACCGACGGCGCCGCGACCACGGTCAGCAGCGCGGCCAGTCGTGCCGCCGGCCAGCCGGCCAGGTCGTCGGCCCGGGCGGCCGCCCAGCCGTAGCGCTCGTAGCGCGGCGAGCGGTGGCCGACCATCGCGTCCATCGTGTTGACCGCCCGGTGCAGGGCCACGCCGGGCGCGCCGAGCAGGGCGCCCCAGGCGAACGGCCCGACGACCGCGTCGGAGGTGTTCTCGGCGACCGACTCGAGCGCGGCGCGCACCAGCCCGTCAGCGTCGAGCGTCGCCGGATCGCGGCCGACCAGGCTCGGCGCGAGCGCGCGGGCGCCGTCCAGGTCGCCGATCGCGACGTGGCGTCCGAGCTGGCGGCCGGTGGCGGTCAGCGAGCGGCCGCCGAGCGCCGCCCAGGTCACGCCGGCGGTCAGCGCGGTCCGGGCCACGGGACGGTCCCGCAGCCGCCGGTCGAGCCACCAGATCGGTCCGGCGCCGATCACGATGCCGACCGCGGCGTGGGCGACCCCGGCGCGGCGGTCGTCACTCCAGAGCCGGGCCTCGACCCGCTGCATCAGCCGGCCGAAGCCGGCCACCGGATGCCACCGCCGCGGGTCGCCCCACGTGCGGTCCGCCGCGGCGCCGAGCAGCAGCCCGACCGCCACCGGGCCGCTCACCGGGGACGCTCGTGGAGGCCGGGCGGAAGCACCGCGTCATCATCGCAGCCGCGAGCGCTGGCGCCTCGGTGGTCAGAGCTGCAGCAGCTCGTTCGCCCGGACGGCCGCGCGGGTGGTCTGGGCGAAGCCGTGGCGGTAGTGCATCAGGCCGTAGCCACTGAGGTCGCGGAGCGCGCGCAGCACCGCGTCGCGCTCGGCGAAGTCCTCCGCGTCCTCGGCGATCGCCAGGATCACCTCGTCGTCGCTGAGTATCGCGGGGTCGCTCGAGAGCGCGTGCAGCAGCACTGCGCGTTGCGTCTGCGTGTCCTGCTCCTCCGGGGTCATCGCCTTCCTCGCCGTCCGTATCGCCGCCAGTGGACGCACTATACCGAGAGGAATTGTCTGTCAGGGTTTTGTCTGTAGAGGCGTTGTCTACGGCGGGAGATACTCGACCCGTGGAGCCTCATCAGATCTTCGCGAAGAACCTGCGCGCCGTCCGTGCCGATGTCGGCATGTCGCAGGAGACCCTCGGGGCGCGGGCGGGCCTCCACCGCACCGAGGTCTCGCTGCTCGAGCGGGCGGAGCGCGATCCCCGGCTGGCAACGATCACCAAGCTCGCCCGCGGCCTCGGCGTGCCGCTGGGCGAGCTGCTCGACGGGATCGAGTAGCGGCCCGGGCCACCGCGCCGGCCAGCGCGGCGGACGACCGGCCGCCGCCCCGTCGTCAGGCCTCGACGGCCTGGCCGTTGGCGGTCAGCGTCGTCGGGACGTTGCCGCGGGTGGCCTTGGAGTAGGGGCAGACGCCGTGGGCCTGGCGCACCAGGTCGACCGCGACGTCGTCGGCGATCCCGGGGAGCGTGACCGCGAGCGTCGCCTGCAGGCCCAGGCCGTCGGCGCCCTTGCCGATCTCGACCGTGGCGTCGATCGAGGCGCCGGAGACGTCGGCGTCGCCGGCGACGGCCCCGAGCGCGCCCTCGAAGCAGGCCGCCCAGCCGACGGCGAAGAGCTGCTCGGGGTTGGTGCCGGCGCCGTCGTCCCCGCCGAGCCCGGCGGGCACGGACAGCTGGACGTCGAGCCGGCCGTCGTCGGTGGCACCGTGGCCGCCACGGGCCCCGGTGACGGTGGCGTGCGCGGCGTAGACGGACTTGAAGGCCATGGGACTGTCTCCTCGGGTGGTTCCGGTGGGTCAGCCCTGACGCTAGCGGGCGGACCCGCGAACCGGGTGACGTGCGGCGCTGGCGCCGGTCGCCCCGTCGTCGTCCGGGCGGGCCCGGCGGCGACCCGTGGCGGTCGCGCGTCCGCGAGCGGCGCCCCGCGGCGGCGCCCGACGCACCGCGCCCCGGCCGTGGCCCGAAGGCCGTGGACCGGGGCGCGCTCGGCGTCCG
>CAZFIQ010000101.1:6519-9347 GCA_964519185.1 uncultured Patulibacter sp.
GTCTCTCCAGTTCGAGGACGATCGTGGCGGAGAGAGAGGGATTCGAACCCTCGAACAGGTTTCCCCGTTACACGATTTCCAATCGTGCCCGTTCAACCACTCCGGCACCTCTCCCAGAGGACGGTCAGCGTATCGACCGAGGCGCTCGCGCGGCGTCACGCCCCTGCGCCGCCGCGACGACAGCCGCCAGCGACCCGCCGCCGAGCTTGTCGGGTTCTGTCGATCTACGCGTCACGACCCGACAGGCTCCGGCGGTTCCGGTCAGAGCCGCCAGCGACCCTCGACCAGGACCGGGGTCTCGGCGCCGCTCGCGTCGACGCCGATCGCCGCGACGTCGTTCGATCCGACCATGAAGTCGACGTGGATCGCCGACTGGTTCGCCTGCGGATGGTCGGCCTCGTCCTCGACGCACATCAGGTACGCGGATCCGAGCGCCAGGTGGCTGGCGGCGTTCTCGTCGAGCAGCGTCTCGTGGAAGACCGTGCCCGTCTGGCCGACCCGGCCGTCGCCGTCGACCAGCGCCAGCTCGCCCAGCCGCCGCGCGCCCGCGTCGCGCTCGATCCAGCCGCGCAGCACGTCGGCGCCGACGGTCGCGTCGATCCGCACGACCTCGCCGCCGCGGAACTCGACCTCGATCCCGTCGACCGCGGTCCCGCCCAGCGTCAGCGGCTTGGTCGCCCGGACCACGCCGTCGACCCGCGCCGGGTCGGGGGTCGTGAAGACCTCCTCGGTCGGGATGTTCGCCTGGTGGCCGATCCCGCCGACGGTGTCCATCCCGGCGGCGATGAACCGCGACGACGGCAGCAGGCCGACGGTCAGGTCGGTACCGGGCCCGACCAGCCGGATCGCGTCGAACCGGCGCTCGGTCAGCTTGGCCGCATGGGCCTGCAGCTCGGCGGCGCGAGCGGGCCAGGCGACCGTCGGATCCTGGTCGAGCCGGCAGACGGTGCGGATGTCGTCCTCCAGCCGGCGCAGCGCCTGCTCCGGGTCCAGGTCGGGGAAGACCAGCCCCGCCCAGCCGGCGTTCGGCGCGGGCACGACGGTCCAGTTCAGCTCGCGGCGGTTGATCACCTCGGCGGTCTCGCGGAGTGCCGGCAGCTGGTCGCGACCGACCCGCGCGGGGTCCAGGTCGGCGAAGACCCCCGGCCGGACCTGGCCGACCAGCGAGATGTTGGCCGAATGGGTCCGTCCCAGCTCCTGGACGCGCTCGCCGAGCCACGGCGGGACGAAGTCCAGGCTCTCCGCTCCGGCCAGCTCCAGCCGCGCGCGCTTGACCAGCGGGTCGAACCAGGCGACGTCGACGTAGCCGGCACCGGCTCGGTACGCCTCGGCCACGATCGCGCGGACCAGCGGCTCGTGGCCGCCGACCTGGCCGCTGACCCCGACTGTCTGGCCGGGCTGGACGTTGGCCCCGACGCGCACGGCCATCGCGGCCAGGCGCTCGAGCAGCTCGGGGTCGGGGGTCGGGACGGCGTCGGTCATGGCCGGGACGCTAGCGCGCGAGGCCCGGGTCGGGACGGCGGCGGGCGCGGCCGGTGCGCCGCGGCGTGGTCGGACACGCGCGCGTCCCGGGAGTCGGCGGCGCGTCGTCCGGGCCGGCGTCGTCGCGCTAGGGTGCGTGGCATGGCGTCCGCGCCGGCCACCCCACCGTCGATCGCCGTCGAGGATTACCTCAAGGCGGTCTTCGCGCTCGAGTCCCGCTTGCAGGGGCCCGTCTCGACGACGGCGCTCGCGGGGCGGCTGGGGATCACCCCGGGATCGGTCTCCGCGATGCTGCGGCGGCTGTCCGAGCTGGGGCTGCTCGAGCACGCGCCGTACCGCGGCGTGACGCTGACCGACGAGGGCCGCCGGGTGGCGCTGCGGACGCTGCGCAACCACCGGCTGCTGGAGCTGTTCCTGGTCGAGGTCCTGGACGTCCCGTGGGACCGCGTCCACGACGAGGCGGAGCGGCTGGAGCACGCGCTCTCCGACGATCTGGCCGAGCGGATCGCCGCCAAGCTCGGGCACCCGGAGTTCGATCCGCACGGCGACCCGATCCCCGACCGCGAGCTGGAGCTGCAGGAGCCGGAGACACGCAGCCTGGAGGACGTCGCGGTCGGCGACCGGGTGACCTTCGTCCGCGTCTCCGACGCCGACCCGGCGATGCTCCGGCACCTGCACGCCCGCGGGATCACCCCGGGCGTCGAGGTCACCCTGACCGACCGCCAGCCGTTCGGCGGCCCGCTGACCGTCCGCCTGGGCGACGCCGAGCACGCGCTCGGCCACGAGCTGGCCGCCGCGATGCGCGTCACCGCCTGAGGGCGTCCGGCGGGCGGGGCCGGGCCGGAGGCGGGTTGGGGGCCGAAGCTGCACGCCCTCCGGCGGCGCAGCAACGAGCGCGCTCATCGGTCCGGGCGCGGCGTGGCCGCAGGCCGTGCAGCTTGAGGCGCGCCCAGCGAGACGCCCACGGCGTGGCCGCGGGCCGTGCAGCTTGAGGCGCGCCCAGCGAGACGCCCACGGCGTGGCCGCAGGCCGTGCCGCCTGAGGCGCGCCCAGCGAGACGCCCACTGCACGCCGTTGCCGTGCAGTTTCCGACTCGACCCGCGAGGTGCCTGCTGCGTGGCCGCGGGCCGTGCAGCCTGAGGCGCGCACAGCGAGTCGTGGACCGCACGGCTCGGGGGCGGATAGCAATCGACTCGCCCAGGGCCACGCCGGCGGCACGGCGGCGGAGGGCGCAGCGTGGTGCTCCTGCGTTGGCCAGCGCGCCGACCGTCGGTAGGATCATCCGATGCGCGTCGTCCGTCGGCTGTTCGGTCCGTTCTTCGTCGTTGCGGGCGTGATGCACTTCG
>CAZFIQ010000102.1:0-6765 GCA_964519185.1 uncultured Patulibacter sp.
GCACGGCGAGCACCCCGGTGATGATGACGGCGCAGAACGACTCGTCGGTCCGCTTCGTCCAGGGTGTCGACGGGAGCCAGGACAGCATCATCGTCAACATGACGGCTCCGCCGTTCGACGACCAGCGCGTGCGCACCGCGCTGTCGATGGCACTGAACCGCGAGGAGCTCGCGGCGCTGACCACCGAGGGTTTCGGCGGCCCGGCCGTGAGCCTGTTCCCCGCCGGCTCGGCGTTCGAGAACGACAACGCCGACCCCGGCTACGACCTCGAGGCGGCGCAGTCCCTCCTGGCCGAGTACGCGGCCGACACGGGCACCGACCCGTCGTTCACGTTCACGTGCAACAGCGCCCGGTCCCAGCGACCGGCCCGTGCGGCGTGGGCTCCCCCGCGCGCCAGGTCTGCCGCGTGCGCCGCGATCCGGTACGCGATCAGCCCCTGCTTGACGTCGTCGGCGTCCGGCAGGCCCAGGTGCTCCTTCGGCGTGACGTAGCAGAGCATCGACGTGCCGTGCCAGCCGACGACGGCCGCGCCGATCGCGCTGGTGATGTGGTCGTAGCCCGGCGCGATGTCGGTGACCAGTGGGCCGAGCGTGTAGAACGGCGCCTCGCGGCAGACCCGCTGCTGGCGCTCGACGTTCTCCTGCAGCTGGTCGAGCGGGACGTGGCCCGGCCCCTCGACCATGCACTGGACGTCCCGGTCCCAGCAGCGGCCGACCAGCTCGCCGAGCGTGTCGAGCTCGGCGAACTGCGCGGCGTCCGAGGCGTCGGCGATCGAGCCGGGCCGCAGGCCGTCGCCGAGCGAGATCGTCACGTCGTGCTCGGCGCAGATCGCCAGCACGTCGTCGAACCGCTCGTAGAGCGGGTTCTCCTGCTCGTGGTGGACCATCCACCGCGCCAGCAGCCCGCCGCCGCGGGAGACGATCCCGGTCGTCCGGTGCTGGCAGAGCGCCAGGTGGTCGAACCGCACGCCGGCGTGGATCGTCATGTAGTCGACGCCCTGCTCGGCCTGCTCGCGGATCACCTCCAGCAGCAGCTCCGCGGTCAGCTCCTCCGGCTTCTTGACCCGCTCCAGGGCCTCGTAGATCGGGACCGTCCCGATCGGCACCGTCGCGACGCCGATGATCGCCTCGCGGGTCTCGCGGATCCGCTTGCCCGTCGACAGGTCCATCACCGTGTCGGCGCCCCAGCGCTGCGACAGCGACAGCTTCTCGACCTCCTCGTCGAGCGAGCTGGTGGTCGGGCTCGACCCGATGTTCGCGTTGATCTTGACCCGCGCCTTGAGCCCGATCGCCATCGGGTCGAGCGCGGCGTGGTGACGGTTGGCCGGAATCACCATCCGGCCGCGCGCGACCTCGTCGCGCACCGTCTCCGGCTTCAGCTGCTCCCGCTCCGCCACTCGGGCGATCTCGGGGGTGATCGTTCCCTCGCGCGCGGCCCGGATCTGCGTCCGCGCGCCGTTGTCCGTCGTGAAGACGTGACGTTCCATGATGCTCCCTCCGCCGGTATGAGCCGGATCAGGTGAATCGGGTCGACGCGCTTCAGCGTCCTCTCAGCCCCTGCTGGGACCCCCCGGATGTGTAGGAAGCTCAGAGCCTAGCGTCTTGCGTCGGCGGCCGGTGTCGGAGGTGCGTGCGATTGAGGTGCTGCGTGGCCCCGAATCGCACGCAGGCGCCGTTGCCGCTCGGCACGATCGGGGGTGCGTGCGATCGGGGTGCCCACGGCGCCCGCATCGCACGCAGAACGGGACCCTCAGGCGAGCGTCCGGGTCACCCGCACCCGTCCGCCGCGCGCGGGCACCATCGTCACGTTGCGGTGGCGGGGCGACTCGGGGCGCGGGTCGTCGGCCTCTAGGTCGACGCGGCGGACGATCTCGCTGATCACCGTGCGCATCTCGGCCATCGCGAGCGCGGCGCCGAGGCAACGCCGGATCCCGCCGCCGAACGGGATCCAGGTGTACGTCCCGGGCTTGACGCCGAGGAACCGCTCGGGTCGGAAGGCCAGCGGATCGGGATACAGGTCGTCGCGGTGGTGCAGCAGCAGCACGCTGATCGCGACCACCGTGCCGGCCGGCACGGCGAACGCGCCGAACCGCCACGGCACGGTGACCTCACGGGCCAGCATCGGGATCACCGGCCGCGAGCGCATCGACTCGTGGATCACCGCGTCGAGGTACGCGCCGCCGTCGCCGGAGCGGACCTCGTCGCGCAGCCGGGCGTACGCGTCCGGGTGGCGGGTCAGCCGCTCGAAGGTCCAGGCGATCGTGTTGGCCGTCGTCTCGTGGCCGGCCAGCACCAGCGTCATCAGCTCGTCACGCAGCTCCTGGTCGGTCAACCGCTCGCCGTCCTCGGTGGTCGCGTCGAGCAGCATCGAGAGCACGTCGTGGCGCTCCCCCGGCACGTGCTCGGCCCGCCGCTGCGCGATCAGCGGGAAGAGCGCCGCGTCGATCGACTCGACCACCACGCGCTGGACGCCGACCGCATCGCTGCTCTGCCGGTTGGCGAACTCCGCGACCTTGGCGATCCGGGTCATCGAGAGCGCCAGCGCCCGGCGGAAGCGCTGGCGCACCCGGTGCTCGAGCGTGCCGCGGGCCGGGCGCCCGTCCACGCCGAAGACCCCCGCCATGATCACGTCGAGCGTCATCGCCTGCGCCGACGGGCCGAGCGGAAACGTCTGCCCCGTCCGCCACGTCGCGATCTCGCGGTCGGCCGCGGCTTCGATCTGCTCCTGGTAGGTGGCGATCGCCTGGCCGTGGAAGGCCGGGAGCAGCAGCTTGCGCTGGCGCATGTGCCGCGGTCCGACCGCCGTCAGCACCGAGCTCTCGCCGACGACGGGGCGCAGCGGCGACGATCCGGTGCGCGACGGCGCGAGCGCCGGGTCCGCCGTGAACAGCGACTTGACGTGGTCGGGATGGCTGACGACCACGGCCTCCGGCACCAGGTCGTTGGCGAAGTCGACGCGGAAGACGTCTCCGTGGCGGCGCTGCTGGACGCGCACGAACGATGACTGACGCGCCGTCATCCGCAGCGCCTGGAGGATCGGCGGCAGCTCTACCATCGGCGGCGCGGGCAGCGCCGCGGATGTGGCCTCGTCGAGCGGGCCGGCCGGCGACGCGGCGTGGCTGGCGGCCGCGGATCGACGGGTCGGCGGTCGCTCGTCGGACGTCGTGGATGTCGTCGCCATGGCCGTTCTGCCTCCGTGTCGTGGCGATCGTGCGCGTTGCGCCTCGGCTCGGGTCGCCGCGCCGATCCCCGCTATTCAACACAACGTACAATAACGGTCGGTGACGGTTCCTACCACCCGTCAGGCCACGACGCTCGCGGCGGCGCCGTCGCGGACCTGATCTACACTGCGGCGGTGGCGACGCGCACCCGCCTCTCCGTCCCCGCCCGCCGGGAGCAGGTCCTGACCACCGCGATCCAGCTGTTCGCGGCCAGGCCCTACGAGCAGGTCTCGATGGAGGACCTGGCCGCCGCCTGCGGCGTGTCGCGGGCGCTGCTCTACCACTACTTCGGCGGCAAGCGCGAGGTCTTCCTGGCCGCGATCGAAGCCGCCGGGCAGCGGCTGACCGCGCCGCAGGCCGGGCTCTCGGGCGCCGACCCCGACCGCCTGCGGGCCGGCATCCGCGCGTACCTGGCGAGCGTCGAGGCGCGCCCCGACGAGCACGCGATGGTCCAGCGGGCGGTCCGGACCGAGGCCGACGTCACCGCGATCGGCGACGCCACCCGTCAGGCCTTCGTCGAGGTGATCGCCCGCGAGATCCCTGGCGCCGAGCGCTCGCCGCTGGCGCAGGCGACGATCCGTGCCTGGATCGGCATGGTCGAGCGGGCGGCCGGCGACTGGCTGGTCCGGCGTCAGCCGGAGCCCGCGGCGCTGGTCGAGCCGCTGGCCGTCGCGCTGGAGTCGGCGCTCGAGCACGTGGCGGACGTCGACCCGGAGGTCGAGCGCCCGCCCGATCGCTGATCGCCGGGCAGCCGCCGCGCGTGTCGGGTGACGCCGAGCAGTTCGGCAGCACCCGACGAGCGGCCGCGGCGGAGGGCTACTTCAGGTGCTTGCGGACGGTCGCGAGCGCCTCGGCGGTGTTCGCCGAGCCGCCGAGGTCGCCGGTGCGCAAGCCCTCGCCGAGCGCCGTGTCGACGGCCGCCTCCAGCGCGTCGGCCTCGGACTGCAGGCCCAGGCCGTGGCGCAGCATCATCGCGGCGGAGAGGAACATCGCCAGCGGGTTGGCGATCCCCTGGCCGGCGATGTCGGGCGCGGAGCCGTGGACGGGCTCGAACAGGCCCGGACCGTCCGGATTGCCCACGGACGCCGACGGCAGCATGCCGAGCGAGCCGGAGAGCATCGCCGCGGCGTCGGAGAGGATGTCGCCGAACAGGTTCTCGGTGACGATCACGTCGAACTGGGTCGGGCGGGCGATCAGCTCCATCGCGCAGCTGTCGACCAGCTGGTCGCGCAGCTCGACGTCGGAGTACTCCTCCTGGTGGACGCGGTGGACGACCTCGCGCCACTGGCGGGACGTCTCCATCACGTTGGCCTTGTCGACCGAGTGGACCAGGTTGCGGCGCTTGCGGGCGGTCTCGAACGCCGAGCGGGCGATCCGCTCGACCTCACCGACCGAGTAGTAGCAGAGGTCGGACGCGTCGGTGGCCGTGCGCGTCTTCTCACCGAAGTAGATCCCGCCGGTCAGCTCGCGGACGACCAGCAGGTCGGTGCCGTCGAGCACCTCGCGCTTCAGCGCCGAGGCGTCGTAGAGCGCCGGCACCGGGCGCACCGGACGCAGGTTGGAGTACAGACCCAGTTCCTTGCGCAGGCGGAGCAGACCGGCCTCCGGGCGCGGCGCGTTGGGGTCCGTGGTGTCCCACTTGGGCCCGCCGACCGCGGCCAGCAGGATCGAGTCCGACGCCTTGCAGGCCGCCAGCGTCTCGTCGGTCAGCGCGGTCCCGTGGGCGTCGATCGACGCCCCGCCGAAGACGTGCTCCGTGAACGCGAAGTCCCCCAGATCGTTGAGGATCTCGAGGGTCGGCGCGGTGATCTCCGGGCCGATTCCGTCTCCGGGCAGGACTGCGATGGCGTGCGACATGTCAACGCCGAAGGGTAGTTGCTGGACCGCCTCCTCCGCCGCCCGCTCCGCCGCCCCGCGCCCCGAACGGGACGACGTCGGCGATCAGGGCTCGACGCGCTCGATCGTTCGGATCCGGTCGAGGGCCTGGTCGAAGGAGACGACCACGCGGTGCGGGGCCCGCTCGGCACGCGCCGCGAGGTACGCGTCGGCGAAGTCCAGCCCCCGAAGCTCGTACAGCTCGATCGCCCGGAGCAGACGTGGTGGGTCCTCGGTCTCGATGGCGGGGAACGCGATGATCGCCCGCGCCAAGACGGCGATCCGATCCCGCGGCACCCGGTAGAACGACCCGAGGACGTAGACCACCTCGGCGACGATCAGGTCCGGGAGATCAAGTCGCTCGGCGGCGCGCAGCAGCGCCGTCGCCCGCGCGGCCATCGCCGGCGGATCCCCGGTCAGATGGCGGACCAGGACGTTCGTGTCGATGTAGCCGATCACGCGCCGTGACGCGTCTCGCGCGTGACGCGTCGGACGTCGTGCCAGTCGGCGCCCAGGAGGTCTGCGGGAACCTCGACGACACCGGCCAGGTCGAGCAGGTCCGGCGTGCGAGCCAGCGCGGCGTGCTCGCCGTCGACCCGGAAGACCACCCGGTCCCCGGTCCGCAGTCCGAGCGCCGTCCGCACCGCCTTGGGCACGGTCAGCTGGCCCTTCGACGTGAGCTTGGCGCTGATGTCCATGGCCAAACCTTACTCTGATCAATCGGTAAGGAACAGACGCAGTCGGCACCGAAGCGGCACCGGAAGCGCGCCAGAACGGCGACCCCTTCAGCCCTCGGACGGGGCTCGGGTCTCCGCCGCGATCCAGTCCAGGTACGACGCCGAGCCGTCGGCGACCGCGAACAGCAGGACCTCCGGAACGTCGTAGGCGTGGAGCTCCGCGATCGCGGCCTTCAACGCGTCGGCGAGCGACGCGCGGGCCTTGCCGCGGACGACGAACTCCTCCGCGCTCTGGACCTCGCCCTCCCAGCGGTAGATCGAGCGGATCGGTCCGACGACCTGCGCGCAGGCCACCAGCCGGCGCTCGACGAGGGCCGTCGCCAGGCGCTCCGCGTCGTCCCGCGTCGCCACCGTCGTCTCCAGCTGCAGGACCTGCTCGGTCGTCACGTCGCGCTCCTCCGTGGTTTCCGCGTCGAGGCGGTCGGCGCAGCATCGCACGACCACGGACTACCGTCCTGCGCATGCTGACCTCCCCCCGACCACGCCCCGCGCCGTGAAGCGGACGCTCCCGCTGCACCTGGTCGTGCTCGCCGGCGTCCTCGTCGTCGCGGTCCTGACGGTGGTGCTGCTCGTCGGGGGCGGCGTCGGAGACCCTCGATGACCGACGGGCTGCCCGGCCGCCGCGAGCTGTGGCTCTGCCGGATCACCGCCGTCGCGGTCTGGGTCGTGATGACGGGCTGCTGGCTCTTCCTCTGGGCGTTGGCGTACTCCGGGCCCAACCGGCAGGATGGGCACGGCTTGCGCGTCGACTCGCCGCTCGTCGAGGATGCCGTCATCCTCGGCGTCCCGTTGCTCGGCCTCGTGCTCGCGATCCTCACGATCGAGGTCCCGCGCCGGTGCAGTCCACGGGCGGCCGTTCGCTGGCTCGGCGCCGTCGTGTTGGGGTGCGCCCTGCTCGCCTACCTGATCGCGCTGTTCGCCGGCTGGCAGGTC
>CAZFIQ010000102.1:6775-9008 GCA_964519185.1 uncultured Patulibacter sp.
CCGGAACGGTCATCGCCAGCCGGCGGCTGAGCGCCACCCCGCCGCGGCGGGGCACCACCGACGATCCGTAGCCTGACCCGTCGTCCCCACGGGCCTGGTGCTGCGCGGCGGCAACCATGAGCCATGTCGTGCAGCGCCGGAGCCGGGACGCGGGTCCAGCACTGCTCGCCGTCCAGGCTTGCAGGCCTCGACGCGGCTGCCGTGTGCGGCGCTGCACGGCCCTGTGCCGTGCAGCGCCCTACCCGCGCGCACCGTGCCGCCCCGTGGGCCGGCCCGACCGGGCCGCCAGGCCCGCGCGGCCGCGCTCGACCGGTACCGAGGCGGCCAAGCTTGGCCGCGCGGGCGCGCTGCTCACGCCCCGCGCAGCCGGTCGGCGATCTCGCGCTCGGTCTCCGCCAGGGCGTCGGCACCGGCGCGGGTCGCGCTGGCGTTCAGGCGGACATAGTCGAGCACGACGCCGTCGGCGATGCGCAGCTCGTCGCGGACCGCCTCGACGAAGCCGTCGTGGGCCTCCTCCGGCAGGCGCTCCAGGTGGCTGCCGAGGACGACGGTCCGCAGGTAGGCGTGCTCGTGCTCCTCCGGCAGCGGGACCGGCCGCGGTTCCAGCCAGGCGCGGACGTCGGCGAAGCCCGCCGCCTCCAGGCGGGCCGACGTGTCCTCCGGGCTCGCGAAGTTCCACGGACCCGCCCAGCCGGTCAGGGCGACGTCCCACGGCGCGCGCTCGCGTAGCCGTTCGATCGCCGCGGCAACCGAGGCGATGTTGCCCGCTCCCCCGCACTGGAACTCCAGCGGACCGCCCGGACGCAGCACCGCCGCCAACCGCCCGAACAGCCGCTCGTGGTCGAGCAGCCAGTGGAAGGTCGCGGTCGAGACGATCGCGTCGACCGGCCCGTCGAGCGTCAGCTCGGCCAGGTCCTGGACGTGCAGGTCGACGTCGGCGGGCAGCACGTGGCGGGCCTGCTCGATCATCGACGGCGAGCCGTCGACGCCGATCACGTCGCCGTGCGGGACCAGCGGCAGCAGCGCCGCGGTCACGCGCCCGCTGCCGCAGCCCGCGTCGAGCACGGTCTCGTCGCCGCGCAGTCGCGGCTGCAGGCGCGCCAGGACGTCGTCGCCCATCCGCTGCTGCGGGGTCGAGAGCGCGTCGTACGACGCCCCCGCCCAGTCACGGGGTCCGCTGGGGTCCTCGGTGCTCATGGCGTCCTCTTGGGTGACCGGAGCCGCGCTCGAACCGTCGGCGCCGGGAAGATGATCGGTACGTCGTCGGTGCTCGGGGTCGCAGTCTCGGCCCGGGTTGATCACCCGGGCCGAGGGCCGACCCGCCGGGCTCCGATCAGGAGGCGACCGGGGTCGTCTTCAGGGCCTCGTCGGGCGGCAGCGAGAGCGAGCTCGGCTTCCAGTATTCGTCGGCCTGGCGCTGCTCGAAGGCGTCGATCTTGTCGACGTCGGCCAGCGTCAGGCTGATGTCGTCCAGGCCGTTCAGCAGCCGGTGCTTCGTCTCCGGGTTGATCTCGAACGGGAAGACCTCCTCATCGCCGCCGGAACCGACCACGACCGTCTGGTCCTCGAGCGAGATCCGCGCGCTGCCGGCCGCCGCGATCTTGCGGACCTGGTCCTCCGGCAGCTCGATCGGCAGCAGCCCGATCTTGGTCGAGTTGGAGTAGAAGATGTCCGCCAGCGAGACGGCGATGATCGCCTTGAAGCCGGCGTCCTCCAGCGCCCACGGGGCGTGCTCGCGGCTCGACCCGGAGCCGAAGTTCGCGCCCGAGGTGAGGATCGGGTTGCCGATCTCCGTCGTCCAGTCCGGGGCCTGCTTGGCGTCGGCGAAGACGTACTCGCCGAAGCCGGTCCGCTCGACGCGCTTCATGAAGCGCGCGGGGATGATCTGGTCGGTGTCGACGTCGTCACGGTGCAGGTCCGAGACGGCGCCTTCGATGATGTTCACGGGATCCATGTCCGGTTCCTTGCTCTCGAAGTAGTGCGCGCGCCTAGGCGGCGACGGGCTCGGCGTCGAAGCTGCGGACGTCGACGAAGTGACCGGCGATCGCCGCGGCGGCGGCCATCTGCGGCGACACCAGGTGCGTCCGGCCACCCTTGCCCTGCCGGCCCTGGAAGTTGCGGTTGGACGTCGACGCGCA
The DNA here is from genome assembly GCA_964519185.1 of uncultured Patulibacter sp. Taxonomy (GTDB): domain Bacteria; phylum Actinomycetota; class Thermoleophilia; order Solirubrobacterales; family Solirubrobacteraceae; genus Patulibacter. The sequence goes on from CAZFIQ010000102.1 coordinate 8,914, forward strand.
ACGCTCGCCGGGGCTCAGCGTGTCGGGGTTCATCCCCAGGCACATGGAGCACCGAGTCCTTTGTTATGACCGGATGATACTCGGCGTTGGTGAGG
>CAZFIQ010000102.1:9018-9251 GCA_964519185.1 uncultured Patulibacter sp.
TGGAGCAGCCGGCGCCGCGCCAGTCGAAGCCGGCCTCCGTGAAGACCTTGTCCAGGCCCTCCGCCTCGGCGGCGAGCTTGACCTGGACCGACCCCGGGACGACCATCGCGTAGACGTGATCGGCGACCTTGCGGCCCTTGATCACCGACGCCGCGGCCTGCAGGTCGGCCAGCCGGCCGTTGGTGCAGGAGCCCAGGAAGACGCGGTCGATCTTGATCTCCTCGATCCGCTCG
>CAZFIQ010000103.1:0-1943 GCA_964519185.1 uncultured Patulibacter sp.
GCTGAAGGAGGTCCGGATCGAGGGCAACCTGGTCGGCAGCTTCGGCGAGCTGGGCGAGCTGATGGCGTTGGTCGCGTCCGGTGCGGTTCGGCTGCACACCCAGCGCTACGCGCTCGAGGACGCGCCGCGGGCGCTGGACGATCTGGCCGCGGGGCGGGTGCGCGGGCGGGCGGTGCTGGTACCGGGCCGGGAGCCGCGGCGGCCGTGACCGCGATCGTGGGCACGACGGGCGGAGCAAGGTCACCCAACGGGGTCCGGCGTCCGGTACCGTCGGAGGTGGTGCCCCGACGGGAGCACTCCGGACGAGAGCGCGCGCCGTACCCGGAACGACGACGGCGAGCATCGTGAGGAGGCACTGAGATGGCGTGGATCACGCTCGTCGCCGCAGGGCTCTTGGAGGTCGTCTGGGCGATCGCGATGAAGCGCAGCGACGGCTTCAGCCGGCTGCCCGAGACGATCGTCTTCCTGGTCGCGCTGGTGGCCAGCATGGGGCTGCTGTCCTACTCGCTGCGCTCGCTGCCGGTCGGCACCGGCTATGCGGTCTGGGTCGGGATCGGCGCGATCGGCGCGGCGATCGTCGGCATCGTGTGGCTGAGCGAGTCGGCTGCTCCGATGCGGCTGGTCAGCATCGGCCTGGTCGCCGCGGGCGTGGTCGGCCTGGCGCTCAGCTCGTCGAGCACGCACTGACGGCTGGGGCGGGGGCTCGGGCTCCGGGCGCGACAGTCGGGAGGGCGGATCGCCGATGCACGAGCGAGCCGCCCTCCCCGGTGACTGTCGCTTGCAACGGCGAGGAGAGAGACGGCGCTCCCGGAAGACCGGAAGCACTATCTCCCTAAAGTAGATCAGAATTCACGTGAATTGCAAGCGGGCGGGACGGGGGATGGTCCGTCGAAGGCTCGCCGGCCGCCCGCTACCCTGGATGGAATGGTCGGCGCGGTCTTCGATATCGAGCACGGGCTGGGGCTGTTGGAGCTCAAGCCGCCGTTCGACATGCGCGACGTCCAGTTGGCGCGACGGCGGATGGCCAAGCGCTGGCACCCGGACCTGGCGCCGCCCGGACGGCAGTTCGAGCACGAGCGCCACCTGAAAGCGATCAACGAGGCCGCGGACCGTCTGCAGCGGCTGGCCGAGGACTCGCGCGGCGGCAAGGTCACGGAGAACGCGGTCCGCGTCAACGCCGCCGCCGCCCGCGCCGCGCGGGAAGAGGCGGGACGCCGGGCCTACGAGGCGGAGCAGCAGGCGCGCGACCGCGCCGAGCACGACCCCTTCGGCAGCCGGACACCCGACCACTCGGTGGTCCACCGCTACGCGCGCTGCGTGTCGTACCCGGAGTGGGGCGTCGGCAACGTGACCGGGGTGTACTTCACGAACAGCGGTGACGACGTCCTGCAGTTCGCGCGGGTCGCCTTCCACCTGGGGGTGCGGACGGTTCCGGCCGGCACCCTGCAGTTCGTCGACTTCAGCAAGCCCGACCCCGCACAGGAGCGGGTCCAGCGGTTCATGACCGCCGCGCAGCACGCGATGGCGGAGGGCGAGTTCGCGATCGCGGCCAAGCGGCTGCTCTACGCCCGCGACGCCGATCCGGAGAACCCGGCGGTGCTGCGGATGCTCACCGTCGCACTGCTGCAGGCCGATGACCTGCCGGCGGCCGCCCGCGCCGTCCGCGACTGGTTGCGGGCCGAGGGCTCGCGCCCGGCGCCGCACCGCTTCGCCGCGCGGATCTACGAGGCCCAGGGGTCGACGATCCAGGCCGAGGAGGCCGCTGCGCGGGTGGTCGAGCTGGAGCCGCACGACGGCGCCGCGTGGGCCCGGATCGGCCGGCTGCGGCTGCGGCTGCACGACCGGGTCGGAGCGCTCGACGCGTTGGAGCGGGCGATGACGCTGGAGCCGACGGCCGACGGATACCTGGCCCAGATCGCCGACCAGGTGCGCCGCCAGCGCCA